>NZ_CAFJ01000113.1 GCF_000239795.1 Bradyrhizobium sp. STM 3809 | reverse complement strand
GGACGAGCAGAACGTGCTCGGCGAGGCGCTGCTCAAGCCGTATCCCGAGGTCCGGGTCCCGCTGGCCAACTGAGCGGTCGCCCTTGCATCACGCGAGCGGCAGCAGGGCCTTTGTTCCGGATGCGGCGCGCAGCCGGGGGGCTGGTCAGCTCAGCACCACCGAGCCGGAGCGGCCGACCAGCCGCGCGAGTTGCTTGAAGCGGCCTCCGACGCGGTCGGCGACGAGGTCGACCAGGTGATGCTCGAACACCAGCATCAGCTTGCGGTCCTGGGTGCGGAAATGCGTGGCCGACAGCACGCCGGGCCGCGCTGCCGAGATCAAATGCGCGACGCGGAAGGCGGTGCCGAGCAGGCGCGCGCGATCGATCTGGGCCGGGCTGAGCTGCTGCGTGAGCTCGGGCGCCGCCGCCTCGTCGCGTTGCCCCTCGTAGCGGAAGAACACCGACAGCGCGACGAAGATGCGGCCCTCATGGCTGATCGAGCCGAAATTGCCGTTGAGGATGATGCCGTAGGTCTGCTCGCCGCGATGGTCGGGGTGCATGCGCCAGCCGATGTCGGACAGCAGGCAGGCGGCGTGGCGCAGCCGTCGCTCGTCCTCGGTCTCGCGGATGTGCACGACGCGGAACAGCCGGTCGGTCCAGTCGATCAGTTCGCGGGCATGCTGGGCCGAGCGCGACAGCAGCTCGTTCAATCCTTGCGCCGCGCTGAGCAGGCCATCCTTGGCGCGCTCGGCGTCGGGCAACTTGGAATAGAGCAGGCCCTCCCGGACGCCGAAGGTGGAGAACACGACGGTCGTGGGCTTGGCGACGCGGATGATGTATTCCAGCACGAGCGCGGCATAGGCCAGCAGCGGACGGCGCGCCTCGGCGATCGCCTCGATGTCGGCCAGCATGTCCGCGGCGACGAGCCGGCGCAGGCGGCGCACGAAGGCCAGCGCGTCGGCCGCCGGGATTGCATAGCCGTGCATGACGCCGAGCGGATAGCCGCTCTGGATGATGTGGATGCGCGCCAGCGCGCGCCAGGTGCCGCCGACCGCGTAGAAGGTCCGGTTCTCACCGGCCAGCAGTTGCGGCAGGCCGGTGAGCGCCGCGCTGGCGATCCGCTGCGCCTTCTTGAGCGATTTCTCGGCGAGGTCCTGCAGCGCCAGGCTGCCGAGCGGCAGGGTGACGCCGCTGCGGACCTGATGGCCGCGGACGTCGATCAATTCCAACGAGCCGCCGCCGAGATCGCCGACGATGCCGTCGGGCTTGTGGATGCCGGAGATGACGCCGAGCGCCGAATAGCGCGCCTCCTCGGGGCCGGTGAGGATCTGGATCGGCACGCCGCAGATCTTCTCGGCCTTTGCGATGAAGTCCGGGCCGTTCGAGGCGTCGCGGCAGGCGGCCGTCGCGATCGCATGGACCTGGCCGACCTTCTGCACCTTGCACAGCGCGCGGAACCGCTTCAGCGCCGTCAGCGCCTTGTCCACGGCGTCAGCGGCGAGCAGACCCGTGGTCTGGACCTCGCGGCCGAGCCCGCACAGCGCCTTCTCGTTGAATACGGTGACGAGGCTGCGCTCCATCGCCTGGTAGACGACGAGGCGGACCGAGTTCGAGCCGATATCGATGACGCCGACGCTCCCGGCGCTGGGCGCGGGCCGCTTCACCGCGTCATTCCCTCGAGGAGCAGGTCGCTAGGACGGGTTGCGTTCGTTCCGGCGCGTGAGCCGGCGCGGTGATGATTCCTTGAGCGACTTGCCACGGCCGGACAGACTCGGATTCGTCATGAAGTAATTGTGCAGGTTGAAGGGTTCCTCACCCTTCGCGGCCTTCATACGCGTTGACGACCCGTCCGGCAACAATTGCCAGCTCTGCTCGGTATCCTTGAGGTTGGCGACCATGATCTGCTCCAGCACCTGCTGGTGCACGGTCGGGTTCTGCAGCGGGCACAGCACCTCGACGCGGCGGTCGAGATTGCGCGGCATCATGTCGGCCGAGGAGATGTAGACCGCGGCCTTGGCGCTCGGCAGGCCCTGACCCATACCAAAGCAGTAGATGCGGCCATGCTCGAGGAAGCGGCCGATCACCGATTTGACGCGGATGTTGTCGGACAGGCCGGGAATGCCAGGCCTCAGGCAGCAGATGCCGCGCACGATCAGCTCGATCGAGACGCCCGCCTGGGAGGCCTCGTAGAGCGCGTCGATGATGTCGGGGTCGACCAGCGAGTTCATCTTCATCCAGATCACGGCCGGCTTGCCCTGGCGGGCAAAGCTGGTCTCGCCATGGATGTGCTCGATCATGCGCTTGCGAAGCGTGAGCGGCGACACCGCCATCTTCTCGATGTCGATCGGCTCGGCATAGCCGGTGATGTAGTTGAACACCCGCGTCACGTCGCGGCCGATCACCGGGTCCGAGGTGAAGTAGGACAGGTCGGTGTAGATGCGTGCGGTCACCGGGTGGTAGTTGCCGGTGCCGGTGTGCACATAGGTGGTGAGGCTGCCGCCCTCGCGGCGCACGACCATCGACAGCTTCGCATGCGTCTTGAGCTGCAGGAAGCCGTAGACGACCTGCACGCCAGCGCGCTCGAGGTCGCGCGCCCAGCGGATGTTGGCCTCCTCGTCGAAGCGCGCCTTCAGCTCGACCAGCGCGGTGACCGACTTGCCGGCCTCGGCCGCTTCCACCAGGGTGCGCACGATCGGCGAGTTGTTCGAGGTGCGATACAGCGTCTGCTTGATCGCGACGACATCGGGATCGCGAGCCGCCTGCTGCAGGAACTGCACCACGACGTCGAACGATTCATAGGGATGATGGACGATCAGGTCTTTCTGCCGGATCGCGGCGAAGATGTCGCCGCCATGGTCGCGGACGCGCTCGGGATGGCGCGGCACATAGGGCGCGAATTCGAGATCGGGGCGATCGACGCGGGTCAGTTGCGACAGCTCGTTCATCGCCAGCACGCCGTCGACCACGAACACCTCGTCGTCGGTGGTCGCGAGCGCATCCTGCACGAAGGCGCGCAGCTCCTCCGGCATGTTGGCCTCGATCTCGAGCCGGATCACCGAGCCGCGGCGGCGCCGCTTCAGCGCGGTCTCGAACAGCCGCACCAGATCCTCGGCCTCTTCCTCGATCTCGATCTCGCTGTCCCGGATGATGCGGAAGGCGCCCTGGCCCTTGACCGTGTAGCCGGGGAACAGGCGGCCGATGAACAGGCTGGTCGCCTGTTCGAGCGTGATCAGGCGGATGACGCCGTCCTTGGCGCCGGGGAAGCGGATGAAGCGGTCGATCTTGCCGGGCATGCGGATCAGCGCGTTCATCGGCCGGCCGTCGGCGGTACGCGTCAGCTGCAGCGCCACGGTGAAGCCGAGGCTCGGGATGAACGGGAACGGATGCGCCGGGTCGATCGCCAGCGGCGTCAGCAGCGGAAAGATGTTGGCGAGGAAATGATCCTCGATCCAGGCGCGCTCGCTCTTGGTGACGTCCTGGCCGTCGACCAGCACGATGCCGAGCTCGCCGAGGAATTTGCGCAGGTCGCGCCAGATCGCCTGCTGGTCGATGGCGAGCTGCGACACGGTCTCGTTGATCAGCTTGAGCTGTTCGATCGGCGTCAGCCCATCCGGGCTGCGCTCGGCGATGCCCTCACGCACCTGGGCGCGGATGCCGGCGACGCGGACCATGAAGAATTCATCGAGATTGTTGGCCGAAATCGACAGGAACCGCACCCGCTCCAGCGCGGGGTGTCGCGGATTGACCGATTCCTCCAGCACGCGACGGTTGAAATGCAGCCAGGACAGTTCCCGGTTGATGAAGCGCTCGGGGCTGGAGGCGATCTCCAGAGCGGCGGCGCCAATCGGCTCTTTCTCTACGATTTCAGTAACTTGTTCGGTATCCATCAGAAAATCGTCCATATCCGATCGCGGCATCAAATCAGGTCGCTCAGGCCGACCGTAGACCAATCTGCATGACCAGGGGATGACGTTCCCGACACCATTCAGGTTCCGCGACCGGCCGCCGTCAAGATGGCCGCCGGTCACACCGTGCGGAGCAGCTCCGCCGCCAAGGCCCGGGTCACCGGCCGCCCGAGCCGCAGCGACTCGGTATCGAGCAGCGCGATGGTGTTCCGGGCCGCGGCATAGGAGCGCTCGATCCGCGTCGTGAGGTAGCTGACGACCGTCTCGTCGATCGCCAGCTGCCGGTCCGCGGCGAGCTTGACGATCAGCGCCCGGAACAGCTGGTCGTCCGGCGGCAGCAGGGTGATCACCGGGACGGCGCGCAGCCGCGACCGCAGGTCGGCGAGCGCGATCGGCAGCGACGCCGGCGCCTCGCGCGCGGTGATCAGGATGGAGGCCCCGTCCTGCCGCGCCAGGTTGAGCAGGTGGAACAGCGCCCGCTCGTCGAGATCGGTGGCCGTGAGGTCCTCGAGCACTAGCGCGCCGGTGGCGAGGGCGCCAGGGACGGCACTCGCCTCCAGCGCATGCGCCGACAGCGACCGGGCGCCGGAGCGCTCGGCCCAGATCGCCGCCAGATGGCTCTTGCCGGAGCCGTCCGGGCCGACCAGGAACATCGTCCGGGCCGGCCATTCCGGCCAGGCATCGACCAGCGCGAGCCCGGCCGCGTTGCCGGGGCCCTCGAGGAAATTGTCCCGCGTCAGGCTCTCCGCATGCGGCAGCGCAAGGGCCAGTTGACGAGGGGGAATGTGGCCGGCCAAGGTTGACGTGCTCCGTACAGTGTCGTCGGCAGGGGACGCGGAAGGGCCTGCGAGCCGGCTCATCCCACCTCGATGGTGCTCATGTGACGTACCCAGTCCACCAGGTAAAGCCCGACAGACACGAGGGTAAAGGCCGTCACCAGCAGCATCAGCACGAGATCGTAGGGCTTGGACTCGAAGCCGAAGCTGAGCGATGCCAGCACGAGCGCCGCGAACCCGACCTGCGCCGCAGTGTTCAGCTTCGACACCATCAATGGCTTCATTGCGACCGGCCGATCGAACAGCCAGGACACGATCACGGCGGCGACGATCATGATGTCGCGGGACACCACGAGAATGACGATCCAGCGCGGAATGGCGCCCCAGATGCCGAGCGTGACGAAGATCGACACCAGCAGCGCCTTGTCGGCCAGCGGGTCGAGCAGCGCCCCGAGCTCGGAGCGCAGGTTGAAGCGCCGGGCCAGAAAGCCGTCCACGGCGTCGCTGACGCCGGCAATCACGAACACGATGAAGGCGATCTCCATCTCGCCGGCCGCGATGGCCCATACCACGATCGGAACCAGCAGGATTCGGCCCAGCGTAATCAGGTTGGGGATACTGTGGGGTAGGGTCACGCAGCTGGTCCCGACGACAACTCGATCAAATTACACTGATTGCGAAGCGTGGCGAACCGCTCCGGTTCCTAGATAGGATGGGGACGGGCCCCTTGCGAGCCATTGCGCCCGGCCGGAATCCGACGTAACCAGCGGCCAAATTAGGGGTTTTGACCATGACCGAGCGCAAGAGCGGGCTCACTTATGCAGATTCGGGCGTCGATATCGATGCCGGCAATCGTCTGGTCGACCTGATCAAGCCGATGGTCCGCGCCACGGCCCGCGCCGGCGCGGACGCCGAGATCGGCGGCTTCGGCGGCCTGTTCGACCTCAAGGCCGCCGGCTTCAAGGACCCGGTCCTGGTGGCGGCCACCGACGGCGTCGGCACCAAGGTCAAGATCGCGATCGAGACCGGGCTGCATGGCGGGATCGGCATCGACCTGGTGGCGATGTCGGTCAACGACCTCGTGGTGCAGGGGGCCGAGCCGCTGTTCTTCCTGGACTACTTCGCCTGCGGCAAGCTCGACCCCGAGGCGACCGCCTCGATCGTCGCGGGCGTCGCCGAAGGCTGCCGCGAATCCGGCTGCGCGCTGATCGGCGGCGAGACGGCGGAAATGCCCGGCCTCTACAAGGACGGCGACTACGATCTCGCCGGCTTCGCGGTCGGCGCCGCCGAGCGCGGCACCCTGCTGCCGTCCAAGGACATCGCCACCGGCGATGTCGTGCTGGGGCTGGCCTCGTCCGGCGTGCATTCCAACGGCTACTCCTTGGTGCGCAAGATCGTCGCGCAATCCGGCCTCGGCTTCGAGGCGCCGGCGCCGTTCGCGCCGGTGCTGACCTTGGGCGCGGCGCTGCTGACGCCGACGCGGCTCTATGTGAAGTCCTGCCTGCGCGCCATCCGCGAGACCGGCGCCGTGAAGGGGCTCGCCCACATCACCGGCGGCGGCTTCACCGACAACATTCCGCGCGTGCTGCCGAAGCATCTCGGCGTCTCCATCGACCTCGCGCATCTGCCGGTGCTGCCGGTGTTCAAGTGGCTGGCGGAGCAGGGCGGCATTGCCGAGCGCGAGCTGCTGCGCACCTTCAATTGCGGGATCGGCATGATCGTGATCGTCAAGGCCGATGCGGTCGACGCGGTCACCGAGGTGTTCAAGGCCAATGGCGAGCACGTCGCCCGGCTCGGCGAGGTCGTTCCGGCCGCGGGCGAGGAGCGCGTGATCTACACGGGCGCCCTCGACCTTTCGCTGTGAGACGGGCAAGCCGATGAAGCGCCGCGTAGCGATCCTGATTTCCGGCCGTGGATCCAACATGGCCGCGCTGATCCGCGCGGCCAACGCTGCGGATTTTCCGGCCGAGATCGCCGTGGTCATCTCCAACCGGGCCGATGCGGCGGGCCTGCAGAAGGCGGCGGAGAGCGGCGTTGCCGTCGAGGTGATCGAGAGCAAGCCGTTCGGCAAGGACCGCGCCGGCTTCGAGGCGAAGCTGCAGGCAGCGCTCGATGCGCGCGGCATCGAGCTGATCTGCCTCGCCGGCTTCATGCGGCTGTTCACCGCCGACTTCGTGCAGCGCTGGTATGGCCGGATGCTGAACATCCATCCTTCGCTGCTGCCGTCGTTTCCGGGCCTCGATCCGCACGGCCAGGCGTTGCGCGCCGGCGTGAAGCTGTCCGGCGCGACCGTGCATTTCGTCATCCCGGAGACCGATGCCGGTCCGATCGTGATGCAGGGCGCCGTGGTGGTCAGGGACGACGATACGGCCGAGACGCTGTCGGAGCGCATCCTCGGCGTCGAGCATCGCATCTACCCGGAAGCGCTGAAGCTGCTGGCGAGGGACCTCGTGCGGCTGGAAGGCGATCTGTGCCGGACGACGGCGACGGAGCAGGCCGATCAGGTGCTGATCTGGCCGATGGTGTCGTAGTCGCGCATGCCTCGCGCTCGGCGGTGAACTCGGATTGCGGAGAGAGTGTGCTCGCGGAGCGAACCCCTCACCCAACCGAGTCTGCTGCACGTTCCTACAAGCCCTCTCCCACAAGGGGAGAGGGCACAGTAACTACCAGCGCGTTAGCCCAGATCATGATATTCGAAGCCCTGATTGGTTCCGCGAAAAAGCTACGCAATACAGTGCCCTCTCCCCTTGTGGGAGAGGGCATCGCCGGCACATCAGCAGGCTCGCTTGGGTGAGGGGTCTCTCTCGGCGGAGACGGTGCTACGGCGGTACAGGATGCTCCGACACGCTTCGACAGCTTGCATCAACTCGCTATCCCGCGACGCCGCAGCCGGACAAAAAAATCCCCGGCAGGGCCGGGGGACATCAAGGGCTGACGAAGTCTGATCATCCGCGCGGAATTCGTGGTGCGCGGATCTCGTTGGTCGAGGCCGGCGTCCGCAAGAGCGCCGTGCGCCAGAGCCTCAAGAGAGCTTGAGATTCTCCGCCGACGTCTTGCCGCGGCTCTCGACCAGATCGTATTCGATCGGCTGGTTCTCGTTGAGCGTGGTCAGTCCGGCACGCTCGACGGCCGAGATATGGACGAACACGTCCTTGTCTCCGCCGGTCGGTTTGATGAAGCCATAGCCCTTGGTCGGGTTGAACCATTTCACGCTGCCTTTGTAGGTCGGCATCGCTGTCTCCTCGTCTAGACGAAAAAAAGACGCGGTCACGCTCATCGCGTGCCACGCCACAAACGGGCTTCCCGGGATCTGCTCGATTTCCTCAGTCACGAAACGCACAGTCGAACGGCCAATCCGATTGTGCCCGAGATTGCATCACGATTTCCCGGCGATATCAAGTTTGGCGAACTGATGAGAACGCGTCGCGGAGTCGCGGATGCAAGCGCCGCTGCAGCCAGACGAGCTGTGGCGGTGGAACCACAAGGCCCGGTGGCGTGCCGGCTGCCCCGCTGCAATCTGATTGACCGCCGCCGGGAACTCAGGGCAAATCGTCGCATCGTGTTTTAAGCGTATTTGAGCGAGGCGGGGCATCGATGCGCGGGGCATCTCGATCAGCACGGACCGGGCGATCGCCTCGCGCAGCCGGGGCAGCGATCCTGCTCATCTCGCTCGGCGCGGCCGTCGCATCCTCGGCCGCCGCCGCTGCCGAGCCGGCCGGCCTGCCGAGCATCGCGGCCAGCCCGACGCCGACTCCGACACCGGCGCCATCCCCCAGCCCGGTTCCCGGCGCGATCAGTTCCGATCTCTCGTCCGGCCGCTCGGTGCTCGACCTCGGCTCGCAGTTCCTGCAACGGCTCGGCCGCGAGGCCTCGTTCGGCGGCAGCCGGTTGCTGCGCAGCAACCCCGGCGGCGGCGGAGCGCCGGAGGCGGCGGAGCAGCCGCGCTATCGCAGCTGGGGAGAAGCCTATGGCGTCGCGGCGCGGTCCGACGCCCAAGGTGCATTCGTTGGCGACAAGCGATCGACGTGGGGCGGCGTCGCCGGTATCGGCATGCGTCTCGCGCCGGGCGTCAACGTCGGCCTGTCGGTCGACCAGAGCCGGACCCTGGTCGACGTGCCGCTCGCGCTGCAGTCGGCGACGCTGGATCTCACGCAGCTCGGCTTCAATGCCTCGGTCGACCATGGACCCTGGACTTGGGCGACTGCCGTCGTGCACGGGTTCGGCGGGATCGATGCGCGGCGTGACACCGCCCTCGGGGCGACGCGCTCGGTCTATGCCGCCCACCTGACGGGCGTGCTGAGCGAGATCGACTATTACTGGAGCGTCGGCGAAAGCCGCGTGGTTCCGAAGCTCGCCTTCGAATATGTCCGCGCCAGCACGGCCGCGTTCCAGGAGAGCGGTGGTCTCGATCCGCTGTCGGTCAGCGGCACGTCGCTGGAGCGCGGCCGCGTTCTGGCGGGCGCCGAGATCGGTCGTTACTTCGTCATCGACGGCAAGATCCTCGACGTCTCGGCCTACGGCAAGTTCGTCGACAATTTCGCGCAAAACCTCGGCACGGTGACCGTCAGCTTGGGCGCGCAGAGCATCGCGCTGCAGGGCCTCGGCGAGGGGCGCTACGGCGCCGACACCGGCGCGGCGCTGTCGTTGTCGCTCAACAGCACGGCGCGGTTCTATCTGAACTACGACGCCAAGCTGCGCTCGGCGCTGCAGTCGCATCAGGGCACGCTCGGCGTCGAGCTGAAATGGTAGCCGGTCAGACCGGCCTCGGCGCGATGTAGCCGCCGAAGCCGATCGCCTCGCGCGACGCCGTCATCAGCGGCACCAGATCCAGCGGATGGATGAACTCGTCGCGGAAGCAGGCATGGATTTTCGCATCGAAGATGTGCTTCAGCCAGTCGATCACCACCTTGTGCCGGTCGGAGTTGCGGAACTCCTTGTGATAGGTCAGCCACAGGTCCATGTGGTAGTTGACGCCGAGATCGACCGGAACCAGCGGCGCCCCCAGCGCGATCACCGACGTCGGCAGGAAACCGATCCCGGCACTGCGCTCGACCGCATAGAGCACGGCGACGCTCGAATTGGTCGAGATGCCGACGATTCCCTCGAGCGACTCCAATCCGAGGATGCGCGCGTAGCCGGACTCGTCGAGCTGCATGCCGTGCTGCTTGATGATGCGGTGGTTCCGAAGGTCTGCGAGCGACGACGGAACGCCATGCGCATCGCGATAGGCTTCGGAGACGAAGCCGTAGATGTGCAGCCGCCCGAGCTTGGTCACGATGACGTCCGGGTTCGTCGGCCGCTCGAATTGGATGGAAATGTCCGCCTCCAGGCGTGACACGTCCGCCTGCTGCATCGCGCAACTCAGATCCACCGTGATCTTGCGATAGGTTCGCTGGAAGTCGATCAGCCGCGGCAGGATCCAGAAATTGCCGGGGCCTTCCGTCACGGCCACGCGCACCGATCCGCGCGTATCGGTCGAGAGCGCGGCGCGACGGAAGATGTTGAAGCTCAGCCGTTCCATCTGCTCGACGTCGAACAGAAGCGCGCGTCCTTCATCGCTGAGCGACAGCCCGGACTGATCGCGGATGAAGAGCTTGAAGCCGAGTTCGTTCTCCAGTCGGTCGATCTTGCGCATCAGCGTGGTGCCGGTCAGGCCGAGCACATCAGCTGCATTCCTGAAGCTCTGGTGCCGCGTACAAAGGAGAAATGCTCTTAAATCTTCCCATGAGGCATTAAGCGTTTCGTCAGATTTTCCGCGCTGCGTAGATGCAGCACCCCGATGCAAATGTTGCCGCATACACTCGAGCCCCGACTAGTAGGATGACCTCATCAAAGCCAAGCTGGAAACATAGATGCAGAACTCGCAGCGCGGAAGTACTGAATTTTCAGATCGACATCAGCTCGACGCATTGCCATGGACTCATCGGATCACGGCGCAGGCCGTTACACCCGAGCGGCTCGGCGAACTCGCCGCGCTGGCGCGGCGGGAAATTCCGGGCGTGCGCGCATCCGCGCAGGAGCTCGCCGAGTTCTTGCGGCACGATCCGGACTCCATTTTCGTGCTTTGCCAGGGCGGCCGGCTGCTCGGCGGCATCGCGTTTCTCTATTTGAACTCGGCCGGTCTCGATGCGCTGCTGCTGGATGATTTCAATTTGAATGATCCGCCGCGCCGATTCCTGGCGCAGCCCGATGAACAGCCGGCTGCCATCTATGTCTGGGCACTGGTGGCAAAGGGACGCGGCGCGATCGGTCTCGGCAATGTCGCGCAAATGCTGCGCGGGCCGCGGTACCGGTCCGCCGACTACTACGCCCAGCCATCGAGCCCCGAGGGACGTGCCTTTCTCGGTGCGCTCGGTTTCGCTCCGCTCGCAAGCTTTCAGCCGGATCTCTGGTGGTATCAGCGGCCGTGGAACCGGCTGCCCGAGATGATCGCGCCCTCGCTCCAATCAACGACAAATTTAGTAAAAAGGAGTCTTGCAGATGCACGGCATGAGTTCAGCTAGGATGACGAAATCGAATCCACGCGCGATCACCGTGCGCATCGCGCGTGATCCGAACGATCTGATGCTCGTGACCGCGATCCGATCCGCCGTCTATCTCACTGAGCAGGATTGCCCGATGGAGGAGGAGTTCGACGGCAACGATCTCGTCGCGGCGCACTTCCTCGGCTTCGTCGGCAAGGAGCCGGCCGGATGCGTGCGTGTGCGCTTCTTCGGCGAATTCGCCAAGGTCGAGCGGCTCGCGGTCCGGCATCAATATCGCCGCTCGCGGCTGTCGTTCAAGCTGGTGCGCGAGGCGCTCGACTATTGCCGGCGCAAGGGCTTCAAGAAAGCCTATGGCCATGCGCAGGATCGCCTGGTCGATTTCTGGGCGCATTTCGGCGCGAAGCCGCTCGGCCATAATCGCAAGCTCACCTTTTCCGACTTCTCCTACACGGAGATGGTGCTGGATCTCGAGCCGTGCTCCGACGCGATCACGCTCGACAGCGATCCCTACATGATCATCCGCCCCGAGGGCGACTGGGATCGTCCCGGCGTGCTCGACCTTTCGGCCGGCCGGCCGGCGTCCTCGCCATTGCGTGACTTTGCTGCAGCCAGATCATGATCTCGAACCGCGATCTGTTCGGCGGCGGCGAGATCGATCCGCCGGTCCTGATGTGTGCCGATCTGCAATGCGAGTATCTCGCTGAGGGACGCAAGCACCTCGTCGCCGACGGTGACGTCATCATGGGCCGCTGCCGGCAGCTGATCGCGCTCTGGCGTGACAATCTCTGGCCTGTCGTGCATCTCAAGCGGATCGCGCAGGCGGCGTGGTTCAACCCGGCCTCGAACCTGACGAACTGGATCGATGACTTCAAGCCGAGGCCGGGCGAGATCGCGTTCGAGCACCCGCTGCCCTCCGCCTACAGCTCGGCGCGGTTCGCCGACTACATGTCGAACATGCGCAGCATCCGTTGCGTCGTGCTCGGCTTCTCGCTCGATGAGACGATCCTGTGCACGGTCGTCGATGGCTTCCATCGCAGCCATCGCTACCAGGTGATCGGCGATGCGGTGGCCTGCCGCAAGGCCTGCGCCGGCGATGCGGCGTCGTACAAGCAGGTCGTGACCGGGGTGATCAGCAATTTCGCCGGCGTGGTCGACAGTGCCCAGCTGACGGGCGCAAGCGGCCGGCTCGCGGTCTGAGCGCGGCGCGGGCCTCACCGCGCCGCGAGGCGCTCGGCCAGCTCGATTACCATGCGCCGATCTGACGGGGCGATTATCTTGTTGAATGCAACTACAAGGCGTAGAGCCTCCACGACGTGCAAATCAACAGGATTTTCGCTCAACAGCCGCAGCAGTTTCTGTTCGGGCGGTTCGCAATCGTCTTTGCTCACGCTGCAGCTCCAGGAACGAGACCACGATATGACCCGAGAGGAACAGCTCAAGCAGCTGGCGAGCAGCCTCCAGGCGGCCATTGCGAAAGCGCGCCAGCTCGACTTGCCGACCAGCGCCTACATCCTCTCGTTGGCCCTGGTCGAGGTGTCCCAGACAATCGAGGCAGAGTTGAGGGGGCAGGCGGATTCCGAATGACATTCGGGCAACATGGCGGCTGAACCGGCCGCGCGCACTCACCTGGGTCAGCTGATGGCGAGACGTGCTAATCACGCTCCGTGCACGGGATGCGAGTAGTTGCTAGTGATCGCATAGTTCCGCCGCCTGCAATGAGCTGCTGCGACCTCGACCTTGGCGGTAACTAATTGCCGGAATGGCCCGCTCAGGGCCGGTCGACCCTGACGACGCGGCCCTTGTCGATGGCGAGCGCGAGCTTGCCGTGCTTCAGCGCCAGCGCGGCCTCGCCGAACAGTTCGCGGCGCCAGCCTTGCAGCGCCGCCACGTCGGCATGATCGTCGGCCGCGATCTGCTCGAGATCGTCGACGGTGGCGATGACCTTGCTGGCGACGGCGTGACGTTCCGAGGTCATGCGCAGCAGGACCTTCAGAAGTTCGACGATCGCAGCCCCGTTCGAATTGTTTCGCGGCTTTTCCAGCTTCGGTAGCGCGGCGAGGTCGCGGGCGAGACCGCGCTGTACGGCGGCCACGATGTCGGAGCCCCATTTGGAGCGCTCGAATCCCTTGGGCAGCGAGCGCAGATTGCCGAGCTTCTCGATGGTGGTCGGCGCATGCGTGGCGATGTCGCCGACCGCATCATCCTTCATCACGCGGCTGCGCGGCACGTCGCGGCTCTGCGCCTCCTGCTCGCGCCAGGCGGCGACCTCGATCAGCACCGCCAGCTCCTTCGGCTTGCGGACGCGGGTCTTCAACCGTTCCCAGGCGCGCTCGGGGTGAAAGTCGTAGGTCTTGGGCGAGGTCAGGATTTCCATTTCCTCGCTGACCCAGTCGCTGCGGCCGCGCTTCTTGAGATCGGCATCGAGGGCGGCAAAGACGTCGCGCAGATGGGTGACGTCGGCCTCGGCGTAGTGCGCCTGCTCCTTGGTCAGCGGCCGGCGCGACCAGTCGGTGAAGCGGTGAGTCTTGTCCGGGCGGTGTCCGGTGATGCGTTCGACCAGTTGGTCGTAGGCGATGCTGTCTCCGTATCCCAGCACCATCGCGGCGACCTGGGTGTCGAAGATCGGGTGCGGGACGATGCCGGCGCGGTGCCAGATGATCTCGATGTCCTGCCGGGCGGCGTGGAAGACCTTCAGGACCTTCTCGTTGGCCATCAGTTCGAAGAACGCCTTCAAATCGATGCCCTCGGCCAGCGCGTCGATCACCACGGCCTCGTCCGCGCTCGCCATTTGCACGACGCAGAGCAGGGGGTAGTAGGTGGTTTCGCGCAGGAACTCGGTATCGACGGTGATGACCGGGTGTTTGGCGAGGCGGTCGCAGGCGGCCGCGAGATCCGCGGTGGTGGTGATCAAGTCCATGAACGATCCATGACGAGGCACTTACGCCGTCGTCCGAAAACGCTGACAAGTCAAGGGTGTCGGCAAAGGGTACGGAACGAAATTCGTCCCCGCTTGTCGGCCCAAACAGCCCGGAACGCAAGCGCCGAGGCGCCGGTGGGTCGCTCTATGGTTGACGGTGCCGGCCGGCAAAGGCCGCTCAGTGGTGCCGGACCCGTCCCGAGGGCCGGCGCGCCGAAGGCACGGCGAGCACGATCAGGCACAATGCGATCATCGCCAGACCCATGAATTCGAACACCAGCGCGTCCATGTTCGCAACCTCCCGACAGTTTGGTTCAACTTGTCGGGGCTGCGTTGATCGTTTCTTAAGGACCCCGGCGCGGTCGGGGCGATGGTGGACGGGGAGTTAAGACTGCGTGTCAGGTGCCGCAGAAGGTCTGCAGCACCCGCTCCTCGGGCTCGGGCGGCTGCGTATAGGCCGCGAAGTCCGGCTGGTCGTCATAGGGGTTTGCCAGCACGGCATGCAGCTCCTCGAACGGCCGGTAGTCGTCGTTCTCGACCGCCGCGGTGATGACCGCCTCGATGCGATGGTTGCGCGGAATGAAGGCCGGATTGACCTTGCGCATCGCCTCGCGCCGCTCGGCCGGGCTCTGGGGTTCCGCAGCGAGGCGCTGCTGCCAGCGGCCGGCCCACTCGTCGAAGCCCGTGGGGTCCTCGAACAGGGCGCGGACCTCGCCGAGATCGCCGCTGCCGGCGGCGTCGCTGAGCCGGCGGAAGGTCAGGGTGAAATCCGCCTTGGCCGCGGCCATGGCGTCGAACAGCGCCTGTGCCAGCGGCTGATCGCCCTCCGTTTTCGTGAACAGGCCGAGCTTGCGGCGCAGCCCCGCCTGGTGCGCGTCGGTGAACTGGGTCGCAAAGCCGTCGAGCGCGGCCTCGGCCTGCTTGATCGCCTGGTCCTTGTCGGCGTCGAACAGCGGCAGCAGGCATTCCGCCAGCCGGGTCAGGTTCCACAGCGCGATGCGCGGCTGGTTGGCGAAGGCGTAGCGGCCGAACTCGTCGATCGAGGAGAACACCTGCTTCGGATCATAGGCGTCCATGAAGGCGCAGGGGCCGTAGTCGATGGTTTCGCCCGAGACCGAGGTGTTGTCGGTGTTCATGACGCCGTGGATGAAGCCGACGAGGAGCCAGTCGGCGATCAGCTTGGCCTGGCGGCTGATCACCGCGTCGAGCAGCGCGTGATACGGCCGCTCACCGCCGGCGAGATCGGGATAGTGCCGGCCGATGACATGGTCGGCCAGCCGGCGTACCGCCTCGACATCCTGGCGCGCGGCGAAATACTGGAACGTGCCGACCCGGATGTGGCTGGTCGCCACCCGCGTCAGCACGGCGCCGGGCAGGGCGATGCCGCGGTAGACCTGCTCGCCGGTGACGACGGCGGCCAGGGAACGGGTGGTCGGGATGCCCAAAGCCGCCATCGCCTCGCTGACGATGTATTCGCGCAAGACCGGCCCCAGCGCCGCGCGGCCGTCGCCGCGGCGGGAGAACGGGGTCGGGCCGGAGCCCTTGAGCTGGATGTCCCTGCGGACGCCGTTGCGATCGACCACCTCGCCGAGCAGCACCGCCCGGCCGTCGCCGAGCTGCGGCACGAAATGCCCGAACTGGTGGCCGGCATAGGCCATCGCGATCGGCTCGGCACCGTCGGGCACGGTCTTGCCGGCCAGGATCTCGGCGCCCTCCGGCGTCTCCAGCTCGGCCGGATTGAGGCCCAGCTCCTCGGCGAGCGGCCGGTTCAGCTTGATCAGGCGTGGCGCGGCGACGGGGGTCGGCGCCACCCGGGCAAAGAAATTGTCCGGCAGCGCGGCGTAGGAGTTCTGGAAGGGGAAATGCACGGTCATGGCTCCAAGATAGGCGCAAGGCGGCCAGTTTTCGAGCCCAATCGGCCGTCAGATGAGCGCTGCAGAGCCAGCCCAATCCGGCGGCAGCGCCCGCGGTTGCAATGAGGGCGCAATCGGCCGGGCTCCCAGGCGGAAAAGGCGTTCCTGCGGTTGCCGCGCCGGGGCGGCTCGGCTAAACCCTGCGCGCATTCGGCCACGCGCCCCTCGAGGTTTGCGCCGATTCCCTTTTCCTCACGCCGACCATTCAGGACGACCATGCATCGCTACCGGACCCATACCTGCGGCGCGCTCCGCGACAGCAACATCGGAGAGACGGTCCGGCTGTCCGGCTGGTGCCATCGCATCCGCGACCATGGCGGCGTGCTGTTCGTCGACCTGCGTGACCATTACGGCATCACTCAATGCGTGGTCGATCCCGACTCCAAGGCGTTCGGCCTCGCCGAGAAGCTGCGCTCGGAGTGGGTCGTGCGGATGGAAGGCAAGGTCCGCCACCGCCCGGCCGGCACCGAGAACCCCGAGCTGCCGACCGGCCAGGTCGAGCTCTACGTCGCCGACATCGAGGTGCTCGGCCCCGCGGCCGAGCTGCCGCTGCCGGTGTTCGGCGAGCAGGACTACCCCGAGGACATCCGGCTGAAATACCGCTTCCTCGATTTGCGCCGCGACAGGCTGCACCAGAACATCATGACCCGCGGCGCGATCATCGATTCGATGCGCCGGCGCATGAAGGAGCAGGGCTTCTTCGAATTCCAGACGCCGATCCTGACCGCGTCCTCGCCGGAGGGCGCGCGCGACTTCCTGGTGCCGTCGCGCATCCATCCCGGCAAGTTCTACGCGCTGCCGCAGGCGCCGCAGCAGTACAAGCAGCTGCTGATGATGTCGGGCTTCGACCGCTACTTCCAGATCGCGCCGTGCTTCCGCGACGAGGACCCGCGCGCCGACCGCCTGCCCGGCGAGTTCTATCAGCTCGACGTCGAGATGAGCTTCGTCGAGCAGGAGGACGTGTTCGCGGCGATGGAGCCTGTCATCACCGGCGTGTTCGAGGATTTTGCGAAGGGCAAGCCGGTCACCAAGGGCTGGCCGCGCATCCCCTTCGCCGAGGCGCTGCGCAAATACGGCACCGACAAGCCCGATTTGCGCAACCCGCTCGAGATGCAGGACGTCTCCGAGCACTTCCGCGGCTCCGGCTTCAAGGTGTTCGCGCGCATGCTCGAGGACCCCAAGAACCAGGTCTGGGCGATTCCGGCGCCGGGTGGCGGCAGCCGCGCGTTCTGCGACCGCATGAACTCCTGGGCGCAGGGCGAGGGCCAGCCAGGCCTCGGCTACATCATGTGGCGCGAGGGCGGCGAGGGCGCTGGCCCGCTTGCGAACAACATCGGCCCGGAGCGGACGGCCGCGATCCGCAGCCAGCTCTGCACCAAGGAGGGCGATGCCGCCTTCTTCGTCGCCGGCGATCCCGACAAGTTCTGGAAGTTCGCGGGCCTCGCCCGCACCAAGGTCGGCGAGGAATTGAACCTGATCGACAAGGACCGCTTCGCGCTGGCCTGGATCGTCGACTTCCCGATGTACGAGTACAACGAGGACGACAAGAAGGTCGACTTCTCGCACAACCCGTTCTCGATGCCGCAGGGCGGCCTCGAGGCGCTGCAGACCAAGGATCCGCTGACCATCAAGGCGTTCCAGTACGACATCGCCTGCAACGGCTACGAGATCGCCTCCGGCGGCATCCGCAACCACAAGCCGGAAGCGATGGTGAAGGCGTTCGAGATCGCGGGCTATGGCGAGCAGGAGGTGGTCGACCGCTTCGGCGGCATGTACCGCGCCTTCCAGTACGGCGCGCCGCCGCATGGCGGCATGGCCGCCGGCGTCGACCGCATCGTGATGCTGCTCTGTGGCACGACCAACCTGCGCGAGATCTCGCTGTTCCCGATGAACCAGCAGGCCATGGACCTGCTGATGGGCGCGCCTTCCGAGGCCA
>NZ_CAFJ01000114.1 GCF_000239795.1 Bradyrhizobium sp. STM 3809 | reverse complement strand
GCCTCATATCCGCCAGATCGGCGCGGCGCTCCTCACCATGAGGAGGAAAAGCCGGGGCTACACTGCACACCGGACCACGAACACGCCGAGAGTCGTGTTCATGGAGAGCTTCGGGTCCCGAGATCAGCGCAGCAGGTCGGTCGTCGGCCGCGTGTTCTTAGCGAGGGTCGGGCGCCGCGCGCCGCAATATCTCCCCCTCAGCCCGCCGGCTTCCGCTGCGCGACGATCTGGCGATACAGCTCCGCATACCGCCCGGCCCGGTGCCGCCACGACACGTCGGTCAGCATGGCGTTGAGCTGCATGCGGGTCCAGTTGGAGGCGTTGCTGCGGGCGGCGTAGAAGGCGGCGGCGGCGCGGCGGAGCGTCTGGTCGAGGGACTCGGCGGTGACGGCGGCGCACTTGAAGCCGGTCGCGGCGACGCCGGCCTCGGTCTCGTCGATGACGGTGTCGGCGAGGCCGCCGACCGAGGTGACGATCGGCAGCGCGCCGTAGCGCAGCGCGCAGAGCTGGGTCAGGCCGCACGGCTCGAAGCGCGACGGCACGACCAGCGCGTCGCAGCCGGCCTGGATGAGGTGCGCGAGTCCCTCGTCATAGCCGATCATGACGCCGATCTGGCCGGGATGGCGCGTCGCGGCGGCGCGGAAGGCGTCGCGCAATTCAGCCTCGCCGTCGCCCAGCAGCGCCAGCTGGATGCCGGCGCTGGTCAGGGTCGGCAGACACGACAGCAGAAGGTCGAGCCCCTTCTGCGAGGTCAGGCGGCTGACGACGCCGAGCAGGAACGTCTCCGGCGAGACCTGCAGGCCCATGCGGGCCTGCAGCGCCGCCTTGTTCGGCGCGCGGGCTTCGAGCTTCTCGATGCCGAAATGCGAGGGGATGACTGGATCGCTGCCGGGATCCCACACCGTCGTATCGATGCCATTGAGAATGCCGACGAGGTCCGACGACCGCTGCCGCAGCAGGCCGCCGAGCCCCATGCCCTGCTCGTCGCTCTGGATCTCGCGCGCATAGGTCGGCGACACCGTCGTGATCTTGTCGGCGAATTGCAGTCCCGCCTTCAGGAAACTGATGTCGCCGTAATATTCGAGGCCGTAGATCGAGAACGATTCCGGCGGCAGGCCGAGCGGCGGCAGGAAGTGGCGGGGAAAGCGGCCCTGGAAGGCGAGGTTGTGCACCGTCATGACCGTGCCGGGATGCGGCCGGTGGCTGTACAGCAGATAGGCCGGCACCAGGCCCGCCTGCCAGTCATGGCCATGGACGACGTCCGGCACGAAGCTCGGCACCGCGCCCAAGCCGATATAGGACGCCGCCCGCGCCAGCGCCGCGAAGCGGAACGGGTTGTCCGGCCAGTCCTTGCCGTCAGGCCCGAGATAGGGATTGCCCTCGCGGTCGTAGAGATGCGGCGCATCGAGCACGAACAGATCGAGCGCGCCATGGCTGCCGCCGAGCAGCCGTGCGTTGCCGCCGAAGAAGTTCGGCAGCGAGCTGATCTCCTTGGCCTGCTCCAGCGCCTTCATCACGGCGGGGTAGCCGGGAATCAGCGTGCGGACCTCGACATCCTCGGCCAACAGCGCCCAGGGCAGCGCGCCGACGACGTCGGCGAGGCCGCCGGTCTTGACGATGGGATAGACCTCGGACGCAACCGACAGAACGCGCAGTGGCGTCATGAATTGAGCCCGTCGATCATCTGCTGGGTGATCAGGGTGATGCCGTTCTCCGTGGTCCGGAAGCGCTTCGCGTCGAACTCCGGATCCTCGCCGACGACGAGCCCTTCCGGAATCTGCACGCCGCGATCGACCACGACGTTGGTCAGCCGGGCGTGGCGCGCGACGTTCACGTAGGGCAGCAGCACCGCATTGTGCACCTTGGAATAGGAATGCAGATGTGAGCCGGTGAACAGCAGCGAGCGCTGCACGGAGGCGCCGGACACGATGCAGCCGCCCGACACCAGCGAGCACACCGCCTCGCCGCGGCGGCCGTCCTCGGCGTGGACGAACTTGGCCGGCGGGGTGATCTCGGAATAGGTCCAGATCGGCCAGGCGCGGTCGTAGAGATCGAGCTCGGGGGTCACGTCGGTGAGGTCGAGATTGGCGGCCCAGTAGGCGTCGACCGTGCCGACATCGCGCCAGTAGCTGCGCGTATCGTGCTCGGTGCGGACGCAGGAGCGGTTGAACTGATGCGCCACGGCGCGGCCGTTCTTGACGATGTAGGGGATGATGTCGCGGCCGAAATCGTGGTTCGAGTTGGGGTCCGCGGCGTCGCGCTTCAGCTCGTCATACAGGAATTTGGCGTCGAAGACGTAGATGCCCATGCTGGCGAGCGACTTGTCGGGCTTGCCGGGAATCGGCGGCGGATCGGCCGGCTTCTCGATGAAGTCGCGGATGGTCTCGTCCTCGTTGATATGGAGGATGCCGAAGCCCGAGGATTCCGCGCGCGGCGTCTCCAGGCAGCCGACGGTGACGTCGGCGCGCTGGTCGACATGCTGCTGCAGCATCAGCTCGTAGTCCATCTTGTAGATATGGTCGCCGGCGAGCACGACGATGTATTTCGAATTGTAGCTCTCGAGGATGTCGATGTTCTGGTACACGGCGTCAGCCGTTCCGACGTACCACATCGTCTCGGAGACGCGCTGGCTGGCCGGGAGGATGTCGAAGCTCTCGTTACGCTCGGGGCGGAAGAAGTTCCAGCCCATCTGCAGGTGGCGGATGAGGCTGTGCGCCTTGTACTGCGTGGCCACCGCGATGCGCCGGATGCCGGAGTTGACGGCATTCGACAGCGCGAAATCGATGATGCGCGACTTGCCGCCGAAATAGACCGCGGGCTTGGCGCGGCGGTCGGTGAGCTCGAGCAGGCGGCTGCCGCGTCCGCCCGCCAGCACGAAGGCCAGCGCGTGACGGGACAGCGGTTCGGTCCTGGCGGCTGGTGCCATATGTCTCCTCCCTGCAACTCGTTGGCGCGTCACGTTGTTATCGCGTCTTCGAAGGTCCGTGCCGGCCGGCGCGAGGTCGCGCGCCAGCGTCCGGTCCTCTCATATGACGGAGAAATAGCCAACCAGTTCCCAATGCCGAGCGCAATGGGGTGCTTCAGCCCAGACGATCCCAGGTTGCAGCCATCTCGCCCCACCGCGGCGGGTCGGCGCCCTCGCGCGTGCAGGTGACGGCGGCACACGCGCCGGCGAAGGCGAGCACCTTGCGCAGCTCGGCCTCTCCCAGGCCCTTGAGCGCCTCCCGGCCGATCCGGCCGAGCTGGCGCAGGGCGAACAGCATCGCGGCCTGGAAGGTGTCGCCGGCGCCGATCGTATCGACGACGTCAACCTTGGGCACCGCGACCTCGACCGGGCCGGCCTGCGCATGCCAGCCGAGTGCGCCGTCGGGGCCGCGGGTGATGACGACCAGGCTGGTGCCGCGCGCCAGCAGCGCCTCGGCCCGCGTCGCGTAATCGTCATGGCCATGCAGGAAGTCGAAGTCGACATCCGACATCTTGATCAGGTCGGCGCTGGCGGCAAACGCGTCCATGCCGGCGATATAGGCCGCCTTGTCGGTCACGAGATTCGGCCGGCAGTTCGGATCGAACGAGATCGTCACCGCACCTTGCGTCGCGGCGATCATCGCGCGGGTCTCGCGCGCGCCCTGATCATGGATCAGCGTGGTCGAGCCGACATGGATGGCATCGATGGCGGCAAACGGGATGCTGCCCGGCCGATAGGTCCATTTCCGCGCCGCGGTCTCGGCGTCGTAGAACGCGTATTGCGCCTCGTTGCCGACATGGCGGACGAAGGCCAGCGTGGTCTGGTCGGGGCTGCGGGTGGTGTAGGCGAGATCAACCGCCGAACCCTGCGCATGCGCCGCGATCATGGTGCCGAACAGGTCGGTCGAGATGCCGCCGACGAAGCCGGTCGGCGCGCCCAGCCGCGCCAGTCCCACGGCGACGTTCAGACAGGAGCCGCCGACCACCGGCCTGAGCACGTCGTGTCCGTCGGCCGATTTGGCCGGGACGAAGTCGATCAGCGCATCGCCGCAGCTCAGGATCATGGTCAGCCCCCTCAACCGGCCCCATGCATCACGGAACGGCTGTCGCGATCAAGCGTCCGCAGCAGGCCGTGGATGCGCCGCTTGCGGCGGTGGAAGTCGGCAATTTCAGGCGCGGTCGGCTCGCTGAGGCGGCCGAGCGAGGACATCGAGGCCATCGTCTCGCCGATCGAGCGGAAGGCGCCGCTGGCGACGGCCCCCAACATGGCCGCGCCGAGCAGCACCGGCTCCTGGGTGCCCGGCAGCGCCACCGTCAGCCCGGTCGTATCGGCCATGATCTGACGCACCAGCGGGCTGCGCGAGGCGCCGCCGGCCATCACCAGGGTCCGGCAGGTAATGCCATTGGCGGCGAAGGCATCGATCACGTCGGCGAGACCATAGGCGAGGCCGCACAGGCCTGCGACGAACAGCCGCTCCATCGCGCCGATATCGGCATCGAGATCGAGCCCGGCGATCACGGCGCGCGAATCCGGGTCGGCGTAGGGCGAGCGGTTGCCGAGAAACTCAGGAAGGATATGGACGTCGCGGGCGAGCCGCGCCGCCGCGCCGACGCTCGGCGCGCGCGCCATGATCCGCTTCTCCAGGAAGCTGATCAGATCCAGCCCCTCGGCGCGCGCGGCAGACGTGGCCTCCGCCGCGGCCGGATGCGAGCGTAGAAGATGATCGATCGCGGCGCCCGCGGCAGACTGGCCGCCCTCGTTGAGCCAGAAGCCGGGCACCATGCCCTGATAATACGGGCCCCAGACGCCGGGCACGAAGGACGGCGCCCGCGTCGTTGCCATGATGCAGGCCGACGTCCCCATGATGTAGGCGAGCCGGTCGCAGACATCGACCTCGCCGCCATCCGCCGCGCAGCCGCCGATCGCGCCGATGCCGCCGGCATGGGCATCGATCAGCGCGGCGCCGACCGGCGTGCCCGCGACGAGGCCCAGCTCCGTCGCGGCCGCGCGCGACAGGCCTTGTCCGAGCGACGTGCCGGGCGCGACGATCCCGGTGCCGATGCGCGCATAATCTTCGGCGACGAACTCCTCGAGCCCGATGCGGCGGAAATAGTCCGCGCTCCAGCGCGCCTCATGCGCCAGATAATTCCACTTGCAGGTGACCGTGCACATCGAGCGCGCCGTCGCGCCGGTCGCGCGCCAGGTCAGGAAGTCGGCGAGGTCGAAAAAGTGACCGGCCGCGTCGAAGCTTGCGCGCAGATGCCGCTTCAGCCAAAGCAGCTTCGGCATCTCCATTTCCGGCGAGATCGAACCGCCGACATAGCGCAGCACGTCATCGCCGGTGGCATTGATGTCGCGCGCTTCGGTGAGCGCACGGTGATCCATCCAGACGATGACGTTCCTCGCCGCGTCGCCGGAGCTGCTGACGGTGACCGGCGCGCCCTGGGGATCGAGCGCCACCAGCGAGCAGGTGGCGTCGAAGCCGATGCCCTTGACCAGTTCCGGCGCGAGGCCCGCTTCCGCGATCGCCGCCTTCACGGCGGCGCAGCAGGCGCGCCAGATGTCGTCGGAGGACTGCTCGACGACATCGCCGGCCTCGTGCCAGGTCTGGATCGGATGCCGCGCCGCGGCCAGCAGCCGGCCGGTCTCGTCGAAAACTCCGGCGCGCGTGCTCGATGTGCCGACATCGACACCGACAAAGGCCTTGGCCATGGTTCGCTCCCGTCAGATTTGACGCGAGCTTACCAGCAAGTGTAGCCGCCATCGACAACGACGACGCTGCCGGTCATCAGGCTTGCCGCCTCCGAGGCCAGGAACAGCACGACCGAGGCGATCTCCTCGACCTGCCCCATCCGGCCCATCGGGGTTCCACCGATCCAGGCGTCGTACATGCGCGGGTTGCTCTTCACGAAGGCGTTCAGCGGCGTCTCGATATAGGTCGGAGCCACCGCATTGACGCGGATGCCGCGCGCGCCCCATTCGGCCGCCAGCGACTTGGTCAGATGGTGCACCGCGGCCTTGGAGGCGTTGTAGAAGCACTGCTCCTGCGGCTTGTTGACGATGAAGCCCGACATCGAGCCGATATTCACGATGGTGCCGCTCTTGGCCTGCAGCATGTGCCTGCCGAAGGCGCGGCAGCACCAGAAGGTGCCGTTGAGATTGACGTCGAGCACGTTGAGCCAATGCTCGTCGGTGACGGTCTCTGCCGGCGTCTCGCTGCGCGCAATGCCGGCATTGTTGACGAGGATGTCGACCTTGCCATGCCGCGCGGCGAGATCGTCGGCGATCCGCGTCACCTCGGCCGAATTGGTCACGTCCATCAGCGCGGTCTCGGTCGAGAAGCCCTTCGCCTTCATCGCCGCCTGCGCGTCCGCGGCAGCCTTGGCGTCGCGGTCGGCGATCACGACATGCGCGCCCGCCTCCGCCAGCGCCTCGACGCAGGCCAGGCCGATGCCCTGCGCACCGCCCGTGACCAGCGCGGTCTTGCCGTTCAGCTTGAATTTGTCCAGATACATCGTCGTCGTCCGTGGTTGTCGTTGACGCCCGGAGGGGACGTCACCTCTCATGTGAAGATGGAATTGCCGTTCGCGTCGAAGCGGTAGATGCGGTTCGGCTCGGGCCGCAGCGTCACCGCATCGCCGGCGCTGAGCCGTTTCTCGCCGACGCAGCGCACGGTCAGCGTGCCCAGCGCGCCGGAATCGACGTAAAGGAAGGTGTCGCTGCCGAGATGCTCGGCGACCAGCACCTTGCCGCGCCAGCCCTCGCCGCCGTCCTCGACGATGGCGATATGCTCCGGCCGCACGCCGATCGTGGTGGCGCCGCGCTGCGCGGCCTCCTCGCCGACGATCAGATTCATCTTCGGCGAGCCGATGAAGCCGGCCACGAACAGGTTGGCGGGGCGCTGATAGAGCTCGATCGGCGAGCCATATTGCTCGATGCGGCCGGCGTTCAGCACCACGATCTTGTCGGCCATGGTCATGGCCTCGACCTGATCGTGGGTCACGTAGATCGCGGTGGTGCCGAGCTGCTTCTGCAGCCGCGTCACCTCGAGCCGCATCTGCACGCGCAGCGCAGCATCGAGATTGGACAGCGGTTCGTCGAACAGGAAGGCCTTGGGCTCGCGCACGATGGCGCGGCCGATCGCGACGCGCTGGCGCTGGCCGCCGGAGAGCTCGCGCGGCTTGCGGTCGAGATAGGGCGTGAGGTTCAACGTCGCGGCGGCGGCTTCAACTTTCTGGTTGATCTCGGCCTTTGGCAAGCCTGCCATCTTCAGGCCGAAGGCGATGTTGCCGCGCACGCTCATATGCGGGTACAGCGCGTAGGACTGGAACACCATCGACAGGCCGCGCTTGGCCGGCGGCACGTCGACGACATTGTTGCCGTCGATCAGGATGCGGCCGCCGGAGACGTCCTCCAGCCCAGCGATCAGCCGCAGCAGCGTGGTCTTGCCGCAGCCGGAGGGACCGACGAACACCACGAAGGCGCCGTCGGGAATGTCGAGATCGGCGCCCTTGATGATGTGCACCGGCCCGAACGATTTCTGCACGGCTTCCAGCGTGATCCGTCCCATGATCAGCCCTTTCGTTACTTCACTGCGCCGAAGGTCAACCCGCGCACGAGCTGCTTCTGGCTGAACCAGCCGATGATCAGGATCGGCGCGATCGCGAGCGTCGAGGCCGCCGACAGCCGCGCCCAGAACAGCCCTTCCGGACTCGAATAGGAGGCGATGAACGTCGTCAGCGGCGCCGCCTCGAGCGTCGACAGGTTCAAGGTCCAGAACGCCTCGTTCCAGGCGAGGATGAGATTCAGCAGCAGGGTCGATGCGAGGCCTGGGATCGCCATCGGGGTCAGCACGTAGATCAGCTCGCGCCCGATCGTGGCGCCGTCCATCCGCGCGGCTTCGAGGATGTCCTTCGGGATCTCCTTGAAATAGGTGAACAGCATCCAGATCACGATCGGCAGGTTGCCGAGACACAGGATGAAGACGAGCCCGGTGCGCGTGTCGAGCAGGCCCATGTTCTTGTAGATGAGATAGATCGGCACGAGCACGCCGACCGGCGGCATCATCTTGGTCGAGAGCATCCAGAGCAGGATGTCCTTGGTGCGCCTGGTCGGCGAGAACGCCATCGACCACGCGGCGGGGATCGCGATCAAGAGCGCAATGAGCGTCGAGCCGCCGGCGACGATCAGCGAGTTCAGCGCGTGGTGCAGATAGTCGCTGCGCTCCTGCACGGTGACGTAGTTCTCGGTGGTCCAGTGGAAGAACAGGAACGACGGCGGCGTCGCGAACGCCTCCAGCTCGGTCTTGAAGCTCGCCAGCACCATCCACAGGATCGGGAAGAAGATCACGAAGCCGGCCAGCCAGGCGCCGACTGTTGCGATCACGACGTGACGTCCGGTGACCTTGCGCGCCATGCTGTTACGCCTCGAGGTTACGGCCGACGATGCGGACCAGGAAGAAGGCGACGATATTGGCGATGACCACGGCAACGAGACCGCCGGCCGAGGCCGTGCCGACGTCGAACTGGATCAGCGCCTGCGAATAGACCAGGAAGGCGATGTTCGTGGTCTGCAGGCCCGGTCCGCCACCAGTGGTGACGAAGATCTCGGCGAATACGGTGAGCAGGAAGATGGTCTCGATCAGGATCACCACCGTGATCGGCCGGGCCAGATGCGGCAGGGTCAGGTAGATAAAGCGCGACAGCGCGCCGGCACCGTCCATCTCGGCCGCCTCCTTCTGCTCCTCGTCGAGCGACTGCAGCGCGGTCAACAGGATCAGCGTCGCGAATGGCAGCCATTGCCAGGCGACGATGAAGATGACAGCGAGCAGCGGCGCGTCGGTGAACCAGTCGATCGGCGTCAGTCCGAGCGAGGTCGCGATCCACGCGAACAGGCCGGACACCGGGTGCATCAGCAGGTTCTTCCACACCAGCGCGCTGACGGTGGGCATCACGAAGAACGGCGCGATCACCATCAGGCGGATGAAGTTGCGGCCGATCACCGGCTGGTCGAGCAGGATCGCCAGGGGAATGCCGAGGCCGATCGTCAGCAGCAGCACCGAGCCGACCAGGGTGAGGGTGTTCTGCAGCGACGCGAGGAAAGCGGGATCGGTGAGGAAGTAGGTGAAGTTCTCGAAGCCGACGAAGCTCTCGGAGCCTGGATCGAGCAGGCTGTAATGCAGCGTCGAGAAATAGACCGTCAGCGCCAGCGGCACGATCATCCACACGAACAGCAGGATGACCGCCGGCGACATCAGCGCCCGGGCGAGCAGTTGAGTTTGTCGGGTGGCCATTGGTCGTCCTTGCTCGATGGTTGCCGCCGTCATTGCGAGCGAAGCGACGCAATCCAGGGGCGTCGATGGGACTCTGGATTGCTTCGTCGCTTCGCTCCTCGCAATGACGACTGATAGCTTGCGGTCGCACTAAACAACTTTCACCGTAGCGCTCGAGCGCGCTGCCGGTGAATGCGCCCTCTCCCCTTGCGGGAGA
>NZ_CAFJ01000115.1 GCF_000239795.1 Bradyrhizobium sp. STM 3809 | reverse complement strand
CGGGTAAAGATTTAACCCTACCCGCAACAAACAGCTTTTCACGACGCCGGCCCAAGCCGGCGGTCAGCGTATTTGCGTTATCCCAGACGCGAGAGCCGACCAACGCGAGCCTGACATCATGGACGTCAACCGCCGCAATCTGCTTGGAGCCTCCGCGGCCGGCGCCGCCGGTGCCCTGGCGCTTCCGACCGAGCCGGCACGGGCCGCCCCGCTGATCGCCACGCTCGGCCGCGACGCCACGCAATATGGCGTCAAGCCCAACAGCCCCGACGACCAGACCCGCGCCCTGCAGCGTGCGATGGACGAGGCCGCGCGCGCGCAGGCGCCGCTGGCACTGCCGCCCGGCACGTACCGCAGCTCGATGCTGCGGCTCGGCAGAGGCGCCCAGCTCGTCGGCGTCCGCGGCGCCACCAGGCTGGTCTTCAACGGCGGCGCCCCGTCCCTGCTCTCGGCCGAAGGCGCCGACGGCCTCGGCATCACCGGCGTCGCGCTCGACGGCGGCGGCATCGCCCTGCCCCAGCGCCGCGGCCTGCTGCACGTGGCCGCCGGCAACGAGGTCAGGATCGTCGATTGCGAGATCACCCGCTCCGGCGGCAGCGGCGTCTGGCTCGAGCAGGTCTCCGGCGACATCAGCGGCAACATCCTCACCGACATCGCCGTCACCGCCGTGGTGTCGTTCGATGCGCTCGGACTGATCGTGTCGCGCAACACCATCAAGGGCACGCGCGACAACGGCATCGAGATCCTGCGTACGGCGATCGGCGACGACGGCACCATGGTGCTCGACAATCACATCGAGGACATCAAGGCCGGCCCCGGCGGCTCCGGTCAGTACGGCAACGCCATCAACGCGTTTCGGGCCGGCAACGTCATCGTCAGGGGCAACCGCATCAGGAACTGCGACTATTCGGCGGTGCGCGGCAACTCGACCTCCAACATCCAGATCGTCGGCAACGGCGTGACCGACGTGCGCGAGGTCGCGCTGTATTCGGAGTTCGCGTTCGAAGGCGCCGTGATCGCAGGCAACACGGTGGATGGCGCCGCCTTCGGCGTCTCGGTCTGCAATTTCAACGAGGGCGGCCGCCTCGCGGTCGTCCAGGGCAACATCATCCGCAACCTGATCTCGAAGCGGCCGATCGGCACCGCGCCGGATGACGATGCCGGCATCGGCATCTATGTCGAGGCGGATTCCTCGGTGACCGGCAACGTGGTCGAGAACGCCCCGTCCTACGGGATCGTCGCCGGCTGGGGCCGCTACCTCCGCGACGTCGTCATTTCCGGCAACGTCATCCGCAACGCGCTGGCGGGTGTCGGCGTCTCCGTCGCGCCGGGGGCCGGCACGGCGCTCGTCAGCAGCAACATGATCTCCGGCACGCCACGCGGCGCCGTGATCGGGCTCGATCACATCAAGCCGGTGACCTCGGACCTGACGCAGGACGGCGCGCAGCGATTCGCGCAGATCGTCGTCAACGGCAACGCCGTCCGCGGCAGCTGAGCGGCCGGCTCAGAACGACACCTTGATGCCGCTGCGCGCGGCATAGGCCGCGGCCGCATCGCCGGTGAAAGTGGCGTCGGCCGAGCCGAACAACGCGACCGTCCGGGCCAGCTGCGTGTCGAAGCCGATGCCGATCGATCCGCCCGGCACCCTGGCTGCACTTGTGTAGTTGACCGCGAATCCGGTTCCGGCGATCGATGCGCCAAAGCTCTGCGGGCCGATGCGCTGCTGGCCGAACACCGAGGCGTTCAGCGACAGCCGCGTCGCCAGCCCGCTGGCGCCGGTCAGCGTATAGGCGAAGATCGCGCCGAAGCGCTCTTCCAACATGTGCACCGCACGGGCATCGTAGCTGGCGTTCTGCGACGAATCTCGTTCGGTGTAGCCGCCGGAGAAGGTGCCGTTGTAGCGCAGCTTGACATAGGGCGTGATCATCGCCGCCGGCGACAGCGCATAGCGGTAGCCGAGGGACACTTCGGGCGCGATGAAGAAGCCGCAGAAGCCGCCATTGGCGTTCTCGCGGCCTGCCGGCCCGTTGACCGCGCGCGTGGCGCTTGCCGACAGCCCGCCGGATGCAAGCGCCACGTCGAACACCGCGGCGCCGAGCTCACGCCGGCCGTAAAGGCCGGCAAAATACAGGTCGGCCCTCAGCCGGCCCGAGCCATCATTCATCCAGCCGGACATCTGCCCCGCCCCGGCAAAGCCGCCCACGCGCCAGGCGTCCACCCTGCGGTCATAGCCGACCATGGCGCCGTAATGCGTCGCCACCGAACCTGCGTCGGCCGCAGTGCCCGGCTGGATGCGCGTGCCGCCGAAGCCGCGAGCCCAGACCAGATTGCCCTCGGCGTCCCGGCTGGTGCCCTGCGGCAGCGCCATGCGCGAGGACCAGTCGGTCGAAGCGAACGCAGACTCGAACGCGCTCCGGTCGCTGCCGGACTGAACCGCCGGAGCGAACGACAGCGTCGCGGTGCCGGAGGACGCGCCCTGACTTGCGGGGGCAATGCCGATCCGCTGTGGCGGATCAATATCATTGTCGAGAATGCCGCCGACAGCGCCGAACACCGCGCGGGTGAAATCGGGCAGCACGGCCGTAACCGCGGTGCTCGTGGTCGGATTGGACTGCGTCACGACGATATTGCCGTTTCCTGCTCCGCTCACGCCGGAGGTAATCAGCACCTGGTTGGCATTGTTCAGGGTGATCGCGTTGCCGGCGATCGTGTAGTTCAGGACGGGCGTCGTATAGCTGCCCGTGCCATAGCGGATGGTATTGCCCGTGTTGCTCTGCCAGTCGACGCCACCGATAAACTTGGCCCCGGGATCGATGTTGAGCGTGTGGCCCGTGGTGCCCAGCGCGTAAAAGATGGCCGGATTGCCCGCTGCGTTGGAGATCGTGCCGGAATTGGTGATGGTCGAGCCGTCGTTCTGGACAACGATCGTCATGTTGCCGTTCGAGCTCGCAATGCTGCCGGTGTTCTGCAGCGTCAGCCGGCCGGTGACATCCAGCGCGACGGCATTGGACGAGATCGTTCCGGCATTGACGATGTTGACCGGCATTGCCGCATTGTTCGACGCGAATCCCAATCCATAGCCTGAGCTGCTGATCGTGCCACCGGCGGCGTTCGTGATCGACACACTGCCGGTCCCCGGTATATCCTGGTAGTAGACGGCGGTGTTGCCGGTACCCGACAGCAAGCTGATCGCTCCGGCGTTGGAGACCGTGAAGCTCGATCCCTTGCCGAATACGACCACGTTGTCGTTATCGGAGGAAATCATTCCGCCCGCGTTGTTGGTCACCGTCAGCGCCGCGTTGGAATAGATTGCGGGGCGCGCGACGGCTGAAAATCCGGCATTGCTGATCGTTCCGGAATTGACCACCGTCATTCCGGACGAGCCGGAATTGTACAAGCCATATCCCGGTCCAGAGATACTGCCGCTCGCGGCGTTCGTGACCGTGGCGGCGCCTCCGATCGCCGAATAGCTGATCGCACCGGCGTTGACGTCGGTGCCGGACAGTGTTCCGGCGTTCTGGACCGTGAGGTTCAAGCCGCCGCCCGTATTGATGGCATAGATACCCATCCCGCCGGCGATGCTCGCGCCGGCGGCGTTGGTCACGCTCACATTGTAGGATGCGGTGGTCGCCGAAAAGTACACGCCCGCATGGCCCGTGCCCGTCATCGTACCGCCGGCGAGATTGGTCACGGACAGGTCGCCGCTGTCACTGCGAACGCCGTACTGACCGCCGGTGATGGCTCCGCCATTGTTCGTCACCGTGGCAGCACCGCCAAAGGCGAAAACGCCTGAATTACTGGTGCCGGTGATTGTGCCCGTATTGGTCAGGTCGATCGCACCGCTCGTAACGCCATACTGGCCGCCATTGATCGAACCGGAGTTGGTGACGTAGCTGAGGTTGACGGTCTCCAGACCTGCATAGCTTCCGCCCGAGATGGCGCCGGCATTGACGAACGTCCCCGGCGTCGGGATCCCGCCCCAGACGGCCACGCCGGTGTTCACCCCCTGGATGCTGCTGCCCGCATCGTTGTGAAACGACACAATGTTGGACGGAAAGCCGACGGAGCCGACATAGACGCCGTAGGTCACGCCCGCGCCGGTGCTGTTGATCACCCCGCTGTTGGTATTGGCCAGGGATAGATCGCCGACCGTATAGACTCCGCGGCTGAGACCGGAGATCGTGCCGCCATTGTTGGTGAGGGTCAGAAGGGCGTTGTCCTGAATGCCGAAGGTACCGCCGGTCATGGTGCCGGTATTGGTGCAGGTCTGGTTGGTGCCCGTCGCCGTGCAGGCCGCAAGAACGGGATCGCAGCAGGATGCGCCGACGACGAGAGCCAGAGCGAAGGCGCTGCTGTCGCGGGCGGTACGGTAGGAAAGATTCATCGACATGATCCGGAGCGTTACAGATTCCCGGATTTACTATGCCGGACGGTCAAATTCAGTTCTCAGCATTCATGACACGACGCACTATGCAAACTTGACACATCACGCCATTCCGCATCGGCGCATGGCGTCGACCGCGCCGGATCGTCCGATGCATGGAAACCATCCGTGCTGGTTTAACGGTATGACGCCCGTAATCTCTAGTCGCGCAAGACCGGGCTCGCATGGTCTGGTCGATGGACTTGTCGGCATGCTGAACCCATCATGGGCAAGCCCCTACTAATGACCGCGCCTGATTTCACCAGGGGCGCTCGCATGTCGTGATCTCGCTCGCGACGCTTCGCTCGATGGATCTCTGCCCATGTCGTCTCCCGTCTCCCCGCGTCGTATCTCGATTTCGAGCTCAGCGCTTCCGGGGGGACTGCACGAGTGCTGCGAGATGTTGAGCGGCCCCGTCGGACGGACCATCCGGTTGCTCAGCGCCGAGGGACCAAGCCCCCATTACCGCTCGGAGGCATGGCTGATCCCCGGACTGACCGTCAACATGGTGCACGCCTCTCAGATGGGCATGACCGGCAGCGGCTCCATCAACGGCCGTGACGATCTGTATCTCAACATCCCGCTCGACAGCTTCAGCTATTGCGTGACCCAGGCGGGACGAGAGGTGGTCGCGGCAAAGGGAAGCGCCGCCACCAGCCTGAGTGGCGAGGCCTATACCGTGACATCGGGTGCCTTCGCGGCGCAGCCGCGCGAGGGGCGCGCGCTGACCCTCGTCCTCGACCGCGCCTTGCTGCGCGATCTCGTCCGCAACGAGGATTCGATGGTTGCAGGCCACGTTGTTCCGTCCACGCCCGCACTGCCGCTGCTGATCAGCTACGTCACCGCGCTGAGCCAGATCGACGATGCGCTGCCGTCACAGATGGCGCGAACGGTCGCGCGGCACAGCGCGGAGCTGGTGGCGCTGGCGCTGGGACCATCGGCGCATGCCAGGGAGGCGGCGCGCGAGGAATCGCTGGGAGCAGCCCGGCTTGCCCACGCCCGACGCTATATCGCCGAGAACCTCGCCGACCCGCAGCTGTCGGAGGAGAAACTGAGCCGGCTCCTGGGCGTCTCGGTCAGCTCGATCCGCAAGGATTTCGAACGATCGGGTCAGTCGCTCGGGCGGTATGTGCGTGAGCAGCGGATCAAGAAGGCGGCTGCGCTGCTGTCCGATCCGCGATCCCTGGCGATGAAGATCATCGACATCGCCTTCCTGAGCGGGTTCAGCGACATCTCGACCTTCAATCGTGCGTTTGCTCGCCAGTTCGGCTGCTCGCCGCGGGAGTTCAGGGCCGAACGGATCGGCAAGTCGGCTCCGTCCTGACGAGGAGCAGCGTCGGACCGTGTTGCCCGGTCAGTACGCGACGGCCAGCGCCGGATAGCGGCGCTCGATCGCATCGAGGTCGAGCACCGGCTCGTCATACTCCACGTGGCCTTCGATGCCGATGCTCAGGGCCTGCTCGAGTGCCGACATGTCGATACGCAAGGGAGCATCGGCGAGATCCGGCGCGACGTCATGTTCAACGACCTCGTCGGGCTCGACGACATAATCCGGCTCGATGACGTCGTCGGGCTCCAGGTCCGGTTCGGCCAGTGCGATCTCGGGCTCGACGATGATTTCGGATCTCGCAAGGATGGTATCGAGCGAGCGCGGCAGTTCGATCGGCCGGTGCTCGAAGCTGCGCTCATCACGGGCGTAGAGCATGATCGGCTCGGGAAGTCTCTCCGGCTCCACTGGCGGAGCCGCGACCTGTGGCGGAGCCGCGACCTGTGGCGGAGCCGCGACCATTGTCTTGATCGGCGCAACGCTGGCCGGCACGATGGTCATCGGCGCGATCTTGATCGGCTCGACCTTGACCGGGTCGACCTTGGAGGGCTCGACCTGGGAGAGCTCGACCTTGGCGGGCTCGACCTTGGCGGGCTCGACCTTGGGGCTGGCCAGCGAGGTCCAGGTCTGAACCGCGGCCTTGGCGTGACGAAGGTCGTCCAGGAAGGATTGTTCGGTGTAGTAACGGCGCCAGCGGCCGCTATCGAACAGCTCGGTGAGATGATCGAGGCGGCGTTCAGCGAGCGCGCGCCAACGCGCAGCCAGTTCGCGGCTGCAAGCCACGTCCAGTCGATGTGTCATAGGGGAGCCCGCAAGAAAGGGGACGGACGCACTCGGCACGAATCAACGCAACGTGACGTGAATATTTTGTGGAAAAGGTTAACAAAGTCTAGCTATCGCCGTCTTCTTCGACGGCAAAACCGTAGTCGTCCGGAAATTCTGTCCATGATGTTTCGGGCCAAACCGGCTGCCGCCAAGGCCCGCGCGAGCCAGCGCACAACGAGACAATCAGGAGCTGCAGAACCGGACGCCGAGCTGACGGGCTCTGCCGTCTCCGAGATCGCCGTGGATATCAGTTGCCGCCAAAATGAAAGAGCCGTCCGGGGGGACAACCGGACGGCTCGAGCCATATGGGCGCTTGGGGTGGATGGGCGCTCGCGCCTGATATAGCCATGGGGAGGGGATCACCGCTCCCACATACCTTCTGTCGTGACCGCCCGGGCCGACGTTCAAACGGCGGCCGGGATTTTTGAAACGTTCACGAAAAGTTTGACGCTACTGCTGCTGCGCCGGACGAAGCCCGTCCGAGGCCGAACCGTCGCCGGTCGCCACCGCCGCAGCGGAAGCCGGGCGCAGTTCGCGCGCGGGGGCCTGATCCTGGCCGCTGTCGCGCGCCAGTCCGCCGCCGGGTGCGGCAGAGACTGCGGGTGCATCCTGGGGCGACGCGACGGCCTGGACCGCCGCCAGCGCATCCGCCTCCCCGGCTCCGAACAGTTCGTCCTGACCGGGCGCGCCGAGATCGCGCGCAGTCCTGGTCAGCACCGTCCGTACGGTCTCCGGCTTGAGCGCCGGATTGCGCTCCAGCACCAGCGCCGCAAGCCCGCTGACATAGGCCGCGGAGAACGAGGTGCCGGAAATGATCTGGTACTTGCCGTCGGGCGCCGGCAGGAAGATGTCGGCGCCCGGCGCGGCGAGCGCGATGTAGTTGCCGCGGTTGGAGGCCGGCAGCAGCTGGTCGCGCGGATCGGTCGCGCTGACCGCGATCACGTTCGAATTGGCGGCGGGATAGAGCGGCGGCGATTTCGCCCCGGCGTTGCCGGCGGCGGCGACCATCACGACGTCCTTGGCGGCCACGGCTGCGATCGCGCGCTCGATCACCGCATCCTTCGGCCCGGCGAAGCTCATGTTGATGATCTGCGCGCCGTGCAGTGCCGCGTAGTCCAGCGCCTTCAGGATCACGTAGGAGCTGCTCTCCGGGCCGCCGCCCTTCTTCCCGACGCCGAACGCGCGGATGGCGATGATCCGTGCATAGGGCGCGCTGCCCATCAGCCGCTTGTGCGACACGATGACGCCGGCGATGCCGGTGCCGTGCAGGTGCGGCCCCTCGTCGCTGCCGAGCGCGTCGAACGTGTCGAACGCGGCGTCGGCGAATTCGGGATGCTTGATGTCGACGCCGGAATCGATCACCGCGATGGTGACGTTCGAGCCCTGCGCCAGCCTGTGCGCCTCCGGCAGCCGCAGCTTGACCAGCGCATATTGCGCCGGATCGCCCTCCGTCGGCACCGCCCCCTGTTGCAGGGCATAGCGATAGTTCGGCTGCACCGAGCGGACGCTGGGATCGGCGGAAAAAGCGCGGCTGACCGCGTCGAAGGAGCGGCGCTCAGTGATCCTGAAACGGCCGATGGTCGCGCCGATCAGCGCAAAGCTCTGCGAGCTGATGCGCTGCAGGCCGTGACGACGCGCCAGCGCGTCGGCCTGCTCGGCGCTGAGATTGCCGTCGATCTCGGCGAGCAGTTCGTTGGCGATGATGCGCGGATCGCTCGCGGCCGCGGACCCCGGCTCGCGCCGTTGGGCCGTCGAACTCGTCTTGGAGCGGCCCTTGCCCGCATTGCCGCCCGTCGCCATGGCTCTGCCGGATCCGCCGTCGGCGCCGGCCGACGGGCGCCCTACGCATTCGCCCGAGGCCGTGCGGTCCGGCGGGCTGCAGGAGGTCTGCAGGTTCGGCGAGAAGCGCGCGCTCGGCAGCGTGGCGATGCCGGCGCCGGCCCCGCGCATCGCGGCGCTCGGATTGATGCTCGGCACCCGGCTCGAAATGTTGAGGTTGGGCGAGCGCATCATCGCCTGCGCCGACGCGCTGGTCGCTCCGCTCGCAAGCGCCAGCGCGACGCCCGCGGCTGCGACGATCAGGGATCCGGCCGACCGCAGCACCGCGCGAGATGAGACGAGGCTGAGCAGCATGACGCCTCCGACTGCCGGCACGGGCGGCCCGGATTATTGAGCAGGCACCGCGAGGCTGACGATCTTCTCGCGCGCCAGGCGGCCGATCAGTTCATCGGCGTCGGCCTTCGCCAGCAGCTGGTTGCCGAGCTGCAGCTTGAACAGCCCGCCCTTGGCGCCTTCGACGATCGAGGCCTGATAGCGGTCGAGCAGTACCGTGATGTCGGCCATGCGCGCATCCGGCGCGAACCGCACCAGCGTGTAGACCGGAGCCGCCGCGGCGGCCTGCGGCCCGAGGCCCCGGATCAGCGGGGCGGCCGGGACCGGGGCTTCGGCGACGCGCGCACGGTTCATGCTGTCGGGCGCACGCGGCTCGGCTGGCGCAACCGACATCGCGCCGGCCGGGGGCGCCGCGCGCGGTGGCGGCGGGGCCATCCGCGGATCCGCGGTTTTCGGCTCGACCGCAGGAGCCGGGGGAGCGACTTTGTCCTGGGCGACCCTATCCTGGGCGACTTTGTCCTCGGCGACCGACGCCACCTGGTAGGTCGCCTGCGAGCGCATCAGCACGCTGCCGATGATGCCGGCCTGCGCCACCACGAGCAGCGCGCCGAGGCTCACGGTCCAGGCCAGTGTGCGCGGCGACAGGCTCTCGACGAACGCCATGATGCGCGACCCGAAGCCGGGCTGCGCCTTCGGCGCCTGCTCCGGCTCGGCCTCGATCGCGGCGAACAGCTTCTGCATCGCGCGCATCGACGGCGCACCGAGGCTCTCGTTCAGCGCGATGGTCTCGGCATATTCCTTCTGGATCTCGGCATATTGCCTGGCGAGATCGGCATCCTGGCCAAGCGCCTCCTCGACACGGCGCATGTCGCGCGCGCTCAGCGTGCCGGCAGCGTACCACGGCAGCAGCAGTTCGATGTCGCCAGGCTCTTGCTCCAGCATTTTCTTGCTCAAAGCCATCATGGCCAGCCTCTTTCAATGCCGGCCGCCTTCAGGAGTTCGGCCAATTTCTTGCGCGCATAGAACAGGCGCGTCTTGACGGTGTTTTCCGGAATTCCGACGATCTCGGCCACCTCCTCCACGGATTTCTCGTGGTAGTAGACGAGATCGACGATCTCCCGGTGGTCAGGCGAAAGCGCGGTCAGGCACTTGCGCAGGGCTTCCCCGGTATTCTTCTTCTGCACCGCCACTTCCGGATCGTCGGACGTATCCTCGATCGCGTTCGCGGCTTCGTCCTCGAGCTCAACGTCCTTCCGGCGGCGAAGTGCCGAGAGGGCCTTGAACCGCGTAATGGCCAGGAGCCAGGTTGAGACGGCAGAGCGGCCCTCGAACTTGCCGGCCTGACGCCACACGTCGAGAAAGACCTCGCTGATGAGATCTTCCGCGACCTGTTCGTCCCGCACGAGCCGCAGCCCGAAACGGTACACCCTGACATGGTGCCGTCCGTACAGCACCTGCATGGCGAGCCGGTCGCCTTGAGCGATCCGGGCAATCAGGGTTTCGTCTGACGCCGCTGCTGTCACGCTCAATGGCCGTCTCGCAAAGTTGGTCTGGAGGAATGAGCTCGGGGTTCGAATACAACCGCAAAATTCCTCAAAATACCGGAAAGATACGTCGTCAGGTGTGAGGTAGCGCACAGACTTGCGCTTTTCGCGCGACGACCGGGACGATCCCCGGCGGGTTCCCGTCTGCCATGTTACGTCCCCGCCCCCACCCGCTGCGCCGCCTGCAAAGCCGTAATTTCCCTGCCGCGGCAAGACGCGGCGCCGGTGTCGTCCCGGTTCCCTAGATGCCAAAGATAAAGGCTTTCCCACGTAGATTTTCAGTTGAAACCCAAAGAAATGCGAGCAAATGGACACGGCGGTACCGTCTTATCCAAGTCCCGAGGTTGCCGAGGCAGAGGGCTCGCGCGCGCCGGCTCAGGAACTGCACGTCCGCCGCGCGGGCCGGCGCCGGCAGATCCTGGCGATGATCGCCGGCTGCTATCTGATCGATGCGGTCATCCTGTTCATCTATGCCCAGGCCGGCACCGTGCCGCCCACGATCGCCCCGGCCTATGCCGCGATCGGCATTCTGACCGTCGCGTTGTGGACGGCGCTTTCGGAGAGCGGGTTCAACGACCGTTTCCGCGATCATTATCTGGTCGTGCCGCAATCGATCATCAGCATGATGATGACGGTGGCCTTCTGCTACATCGCCCCGAAAGTCAGCATCGTCTTCCTGTGCACGCTCTATCTGGTCGTCGGCTTCAGCTCGCTGCGCGCGACGCCGCGCCAGACCGCGATCTGCTGGACGTTCCTGGCGCTCGGTCTCGCCGCGCTATTCCTGCTGACCGACAAGCCGCTCGGCATGCCCACCGGCAACGGCCTCGAGCGACTGGCGACGCTACTGGTGTTCCTGCTGACGCTCGCCGGCTGCATGTTCCTCGGCATCTTCTCCAGCGCGCTGCGCGAAACGCTGTATCAGCGCGGCCAGAAGCTGAAGGAGGCGTATCGCCGCATCGAGGAGCTCGCCGAGCTCGACGAGCTGACCGGCGCACTGAACCGCCGCTCCATCATGCATGTGCTGGACAAGGAGATGGCGCGGTGCCGCCAGATCGGCAAGCCGTGCTCGATCGTGCTGCTCGATCTGGACCTGTTCAAGCGCATCAACGATACGCACGGCCATCCGACCGGCGACGAGGTGCTGCGCACCTTCGCGATCACGATGTTCGCCAACATTCGCAGCAGCGATCATTTCGGCCGCTATGGCGGCGAGGAGTTCCTGCTGGTCCTGCCGGGGGCGCCGGCGGACCCGGCGCTGCGGCTCGCCGAACGGCTCCGCCAGATCATCGCCGATCTCGACTGGAGCGCCTTCTCGGCCGGGCTGCAGGTTACGTTCTCGGCGGGGGTGGCGACCTTGCGCGGCGACGAGACCGCGGACTCCCTGCTCGCCCGCGCCGATCATGCGCTCTACGCCGCCAAGGCCAACGGCCGCAATCGCATCACCGGCACCTGAGCATCCCGGCATGCCCGCAAAGCCCAACGCAAGCCTGCTGGACGAGCTGGAGGACACGCTCGCGCACGGCACGGTGGCCCGGCGGGTCGAGACGCTGCGCAAGGTGACCGACCTGTTCGTCGAGGGCGCGGCGGATTTCGCCGATGACCAGGTGGCGCTGTTCGACGACGTCTTCGCATGCCTGATCGACCACATCGAGGTCTCGGCCCGCGCCCTGCTCGCGACCCGTCTGGCGACCATCGAGACGGCCCCGCAACGCACCCTGCACCGGCTCGCCGATGACGACGCCATCGAGGTCGCCGGCCCCGTGCTGTCGAAATCCGAGCGGCTGGACGACGCCGCGCTGATCCGGACCGCCGAAACCAAGAGCCAGGCCCATCTGCTCGCGATCTCGATCCGCCGCGTGCTGAGCCGCGCCGTGACCGACATTCTGCTCCGGCGCGGCGATGACGCGGTGGTCCAGAGCACCGTCAGCAATCCCGGCGCCGACTTGTCGGAGCGCGGCGTCGAAACCCTGGTCGATCGCGCCGCGCTCGACGAGAACCTCGCCGCCTGCCTCGCCATGCGGCCCGATCTGCCGCGCCACGTCTATCTGAAGCTGGTGTCCAAGGCCTCGGCCGCCGTGCGCGCGCGGCTGGAAGCGGACAATCCCAAGCTCGCGCCGGAAGTCTCCTCGGCGGTGCGGACGGCGGGCCGCCGCGCGCGGTCGAGCGCCGTGGCGCTGACCGGTCAGACCGAGATCGCACACGCGCTGGTACGGTCGCTCCACGCCGACGGCCGGCTCGACGAGCAGCTCGTTGCGCAGTTCACGGAGCAGCGGAAGTTCGACGAGGCCAATGCCGCGATTGCGGCCATGGCCAACGTGCCCGTCGCGGTCGCCGAAAGCGTCATGATCGAGAGCCGCGCCGAGGGCGTGATGGTCCTGGCCAAGGTCGCCGGCCTGTCATGGCCGGTGGTCAAGTCGATGATCACCATGCGCGATGAGCTGACCGGCGCGACGCCGACCGACCTCACCGCCAGCCGGACGACCTATGAGCGGCTCCGCCGCTCCACGGCGCAGCAGGTGCTGCGCTTCCACCGCGTGCAGGACGCCGCGGTGCAGACCGAGGCCTGAGGCCCTTTCAATAGCGCAGCACGCGCGCGCCGATGGCCGCTCCCAGCCCGGCCACGATCAGCGCTGCGGCGGTGTACCAGGTGGCGACGAACAACGGGGAGTCGTCGTTGCAATGCGCGGCATACAGCGTGGCCGCGATGCCCGCCGACACCAGCCCGGCGATCGCGCCGGCGACCCCCGGGCGCGACGGCGCGCCATGGCGCAGGCCGAACAGCGACGCGGCGAGCACCGGCAGCGACAGCACCGGGATCGCGCTCATGCACAGCATCGAATTGTGCCCGACCATGCGCGCCATCATCGGCACCCGCTGCGGCAGCATCATCTCGGCCGCGATGCCGCCGACCAGGACGATGATCGGCGCGATGAGGAGCCAGCTCCAGCCATGCAGCGAGGCTTCCGGGCGCGACAGATGCAGGCTGAGGATCAGGGCCGGGATCGCCAGCGCCGTGGTGACCACGAACTTCAGGTCGAAGAACGGATTGCGCACGGCAAGCCAGATATCGGGGCGGATGCCGAGGCCGACGAGCAGCATCGCGGTCGACACCGGCGTCGCCGCCATCAGCGCCAGCGCCATGACGATGCCGACCGGCTGCGCGCGTTGCGCGTTGTCGGCGGCGAGAGTGCGGATGAGCTGGTCGGTGTCCATTGTCACGTGTCCCGTAGCTTGGCCGTGAGGCTCGCGAGCGCCCGGTGCAGCGCCACCCGCACCGCGCCCTCGCTCATCGAAAACTTCTGCGCCGTCTGTTTGATCGAGGAGGCCTCGACCGCGATCGCCTGCAGCACGTCGCGCTGGCGCTGCGGCAGTGTCTTCAGTTGCGTCTCGACTTCGCTGGCGGAGACGCTCGGCGCCGGCGCCGCGTCGGCCAACGTCTCGGCGAAATCGTCGATGTCGACGAACACCCGCCGGCCGCGCCGGCGCAGCATGTCGATCAGCTTGTTGCGGGCGATCGCGAACAGCCAGGGCGCGAACGGCGCGTCGACGTCCCAGGTGTGCCGCTTGAGATGAACCGCCAACAGAATTTCCTGCACGATGTCCTCGGCCTGATCCGGGGGCTGGCCGGCGCGCGCGAGCCCTCGCCGCGATGCTGCGCGCAGCACCGGCGTGATCGCCTTCAGCAGACGATGATAGGCTCCGTCATCTCCGGCGACGGCCTGGCGCATCCAGCCCGTCCACTCGTCGTCACGCTCGCGCACCTACGCTCCCACCCCCAAGTTTCGGCCCGGGCCGCCCGTTTGTTACATCGCAGCGACGATCATCACAAATTCGTGATCACCAGCATGGCCTCGGAACCAGCCGAGTTGCGCCACACAGAGAGCACGGCCGCGCGCAAGTCTGGGAACCGCTCTTAGCACCGAATCGATCGTTGGAGGATCGGACTTCTGAGGTGTCGGGCCAAGGCCGCCGCGAATCCGGCGTCGCCTCCGTTTTGCCTTGAGCGGCAGGAAGATACCCAGTTTCCGCCCCGATCTCGACATCTGTCGGGGTCTCACTCTGCCATGGGGCTGGCAGGGTGGGGAGAAGACCTGAGATGACGATCCAAGCCAGTGGACGTTCAGCATTCATCGCAGCTGCAGCGCTCGTGCTCTGCCTTGTCGGCGCGGGATCCGTCCGCGCGGCGGACTCGCAGGCCTACAGCCCGTTCCTTCCGGTCGGTTCGGAGACCGCGACGGCGGCCAAGCAGGACGCGTTTCCGACCCCGATGACCACGGAGGCACAGGCCGCACCTGCGGCTCAGGCCACCGAGACCGAAGCGGCCGCGCCCGAGCCTGCCACAGTGAACATGGTCACCATCAGCAGTGACGACGGCTCGGGCTGGGACAAGGCCTCGATCATCGGCAAGATCTTCATCGCCTGCGGCACCCTGCTCACGCTGGGCTCGGCGGCGCGGATGTTCATGATCTGACGCGCCGCGCCGCCCCCCTACTTGATGCGCAGCCATCCAGCGGGCAGATTGCCCGCTGTTTGATTTTGCGGGGGTGGAAACATGAGCGTTTTCGAGCACATCATCGTCGAGGGCAAAGGCGCGGTCGGCGTCATCACCTTGAATCGGCCGAAGATGCTCAACGCATTGTCGTTCGGCGTCTTCCGCGAGATCGCAGCCGCCGTCGACGACCTCGAGGCCGACGACGCCATCGGCTGCATCGTCATCACCGGCAGCGAGAAGGCGTTCGCGGCCGGCGCCGACATCAAGGAGATGCAGCCCAAGAGCTTCATCGACATGTTCTCGAGCGACTTCACCGCGATCGGCGGCGACCGCGTCGCGCGCTGCCGCAAGCCGACCATCGCCGCGGTCTCCGGCTACGCGCTCGGCGGCGGCTGCGAACTCGCGATGATGTGCGATGTCATCATCTGCTCGGATACGGCGAAATTCGGCCAGCCGGAGATCACGCTCGGCACCATCCCCGGCATCGGCGGCACGCAGCGCCTGACGCGCGCGATCGGCAAGGCCAAGGCGATGGACCTCTGCCTCACCGGCCGCATGATGGACGCGGCCGAAGCCGAGCGCGCCGGCCTGGTCAGCCGCATCGTGCCCGCCGACAAGTTGATGGAAGAGACGATGGCCGCGGCCGAGAAGATCGCGGCGATGTCGCGTCCCGCCGCCGCGATGGCCAAGGAAGCCGTCAACCGCGCCTTCGAGACCCCGCTGTCCGAGGGCATGAACGTCGAGCGCAACCTCTTCCACGCCACCTTCGCGCTGGAGGACCGCGCCGAGGGCATGGCCGCCTTCATCGAGAAGCGCAAGCCGGTGAACAAGAACCGGTGAGTGGAGGCCTGCCGAATCTGAGTTGATGCTCTCAACGATCAGTTCAAGTTACCGCCGCACGAACGGTGCCCTCCCTCTCCCCGTTCTTACGGGGAGAGGGCTGGGGTGAGGGGCAACCACGCGGGCAGTGTTGCCATAGAGCGCACACGTCCGAGTCCGAGGGAGCTGGGGTTGTGGCTCCGCCAGTGCCATGCCCCTCACCCGGATTGCTCCGCAATCCGAGCTCTCAGCGCGAGCGAAGCTCGTCGCGGCCCCGCAAAGGGCGGGGAGAGGTGCACCGAGCAGGCCGCTGATAGCTCGCAAATAACTGAGATGATTCGCGGCCCTCGCGAGGGCAACGTCCTGTCAGCGCACTTACTCACCCGCCTACCGCGCGCGACCGCTCCGGCGCCCGCGACGCCTCGCTCTGTGGCGCGACCGCCACAACAAACCATGGAAAAGCCTGCCGGATTCCACATCGGCGGTTTGTGTGTGGCCGCGCGCAGCCGTAAACAGGTAAACAATTGGTTAAGACAGTGGGACGCGGCGGAGTCGGATAGTGGGTCGAGCCAAAGACATTGGCCTCGGCAAGGTGCGCGCAACGCGGGGCAGCCTCGGGCTGATTCTCGCGGCCAGCCTTGTCGTCGTCTGCTCGCCGGTGCGCGCCGAGGATCTCGCGGCTGCGCTCGCGAAAGCCTATCAGACCAACCCGGCCCTCAATGCCGAGCGCGCGCGCCAGCGCGCCACCGACGAGAACGTGCCGCAGGCGCTGGCCGGCTACCGTCCGCAACTCGTCGCGAGCCTCAGCAGCGGCTTGCAGGCGGTGCGCAATCTCCTGCCCGGCAACACCATCCAGACCCAGACCTTGAAGCCCTGGACCATCGGCGTCACCGTCACGCAGACGCTGTTCAACGGCTTCCGCACCGCCAATAGCGTGCGCATGGCCGAGCTGCAGGTGCAGTCCGGCCGCGAGGCGCTGCGCAATGTCGGCCAGGGCATCCTGCTCGATGCCGTCACCGCCTATACCAACGTGCTCGCCAACCAGTCGCTGGTCGAGGCGCAGCGCTCCAACGTCGCGTTCCTGCGCGAGACGCTGGCCGTGACGCAGCGCCGCCTCAACGCTGGCGACGTCACGCCGACCGATGCCTCGCAGGCCGAGGCGCGGCTGTCGCGCGGCCTCTCCGACCTCAATGCCGCCGAGGTCAATCTCGCCATCAGCCAGGCCACCTATGCGCAGGTGATCGGCATGGCGCCGGGCCAGCTCCGCGCCGCCGATCCGGTCGACCGGCTGCTGCCGCGCTCGCGCGAGGATGCGATCGCGCTCGCCAACAAGGAGAACCCGGCGGTAGCGGCCGCGAGCTTCGACGTCGACGCCGCCTCGACTTCGATCCACATCGCCGAGGGCGCGCTGCTGCCGAGCGTGACCTTGCAGGGCAGCGTCAGCCGCAGCCGCGATTCGGACCAGACGCTCGGCACCTTCGGCACCGACCAGGCCTCGATCGTCGGCGCCGTCACCGCGCCGATCTATGACGGCGGCACCGCGGCCTCGCAGACCCGCCAATCCAAGGAGCTCGCCGCGCAGAGCCGGCTGGTGCTCGACCAGGTCCGCAACCAGACCCGCACCGCCGTGGTCAGCGCCTGGGTGGCCAATGAGGGCGCGAAGGTCGCCGTCAGCGCCTCCGAGGCCGAGGTGAAGGCCGCCACCGTCGCGCTGCAGGGCGTCTCGCGCGAGGCGCAGGGCGGCCAGCGCACCACCGTCGACGTGCTCAACTCGCAGGCCGATCTGATCCAGGCCAAGGCCCGCCTGATCGGCGCCCAGCGCGACCGCGTCATCGCCTCCTACACGCTGCTGAGCGCCGTGGGCCGGCTCGATGTCAAGAACCTCAATCTCAACACGCCGGACTATCTGCCCGAGGTCCACTACCACCAGGTCCGCGACGCCTGGCACGGCCTGCGCACGCCGTCGGGGCAGTAAGACGCCGTCGGACGCAAGCTGACCTAGCCAAGGTGAGCTACGTTGTCCTCGAACAGAGTGAGATGGGAGCGCGTCGCCCCATCCTCGACAGTCTTCCCGGGCAAGCCGGAACGGCGCGCACGCGCCGTGGAGGCGCCGACCCGGGACCCATAGCCACAGGGCGATGTGGAGACACGAGAACGGAGCCACGCGTGTGCCGCCACACGACCTCCTGTGGCTATGGATCCCCGCGTTCGCGGGGATGACGACCTATGGCTGGCTTCGCTCTTGCCCACTGCCCCGCGCCGGTTCACGCTCCTCCCGCAACACCAAGCGCGTCACCCGCAACGCACGCGCGACATCCGGGGAGACCCACCATGCTCAACCGCCGCAGCCTGCTGCTGGCCTCGCTCGCCGCCGGAGTGACGATGACGACAGCCCGCGCAAACCCCTCACAACCGGCCACGCCGGTCGATTTCGACGTGCCGGCCGACGCGTGCGACTGCCACACCCATATCCATGGCGACCCCGAGAAGTTTCCTTTCGCCGCCAATCGCGTCTACACGCCCGAGCCGGCCTCGCCGGAAGAGATGGCGGCCCTGCACAAGGCGCTGCACATCAAGCGCGTGGTGATCGTGACGCCGAGCGTCTACGGCACCGACAACTCCGCGACGCTGTACGGGATGAAAGCCCGCGACAACGACGCCCGCGGCGTCGCCGTGATCGACGACAAGACCACCGAGGCGCAGCTCGATCAGATGAACGCCGACGGCTTCCGCGGCATCCGCCTCAACCTCGCGACCGGCGGCATCAATGATCCCAAGGTCGGCCGCGCCCGCTTCCAGGCCGCGGTCGACCGCATGAAGGCGCGCGGCTGGCACATCCAGCTCTACACCAACACGCCGATGATCGCCGCGATCAAGGACCTCGTGATGCAGTCGCCCGTGCCGGCCGTGTTCGATCATTTCGGCGGCGCGCAGGCCGATCTCGGCCTCGAGCAGCCCGGCTTCTCCGACCTCGTCGATCTCGTCCGCAGCGGCAAGGCCTATGTCAAGATCTCCGGCGCCTACCGCGCCTCGACGAAGGGCCCCGACTACACCGACGTCATCCCGTTCGCGAAAGCCCTGATCGCAGCCAATCCCGACCGCATCGTCTGGGGCACCGACTGGCCGCACCCGGACTCTTCGCCGCATCCCGAGCTGAAGGTGACAGACGTCAGGCCGTTCTATGCGATCGACGATGGCCGGCTGATGAACCAGCTGCCGGTCTGGACACCGGACGCGGCGATCAGGAAGAAGATCCTGGTCGACAATCCGGCGAGGCTTTACGGGTTCTGAGCAGCTCGTAGGGCGGGTTAGTACTATTGCGTCAGAAACACTGCCGG
>NZ_CAFJ01000116.1 GCF_000239795.1 Bradyrhizobium sp. STM 3809 | reverse complement strand
GAGAGTATGCGTCCCTTACTCCGACGCTTCAGTCACCACTGTCGTCCCGGCGAACGCCGGGACCCATAGCCACCAGCCATCATGAGGCAGGCAACTGGCAGTGACGTCCCCCGACAGATCACGCGGTATGGATCCCGGCGTTCGCCGGGATGACGGTGGTGGGGGGGTGCCGCATCCGGGCAAACGATCCGGTTGCCTCATTCCACCGCGGCGTAGACCACGTCGCGCACCAGCGTGCGCAGATAATCCCGCTGCCCGGGCGCCTGGGCCATGAAGACGGCGAACAGCTCCTCCTTCGGATCGATCCAGAAGAACGTTCCGGCGATGCCGCTCCAGAAGAAGGTGCCGGGCGAGCCGGGGAAGGGGGCGATGCCGGCTTCGCGGCGGACGGCGAAGCCGAGGCCGAAGCCGTGACCGGGGGACAGCAGGGTGCCCTGCGTCTTCACCTCGGGGCCGAGATGGTCGGAGGCCATCAGTTCGAGCGTCTTGCGGCCGACCAGCCTGACGCCATCGAGGCTGCCCTTGTTGAGCAGCATCGCGCAGAACCGGGCGTAGTCCATCGTGGTGGCGACCAGGCCGCCGCCGCCGGATTCCATCACCGGCTGCTCGGTCATCTTGAACAGGTTGACCGCCTCGCCGGTCCATGGGTCCTTGGCGAACGGCTCGGCGAGCCGATGTGCATTGGCCTCGCTGGTGAAGAAGGCCGTCTCGTTCATGCCGAGCGGCTGCAGGATGCGCGCGGCCAGGAAGGCGCCGAGCGATTGGCCGGAGACCACCTCGATGATGCGCCCCAAAATATCGGTCGACCGGCTGTAGTTGAACTCGGCGCCGGGTTGGCAGATCAGCGGCAGGCCGGCGACGATCGCCGCATGCTCGGCGTTGCTGATCTTGCGGCTGCGCACCCGCGACTGCTGGTAGAGCTGGTGCACCGGCCCGGTGCCGGTGTGCTCGTAGGCCAGGCCGGAGGTGTGGCGCAGCAGGTCCTGCACCGTCATCGGCTGGGCGACCGCTACCAGCTCCAGCTTGCCGCCATTGTCGACACCGACCTTCTGGGCGCCGAATTCCGGGATGAACTTGGCGACGGGATCGGACAGCAGGAGATCGCCGTCCTCGACCAGCATCATGATGCCCAGCGAGACGATCGGCTTGGTCATCGAAAAGATGCGGAACAGCGAATCGGGCCGCATCGGCGTGTCCGAGTCTGGACCCTGGCGGCCGATGGCGTTGAACCAGCCGATCCGGCCGCGGCGGCCGACCAGCAGGGTCGCGCCGGGGATGGTGCCCTTGTCTGCCTCACGCTTGAAGGCATCGGACGCCCGCTGCAGCCGCGCCGGGGACAGGCCGAGCGCCTCGGGGCGGTCATCCGGCAGCGGCGGGCTCAGGGAGCGGAGCGCGGACAAGGGCGCGGTCGAGGCGGCGGGGGACGGTGTCATGGGCTCTCCCTTGGGCAGTGTTCTCTTGGGCAATGTTGTCGGTTTGCATCGAGTCTGGCGCGGAAGTTGTGGTCTGACCAGTCGATTTGCCCCATTGCACCCTTGCATTCGGGGGGAGGTCTATGCTTCAAAGCGGCCGAACCGGCGACACTGTCCCGGCTCGCTAGGAGTGTAGCTCAATTGGTAGAGCACCGGTCTCCAAAACCGGGGGTTGGGAGTTCGAGCCTCTCCACTCCTGCCAGCGAGATGGCTGACAGCGAGATCAAGCACTTAACACCGAAATCGACGAAGACAGTTTGCCCGGGGCCCGCGATGCGCGAGCCCCGAATGCGTTTTGGCGGGTCCCTATTGCTTCACGTAGGGACAATTGCCGTCCTTCAGCGGCCGGAACGCCTGGTCGCCGGGCACCTCGGCGAGCACCTTGTAATAGTCCCACGGGCCCTTCGACTCCTCCGGCTTCTTGACCTCGAACAGGAACATCGAGTGCACCATGCGGCCGTCC
>NZ_CAFJ01000117.1 GCF_000239795.1 Bradyrhizobium sp. STM 3809 | reverse complement strand
CCGGAGCTTGGCGACGTTCTTCTGGTGCAGGTCGTAGGTCTCGGTGAAGGCGTGGCCGCCGGTGCCGTCGGCGACGAAGTACAGATCGCGCGTGCGCGCCGGGTTCGCGGTGGCCTCGAGCGAGGCGCGGCCGGGATTGGAGATCGGGCCCGGCGGCAGGCCTTCGATCACATAGGTGTTGTACGGCGACGGCTGGGTGATCTCGCTGCGCTTGATCGGCCGTCCCAGCGTGCCCTTGCCGCCCACGAGTCCGTAAATGATCGTGGGATCCGACTGCAGCTTGATCCGCTGCTTCAGCCGGTTGACGAACACCGCGGCGACCCGGCTGCGTTCGTCGGGCTTGCCGGTTTCCTTCTCGACGATCGAGGCCAGTGTCACCAGCTGCTCCGGCGTCTTCACCGGCAGATCCGGACTGCGGCGTTCCCAGATCTCGGCGAGCACGCGCTTCTGCGCCTGCTGCATGCGCTGGATGACCTGATCGCGACTGGTGCCGCGCGGGAACTTGTAGGTCTCCGGCAGCAGCGTTCCCTCGCGCGGGATCTCACGCACGCTGCCGGTGAAGATGTCGTTGTCGGACAGACGCGCGACGATCTGCTCGGAGGTCAGTCCCTCGGGAATCGTGACGCCATGCTGCACGACCTTGCCTTCGACGATCACGCCGATCACGCCGCGCAGCGATGCATTCTTCTGGAACAAATACTCGCCCGGCTTCAGATCGGGCGCTGCGTTGAGCGCATAGACGCTGCCGATGAAGATCCAGGGGTTGACGTCGATGACGCCCTCACGGGTCAGCACATCGGCAATATCCCGCTTTCCGGCGCGTGCCGGAATGTTGACGATCTTGTCTTCCTGCAGCGGTCCGGGCGCCTCGATGATCTGCCGACCGTAGTAGTAGACGGCGCCGCCGCCGATCATCGCCAGGATCAGCAGCGTGATGATCGCATTTCCGACCACCACGAAGGGATTGCGCGCGCGATCGGAGCGACGCGGCGGCGGCGGCACCCGTTCGGGCTCCAACGCTGCGCGCGGACTACGGGGCGAGATGGGCGGCCGTTCACTCATCGATGCAACCTTTGGTCCTGTCGCTCTCGTCGTGGCCGTGCGCACCCCACGCAAGCGACCTGAACTCAACGCCCATCCTCACGAATCATCACCGAATACGGCGAAAAGGTGTTTCGCCGGGTCTCGCCGCCAAGCGCGTTCACCGCATCGTCGCCCGGCCGACCTGCGACAGACACGCGAAGTGTTAGGTTCTAGTGTGGCTGCAGTCGGAAATCCGCGTGACAAAGTCGCAACAGGTCCACGCGGTGTTCCGCTCCTCCGCACTAGCTCACCACGCGCCGCAGAATCACCGACGCATTGGTGCCGCCGAAACCGAACGAGTTCGACAGCGCCACATTGATCTCGCGTTGACGAGGCGTATGCGGGACGAGGTCGATCGCGGTCTCTACCGACGGGTTCTCCAGATTGATCGTCGGCGGAGCGATGTTATCCCGAATCGCGAGAATGCTGAAGATCGCTTCGACGGCGCCGGCGGCCCCCAGCAGATGTCCGATCGACGATTTGGTCGAGGACATCGAGATCTTCGAAGCGGCGTTGCCGAGCAGACGTTCGACGGCGCCGAGCTCGATCTCGTCGCCCACCTGCGTCGAGGTGCCGTGCGCGTTGATGTAGTCGAGATCGGCCGCGGTAAGGCCGGCGCGCTTCAGCGCCGCGCTCATGCTGCGGAAGCCGCCATCGCCATCCGGCGACGGCGAGGTGATGTGATAGGCGTCGCCCGACAGGCCATAGCCGACCACCTCGGCATAGATCCGCGCGCCGCGCGCCTTGGCGTGCTCATACTCCTCGAGCACGACGACACCGGCGCCTTCGCCCATGA
>NZ_CAFJ01000118.1 GCF_000239795.1 Bradyrhizobium sp. STM 3809 | reverse complement strand
GCGGTGAAAGGTGACCTGTTTTACGGTCGTATGATGATCATTTCATAGATAATATTTATGAAAATCTATAATTTTGGAGCGTCAGTATGGTCGGTACCAGCAGTTCGTCCTCGGATCAGATCCAGCCTGGCAATCCCCTCCGCCATGACTGGACCCGGGAGGAGGCCGACAGGCTCTACGCGCTGCCGTTTCCCGACCTGATGTTTCTCGCCCAGGCCACCCATCGCCGGCACTTCGATCCGACCCGGCTGGAGACCGCGAGCCTGCTCAGCATCAAGACCGGCGGCTGTCCGGAGGATTGCGGCTACTGCTCGCAGAGCGCGCACTACGACACCGGCCTGAAGGCGACGAAGCTGATGGACCGCGACGACGTGCTGGCGACCGCGCGGCGCGCCAGGGACGCCGGCGCGGACCGCTTCTGCATGGCCGCCGCCTGGCGCAGTCCGAAGGACCGCGATCTCGACCAGGTCTGCGACATGGTCAGCGCCGTGAAGGATCTGGGCATGGAGACCTGCGTCACGCTGGGCATGCTCAGCCCGCCGCAGGCGCAGCGGCTGAAAGCAGCCGGGCTCGACTACTACAACCACAATGTCGATACCTCGCCCGAATTCTACGACCGCATCATCACCACGCGCACGCTGCAGGACCGCATCGATACGCTGGCGCATGTGCGCGAGGCCGGCATCAAGGTGTGCTGCGGCGGCATCATCGGCATGGGCGAGGCGGTCGACGACCGCCTCGGCATGCTCGTGCTGCTCGCCAATCTCGCTGATCATCCGGACAGCGTGCCGATCAACCTGTGGAACGAGGTCAAGGGCGTGCCGGTCAACGCCACCGCCGCGCGGCCCGACGGACTGGCGCTGGTGCGTCTGATCGCGGTGGCGCGCATCATGATGCCGGCCAGTGTGGTGCGGCTGTCCGCGGGGCGGCAATACATGAGCGACGAATTGCAGAGCCTGTGCCTGCTCGCTGGCGCCAACTCGATCTTCATCGGCGACGTGCTGCTGACGACCGCCAACCCGCAAGCGGCGCGCGACGCCGACCTGCTGGCGCGGCTCGGGATGAATTCGTCAATGGGTGTACGCGCCGTCACGACGTCCGAAGGCAAGGTCGCCGACGTCTCCCCGGCCTGATCGCAGTCTCTCGTCAGCACCGCGACGCAAGGTGTTTCGCCGTATCGTGCTGGCGCGCGGGCCGGCTGCAAGCCTTCATTCGCGACAGCGACGTGCTGCTGCGCCCGCTCGGGCACACGATCTACGTGATGCCGCCGTACTGCGTCACCCCCGATGATCTCGACGAGATCCATACCGCGATCGCGGACGCCGTCGATCACGTGATCTGAGCGTCGTTCCGCCCCGCGCAATTTGCGTGCGGCTAGTCCCCGCATTAGCATTGCGGGCGTGACGCTTGTTGCGGGGAGGAATCAGCCATGAACGCGCCGGTCAGCGGCAAGGAGCCAAAGGACGCCAGCGTGGCGGTGAGCGCGGCGCAGCAGGCCATGCTGGAGTCGCTGCCGTTCGGCGACACCGCCGATTTTGACGATGCCGCGCGCGGCTTCCTCGGCACGATCGACCAGGCCAAGGTCACGACGGCGCAGGGGCGCAGCGTCTGGAGCCTCGAACCCTACGGCTTCCTCGACGCCGAGGAGGCGCCGCCCACCGTCAATCCGAGCCTGTGGCGGCAGGCCAAGCTCAACATGCATCATGGCCTGTTCGAGGTCGTGCCCGGCGTCTACCAGGTGCGCGGGCTCGACATCGCCAACATGACCCTGATCGAGGGCGACACCGGCGTCATCGTCGTGGACACGCTGACCTCGATCGAGGGCGCGCGCGCCGCGCTCGACCTGTACTATCAGCACCGCGGTGCCAGGCCGGTGACCGCCGTGATCTTCACGCACACCCACACCGATCATTGGGGCGGCGCGCGCGGCGTCGTCGCGGAGGACGCGGTCACCAGCGGCCGTGTGCCGCTGATCGCGCCGAACCTGTTCATCGAGCACGCCGTGTCCGAGAACATCATCGCCGGGCCGGCGATGCTGCGCCGGGCGCAATATCAGTTCGGGCCGCTGCTGGCGAAGGGCCCTAAGGGCCATGTCGATTGCGGTCTCGGCAAGACCATGGCGGCGGGCAGCGTCGCGCTGCTGCGGCCGACCGACCTGATCATGGCGACCGGCGACACCAGGACCATCGACGGCGTGAGCTTCGAGTTCCAGATGGCGCCGAACAGCGAGGCGCCGGCAGAGATGCACTGCTACGTGCCGCGCTACAGGCTGTTGAACCTCGCCGAGAACTGCACGCATAATTTCCACAACCTGCTGCCGTTCCGGGGCGCCGACGTGCGCGATGCGCTGGCCTGGTCGAAATATCTCGGCGAAGCCCTGCAATTATGGGGCGGCAAGGCCGAGGTGATGTGCGGGCAGCATCACTGGCCGGTATGGGGCATGAGCCGCGTCGACACGATGATCCGCGAGCAGCGCGACCTCTACAAGTTCGCGCATGACCAGACCCTGCGGCTGATGAACCACGGCCTCACCGCCACCGAGATCGCCGAGCAGATCAGGCTGCCGAAGAGCCTCGACAACGCCTGGCATGCGCGCGGCTATTACGGTCATATCCGCCATAACGTGAAGGCGATCTATCAGAAGTATCTCGGCTGGTACGACGCGAACCCGGTCAATCTCGACCCGCTGCCGCCGGTCGCGGCGGGCCGGAAATATGTCGAGTACATGGGCGGCGCGGCGGCACTGCTGGCGCGGGCGCGCGCGGACTTCGCCAAGGGCGAGCTGCGTTTCGTCGCCCAGGCCGTCGGTCATCTCGTGTTCGCCGAGCCCGACAACGCGGAGGCGCGCGCGCTGCTGGCGGATACGCTGGAGCAGCTCGGCTATGCCGCGGAGAGCGCGACCTGGCGCAACGCCTATCTGTTCGGCGCGCAGGAGCTGCGTTACGGCATGCCGGAGGTGCCGGCACGCCCGGGCATGCCGCGCGAGACCCTGGCGGCGCTGCGCACCGAGCAATTGTGGGACGTGCTCGGTGTCCGCCTGAACGGGCCGAAGGCCGAGGGCAAGCACATCGTGCTGAACTGGGCCTTCACCGACACCGGCGAGCGCTTCGTGCTGACCTTGCAGAACTGCGCGCTGACCTATGCGGTGGGCGTGCAGGCTTCCACCGCCGACGCCGGCTTCACCTTGGCGCGCGCGACGCTCGACGAAATCATCGCCAAGGCGACGACCTTTCCGGAAGCGGTGGCGGCCGGCAAGATCAGCTTCGACGGCAATCCGATGCGGCTGGCCGAGCTGATGGCGTTGATGGATGAATTCCCGCGGATGTTCGAGATCGTCGAGCCGAAACGGACGACGGTCACTTGAGGACGAAGCGGACGAGGAGGCCGGCCGGCGTCGTGACCGGCCTCCCGCGATCTACTCGGCGCTGCTGACCAGCCGGATGCGCGGCTCGGCCCTGTCGATCAGCCGGCGGTAGGCAGCGAGGTAGTCGAGCGCCATGCGCCGCGCGGTGAAGCGCTGCTCGAACCGCTCGCGCACGCGGGCGCGGCTGAGATCGTAGAGCCGGTGGACGGCGGCGACGGCGCTGAGCTCGTCCTCGACGATGAAGCCGGTGACGCCGTCGTCGATCACCTCCGGTACCGAGCCGCGGTTGTAGGCGATCACCGGCGTGCCGCAGGCCATGGACTCGATCATCACGAGTCCGAACGGCTCGGGCCAGTCGATCGGCAGCAGCAGGCCGAGCGCACCGGAGAGGAACTCCGGCTTCTCGTGGTCGCCGATCTCGCCGATGAACTCGACCAGCGGGTTGCCGTTGATCATCGGATAGATCAGCTGGTCGAAATAGTCCTGGTCGGCGCGATCGACCTTGGCGGCGATCTTGAGCGGAATGCCACAGCGCATCGCGATCTTGATCGCCCGGTCGACGCCCTTTTCCGGCGCGATGCGCCCGAGCACCGCGAGATAGCTTGGGGTCGAAGGCCTCGGCATCAGCAGCTTTTCGGGCAGGCCGTGCAGCACCGTACGCACCCAGTTTGCGTTCGGCACGGGGCGTCGCTGCGCGTCGGAAATCGACACGACGGGAACATCCTTGAACATCGAGAACACCGGTTGATGCTCGGGAAGGTCGAGCCGGCCATGCAGCGTGGTGAGGAACGGCGTCGGCTGGCGATGGAACAGCGAGAACGGATAGTAGTCGAGGTGGAAGTGGAGGACGTCGAACTCCTCGTCGTCGCAACGTTGCCGCACATTCTCCAGCATGACCATGTGGAGCGCGTTCGGATCCCGGACCGAGCCGTCCAGGCGCAGCGCCTTCGGCCAAGTCGGACAGAGTTTCGCCGA
>NZ_CAFJ01000119.1 GCF_000239795.1 Bradyrhizobium sp. STM 3809 | reverse complement strand
AGATCCGGATTGGCCTCGAGCACCGACAGCATGTCGTAGGGAAGATTCTCCATGAAGTCGATGTCGCCGGATTGCAGCGCGTTCACCGCGGTCTGCGCGTCGGCCATCGTGATCCACTCGACACGGTCGACCTTCACCACCTTGCCGCCCGCCGTCCAGCTCGCCGGCTCCTTGCGCGGCACATAGGCGGTGTTCTTTTCGTACACCGCCTTCACGCCCGGCTGGAATTCGCTCTTCACGAATTTGAACGGGCCCGAGCCGATCTGCTCCGGGATCTGCTGGCCCTGCGGCGTCTCGGCGAGGCGCTTGGGCATCATGAACGGCACCAGCGACGACGGCTTGGCGATCGACTCCAGCACCAGGCCGTAAGGCTCCTTCAGCTTGAGCACGATGGTCTTGGCATCCGGCGCCTCCAGGCTCGCCGTGAAGTCCATCAGCTTCTGGCCCATGCCGTCGTTGCGGCCCCAGCGCTTCAGCGAGGCGACGCAATCCTCCGCCGTCACATCGGTGCCGTCATGCCATTTCAAGCCGTCGCGCAGGGTGAAGGTGTAGGTCAGCTTGTCGTCGGAGACCTTCCAGTCCGCCATCTGCGGCTGGACCTTGAAATTCGAATCGGTCGCCAGCAGCGTGTCGTAGACCATGTAGCCGTGGTCGCGGGTGATGTAGGCCGTGGTGAATCCAGGATCGATCACGCGCAGGTCCGAATGCATCACGGCCGTGATCGTCTTCTGGCCGGCGGCCAGCGCCCGTGTGCTCACCGCCGTCGAGGGCGAAAGCATGGCAACGGCGAGGCTGGTGGCGAGCGCCAGACCTTTCCGGCGCGAAATGTGGAACATTACCAGAGTCTCCTAGAGGCGAATGGTTTGACCTGAAACTCATCAGACACAGGTCATTCGTTGTGCGTGCAGATCAATCCTTGTGCGAACTAACACGCTGTAAGTCGAGCGCTTTCGACACTTGCAGAGCGTGCCTTGGGCGTCAATCCGCATTCACTGCATGCCCGCCTCGCCGCAACATGCCGTTAACGCGCGCATAGCTTTCGCTTTACAAGGCGCACGCAAGTGTCGTCTCGTAGCGCGAGATCACGACGAGTCCTCGAAGAGAGCACACATGAATCCATCCGATCTTCCCTTCGATACCGATGCCATGCTGCAGGGCTTGCGCAGCTGGGTGGAGTGCGAGAGTCCGACCTGGGACGCCGCCGCGGTGGAGCGCATGCTGGACCTCGCGGCGCGCGACATGGCGATCTCCGGTGCGACAATCGAGCGCATCGCCGGACGGCAGGGCTTCGCCGGCTGCGTGCGCGCCCGCTTTCCGCATCCGCGACAGGGCGAGCCGGGCATCCTGATCGCCGGCCACATGGATACGGTTCACCCGGTTGGAACACTGGCCAAGCTGCCGTGGCGCCGCGAGGGCAACAGGTGCTACGGGCCGGGCATCTGCGACATGAAGGGCGGCAATTATCTCACGCTGGAAGCGATCCGGCAGCTGATCAAGGCCTCGGTCGCGACGCCGCTGCCGATCACGGTGCTGTTCACGCCGGACGAGGAGGTCGGTACGCCCTCGACGCGCGACATCATCGAGGCCGAAGCGAAGCGCAACAAATACGTGCTGGTGCCCGAGCCGGGCCGTCCCGACAATGGCGTGGTCACCGGGCGCTATGCGATCGCGCGTTTCAATCTCGAAGCCACCGGGCGTCCCAGCCATGCCGGCGCGCGGCTGGCCGCCGGCCGTTCCGCGATCCGGGAAATGGCGCGGCAGATCCTCGCGATCGACGCGATGACCACGGAGGATTGCACCTTCTCGGTCGGCATCGTGCATGGCGGCCAGTGGGTGAATTGCGTGGCCACGACCTGCACCGGCGAGGCACTCAGCATGGCCAAGCGGCAGGCCGATCTCGACCGCGGCGTCGAGCGCATGCTGGCGCTGTCCGGCACGACCGACGATGTCGCGTTCAAGGTCACGCGCGGCGTGACTCGGCCGGTGTGGGAGCCGGATTCCGGAACCATGGCGCTCTACGACACGGCGCGCGGAATCGCCGAGCGGCTCGGCATGTCCCTGCCCCACGGCTCGGCCGGCGGCGGCTCCGACGGCAACTTCACCGGCGCGCTGGGCATTCCCACCCTCGACGGCCTCGGGGTGCGCGGCGCCGACATGCACACTCTGAACGAGTACATCGAGGTCGATAGCCTCGCCGAACGCGGCCGCCTGATGGCCGGCCTGCTGGCGACGCTGGCGTAGGCGAGTGATGGCCGCAGCGTGGGCAAAGCAGCCGCCGCAGGCGGCCGCGTGCCCGCCATCGAGCAGCGGAGCTCACACGAATAGGGTGGGCACGGCGTTACCGCGACCTCGTTCTTGCGAGACCGCACGGCAGCACCTTTGCCCACCCTGCGGCACCGCGCTCAACCATACTGCTGCAAAGCAGCACGGTTTCATTTTCCGGGACAATATCGAGCAAGTGGACAACCGTTCCAGACCGCGCGCATGATGGCATGCGGCTTGCAAAGTTGCGCGCGAACGTTCGCCGCAAAGTGCCGCGACATTGCTCGCAATTGCGATCACGCTGACCAGCGATTTCGTGTGATCCGCATGCACGCGCAGGGCAGCAAACACCGGAGATCTTGATGGCGATGAAACTTGCAAGCAATGACCATCAGTGACATGCAGACTCACTCTCGATATCAGGCGCGCCATCTCCGCACCATGACAACGGTTCTCTCCAGATGATCGGTTATCTGCTTCGCCGCATCCTCGCATCCATCCCGGTGATGGGCGTGGTGGCGCTGTTCGTCTTCCTGCTGCTGCGGCTGACGCCCGGCGATCCCGCCGCGATTCTCGCCGGCGACAACGCCACGCCCGAGCAGCTCGAGCGCATCCGCACCACGCTCGGACTGAACGAGCCGCTCTACATCCAGTTCTTCACCTGGATCAATCAGCTTGTTCATGGCGATCTCGGCGTCTCCCTGATCTCGAAGGTGCCAGTGCTGCAGATGATCGGCCAGCGCATCGAGCCGTCGATCTCGGTCGCGCTGTCCACCATCATCCTGTCGATCCTCGTCGCGGTCCCGCTCGGCGTGATCGCGGCGTGGAAGCACGGCACCTGGATCGACCGCTTCGTCATGGCGCTGTCGGTGCTCGGCTTCTCGGTGCCGGTGTTCGTGATCGGCTACATCCTCATCCAGGTCTTCGCGATCAATCTGCGCTGGGTCCCGGTGCAGGGCTTCAAGAGCCTGAGCGTCGGCTTCGGCCCGTTCTTCGAGCGCATCATCCTGCCGACCTGCGCGCTGTCCTTCATCTACGTCGCGCTGATCGCGCGCATGACGCGCGCCGCCATGCTCGACGTGCTCGGCGAGGACTTCGTGCGCACCGCGCGCGCCAAGGGCGTCAGCGAGGTCGCGGTGCTGCTGCGCCACGCTCTGCGCAACGCAGCCGTGCCGGTCATCACGGTGATCGGCTCGGGTTTCGCGCTCCTGATCTCCGGCGTCGTCGTCACCGAGAGCGTGTTCAACTTGCCCGGCATCGGCCGCCTCACGGTCGACGCGGTGCTGGCGCGCGACTATCCGGTGATCCAGGGCATGATCCTGCTGACGTCGTTCATCTATCTCGCGGTCAATCTCCTGATCGACCTCGCCTATACCATCCTCGATCCACGTATCCGCTACTGAGGCTATCCGATGGCGATCGTCACCGCTCCCGAGCCGTCGATTCCGGTCACCACCCGACTGGGGCCCCGCTTCGGCTTTCTCACCTCCACTCCGATCATCGCCGTGGCGACGGTCTGCCTGACGCTGATCGTGATCGTCTCGATCCTCGCGCCGCTGCTGGCGCCGCATGATCCGGTGCTGCTGGCGCCGGCGCAGCGGCTGAAGCCGGCAAGCGCGCAATTCTGGCTCGGCACCGACGCCTATGGCCGCGACCTGCTGTCGCGCACCATCTATGGCGGCCGCATCTCGCTGCTGGTCGGCGTCGGCGCGGCGGTCATCTCGATCGCGATCGGGCTGGTGATCGGCCTCGTCTCCGGCTTCTTTCGCTGGGTCGACGCCATCATGATGCGGGTGATGGACGGCCTGATGGCGATCCCGAGCATCCTGCTCGCCATCGCCGTGGTGTCGCTGTCCGGCGCCAGCGTCGGCACGGTCATGATCGCGATCACCATCGTCGAGATCCCGCGCGTGGCGCGCCTGGTGCGCTCGGTCGTGCTGACCGCGCGCGAGGAGCCCTATGTCGAGGCCGCGATTTCATTGGGCACATCGATGCCCAAGATCATGTGGCGGCACCTGATGCCGAACACGATCGCGCCGCTGATCGTGCAAGGCACCTACATCTGCGCCGCGGCCATTCTCACTGAGGCGATCCTGTCGTTCCTCGGCGCGGGCATCAGCCCGGAGACGCCGACCTGGGGCAACATCATGGCCGAGGGCCGCTCCTACTTCCAGATCAAGCCGCAGCTCATCTTCTGGCCGGGCCTGCTGCTGTCGATCGCCATCCTCTCGATCAACCTGATCGGCGACGCCGCCCGCGACGCGCTCGACCCGCGCATGAAGCAGCGCGAGGCCGGCAAGTGAAACTGGTTATTCGTCATCGCGAGCGAAGCGACGCGATCCAGGGGCCCCGCCCGGGACTCTGGATTGCTTCGTCGCTTCGCTCCTCGCAATGACGGCGGAGAACTGACCCAATGACCGACACCATCCTCGACATCGACAACCTCGTCGTCACCGTCGGCAAGACGAAGAACCCGAACGGGCCGCGCATCATCGACGGCGTCTCGATCAAGGTCAAGAAAGGCGAGACGCTGTGCGTCGTCGGCGAGAGCGGCTCCGGCAAGTCGGTGACCTCGCTGACCACGATGGGCCTGTTGCCGAAGAACGCGCTGCATCCGGTCAACGGCAGCGTCAAGCTGGTCGACGAGGAACTGCTCACCGCCAGCGATCGCCGGCTGCGCGAGCTGCGCGCCACCAAGATGGCGATGATCTTCCAGGAGCCGATGACCGCGCTCAATCCGGTCGTCCCGGTCGGCCGCCAGATCGACGAAGTGCTGCGCGCGCACACGTCGCTGGATGGCCGGACGCGGCGCAAGCGCATCCTCGACATGATGGAGCAGGTCCACCTGCCCGACGTCGAGCGCATTTTCGGCTCCTACCCGCACCGCCTGTCCGGCGGCCAGCGCCAGCGCATCATGATAGCGATGGCGCTGGTGCTCGAGCCCAAGCTGCTCATTGCCGACGAGCCGACCACCGCGCTCGACGTCACCACGCAGAAGCAGATCCTCTCTTTGATCCGCGAGCTGCAGCGCGACCACGGCACCGCGGTGCTGTTCATCACCCACGACATGGGCGTCGTCGCCGAGATCGCCGACCGCGTCGCGGTCATGCGCCAGGGCCGCCTGGTCGAGACCGGCGCGCTCGACAAGATCCTGCGCGCACCCGAGATGGACTACACGCGCAATTTGCTCTCCTCGGTGCCGAGCCTGATCCCGCGGCCGCCGCGACCCGACAGCACCGAGCCGGTGGTGCTGGAGACCAACGACCTCGGCAAGGTCTATCGCGAGCGCTCGTTCCTCGGCAAAGCACGCGAAGTCGTGGCCGCGCAGAACGTCTCGCTCACCTTGCGCAAGGGCCGCACGCTCGGCATCGTCGGCGAAAGCGGTTCGGGCAAGTCGACCGTGGCGCGCTGCATCGTACGCCTGATCGATCCGACCTCCGGCGGCGTCCGCCTCGCCGGCCACGAGATCTCGATCCTGACGCGGCGGCTCTTGCAGCCGCACCGCAAGCGCATCCAGATCGTGTTCCAGGACCCCTATCGCTCGCTCAACCCGCGCCTGACCGTCGGCGAAAGCATCGCCGAGGGGCCGATCAACTACGGCACGTCGCACGAGAAGGCGATGGCGCGGGCGCGCGAGCTGCTCGAGCTGGTCGGCCTGCCGGCGGACGCGATCTCGCGCTATCCGCACCAGTTCTCCGGCGGCCAGCGCCAGCGCATCGCGATCGCGCGCGCGCTCGCGCTCGATCCGGACGTGCTGGTGGCCGACGAGGCGGTCTCCGCGCTCGACGTGTCGGTGCAGGCGCAGGTGCTGGAGCTGCTCGACGAGATCCAGCGCCGCCTCGGTATCGCGATCCTGTTCATCACGCATGATTTGCGCGTCGCCGCCCAGATCTGCGACGAGGTCGTGGTGATGCAGAAGGGCCGCATCGTCGAGCAGGGCCCGGCCGGGGAGATCCTGACGCATCCGAAGGAGGCCTACACCAAGTCCCTGCTCGACGCCGCCCCCGGCCGGAACTGGGACTTTGCCAATTTCCGCCCGGTGTCGGAAGCGGTGGCTTGACGCCGTCATGTAGGGTGGGCAAAGCGGCCGCCGAAGGCGGCAGCGTGCCCACCGTTGCGCGGCGGACTCAGCGGCGAGACGGTGGGCACGGCGCCACTACTATCATCCCTGGGGAGATAGCGCGGCCGCGCCTTTGCCCACCCTACGGACGTCACTGCGCGATGCCCCGGAATGACGCGCGGAAATAGCTCACCCGGACCGACGCACCGTCATCGTGGCCCGCATGCAAAACGGCATCGCTCCTTCGCTTGCGCGGGCCGCGAGGCGCGGTCTAACGTCGTACGGCAAATCAACGGCCTGAGGCGGAGTGATGACGCGCGTCGCGATCGGCGGTTTCTTGCACGAGACGAATACGTTCGCGCCGACGAAGGCGGGCTACGACGAGTTCATGCATGGCGGCGGCCGCGCGTCGATCGCCGATGCGGCCTCCGTGCTGACGACCATGCGCGGTATCAATGCCGGCCAGGCCGGTTTCATCGCGGTCGCGGAAGCCAATGGCTGGGACATCGTTCCCAGCATCGCCTGCGCGGCGAGCCCCTCCGCACATGTGACCAGGGACGCGTTCGAGCGCATCACGACCGTGATGGTCGACCGCATCAAGGCGGCGCTGCCGCTCGATGGCGTCTATCTCGACCTGCACGGCGCGATGGTGACCGAGCATCTCGACGATGGCGAGGGCGAGATCCTCGCCCGCGTCCGCCAGGCGATCGGCCCCGACGTGCCGCTGGTGGCGAGCCTCGATTTGCACGCCAACGTCACGCCGGAGATGATGGCGCATGCCGACGCGCTGATCGCCTATCGCAAATATCCGCACACCGACATGGCCGACACCGGCCGCGCCTGCGCCGAGCACCTGGCGTTGCTGCTGCGCTCCAAACAGCCGCTGGCGAAGGCGTTCCGGCAGCTGCCGTTCCTGATTCCGATCAGTTGGCAATGCACCAACGATCAGCCGACCAAAGGCATCTACGAGAGGCTCGCCGCGATGCAGAGCGACGCGGTGCCGACATTGTCGTTCGCGCCCGGCTTCCCGGCCGCCGACTTCGCCCATTGCGGGCCGAGCGTGTTCGCCTATGGCCGCACCCAGGCCGATGCGGATGCCGCCGCGGATGCGATTGCGGCGATCGTCGCCGGTCACGAGGGTGATTTCGACGGCCGCATCTACACGCCGGATGAGGGCGTGCGCCACGCGATGACGCTGGCGAAGACCGCGGCCCGCCCGATCGTGATCGCGGACACTCAGGACAATCCGGGCGCCGGGGGCGATTCCGACACCACGGGCATGCTGCGTGCGCTGGTGCGCAACCGCGCCAGCCGCGCCGCGATCGGCATGATCTACGATCCCGCTGCGGCGCTGGCCGCGCATGCGGCCGGCGAAGGCGCGACCGTCACGCTCTCGCTCGGCGGCAAGAGCGGCATCCCCGGCGACGCGCCGTTCGAGGAAAGCTTCATCGTCGAAAAGATCTCCGACGGCCGCTTCATCGCGCCCGGCCCGTTCTACGGCGGCCGCAGGATGGAGATGGGACCGTCCGCGGCCCTGCGCATCGGCGACGTCCGGGTGGTCGTCGCCTCGCACAAGTCACAGCTCGCAGACCAGGAGATGTACCGCTTCGTCGGCATCGAGCCGACCGAGCAGGCGATCCTGGTCAACAAGAGCTCGGTGCACTTCCGCGCCGATTTCGAACCGATTGCCGAGCAGCTGCTGATCTGCGCCGCCCCCGGCGCGATGCCCGCCGATCCCTCCACCCTGCCCTGGGCCCGCCTGCGCCCGGGCATCCGCCTCAAGCCGAACGGCCCGGCCTTCGGGGTCAAAGGATGAGGACTTTGTTGTTCCAGCAGCGGCCTCATGGTTCGAGACGCGCCGAAGACGGCGCTCCTCACCATGAGGGTTTGATATCTCGCTCCACACACCGCCTCATCCTGAGGAGCCCGCCCCTTGGCGGGCGTCTCGAAGGATGGGCCGCAAGCTCGGTCGCAGACCAGTCTCTTTGCACCGCCTCCTGACTGCTCCCTTTTCACTCAACGGACACGCAACCCATGCCCACGATCGACCGCATCCAAGGCTACGCCGACGAGCTCACCGCCATCCGCCGCGACCTGCACGCGCATCCGGAGATCGGCTTCGAGGAGACGCGCACCTCCGGCATCGTCGCCGAGAAGCTCGCGCAATGGGGCATCGAGGTGCATCGCGGCCTCGGCGGCACCGGCGTGATCGGCGTGCTCAAGGGCAAGGGCGACAGCGGCAAGACAATCGGCCTGCGTGCCGACATGGACGCGCTGCCGATGGAGGAGAACACCAACCTGCCCTGGCGCTCGACCATTCCCGGCCGCTTTCACGGCTGCGGCCATGACGGCCATACCACGATGCTGCTCGGCACCGCGCGCTATCTCGCCGAGACGCGCAATTTCGACGGCACCGTGCACTTCATCTTCCAGCCGGCGGAGGAAGGACTCGGCGGCGCGCGCGCGATGATCAAGGACGGGCTGTTCCAGAAATTCCCCTGCGACGAGCTGTACGGCCTGCACAACGCGCCGGACCTGGAGCATGGCGAGATCGCGATCCTGCCCGGCCCGGCGATGGCCGGCGCCGACTTCTTCGATATCAGAATCTCCGGCTATGGCGCCCATGGCGCGATGCCCGAGCGCTCCAAGGACGCGGTGGTGATCGCCACCAGCGTCGCGCAGGCGATCCAGACCATCGTCAGCCGCAACGTCGAGCCGCTGCAGGCCGCCGTGGTCTCGATCACGCAGATCCACGCCGGCTCCGCCTACAACGTCATTCCGGGCGACGCCTGGCTGTGCGGTACCGTGCGCGCGTTCTCCGACAACGTCCGCGCGCTGGTGCGCGAGCGCATGCGCGCGATCTGCGCCGGCATGGCAGCCGCCTTCAACTGCGAGATCGACGTCGACATCCGCGACACGTTCAGCGTCCTGGTGAACCAGGAGGAGCAGTCGAAGGTCGTCGAGGAGGTCGCGCGCACCGTCGTGGACCCGTCAAAGGTGCTGACGCGCTCGACGCCGAAGATGGGCAGCGAGGATTTCGCCGACATGCTGCAGACCATCCCCGGCGCCTATTTCTGGGTCGGCCATGACGGCTCGGTGCCGGTGCACAATCCCGGTTACGTGCTGGACGACAAGATCCTGCCGATCGGCGCCAGCATGTTCGCCCGCATCATCGAGACCCGCCTGGCTGCAGCCTAGTGCCGCATCACGCAGCCCGATGAGCGGCCCGGCGATCGATACGAACTTCGGTGACGGAGGACCAGCATGCACAAGCCCGTGTCTAACGACATCACTTCGCTGCACGACCTCTCCGCCGTCGACCTGATCGCCGGCTACCGTGCGCGCCAGTTCTCGCCATCCGAGGTGATGGACGATGTGCTGGCGCATGTCGCCGTGTGGGAGCCTCACATCAAGGCGCTCTATCTGCTCGACGTCGACGCCGCGCGCGCAGCGGCGAAAGCCTCGACGCAACGCTGGGCCAATGACGAGCCGGCCGGCGTGCTCGACGGCGTGCCGGCGACGGTGAAGGACAACATCGCCACCAAGGGCCAGCCGATGCCGCTCGGCGCGGCCAGCGTCACCCGCACACCGCTCGCGGCCGACGCGCCGCCGGTGGCGCGCCTGCGCGAAGCCGGCGCGATCATCTTCGCCAAGACCACGATGCCCGACTACGGCATGCTGTCGTCGGGCCTGTCGAGCTTTCATCCGCTGACGCGCAATCCGTGGGACCTGCGCATGAACCCCGGCGGCTCCAGCGCCGGCGCGGGTGCTGCCGCCGCCGCGGGCTACGGTCCGCTGCATGTCGGCACCGACATCGGCGGCTCGATCCGGCTGCCGGCGTCGTGGTGCGGTCTCGTTGGCCTCAAGCCGAGCTTCGGCCGCGTGCCGATCGACCCGCCCTATGTCGGCCGCGTCGCAGGTCCCATGACGCGCATCGTCGACGACGCCGCGCTGATGATGAGCGTGCTGTCGAAGCCCGACCGCCGCGACGGCACCAGCCTGCCGCCGTCGGACCTGCACTGGAAGGTCGCCGAGAAGCCGGTGCGCAAGCTGCGCCTCGGCCTGATGCTGGATCTCGGCGGCGTCGGCCAGGCACTGGAGGACCCGGTGCGCGCGACCACGCTCGCTGCGGCGAAGGCCTTCGAGGAGGCCGGCGCCGTGATCAGCGAGGTCAAGGGCTTCCTGACGCGCGAGATGCTCGACGGCCTCGACAATTTCTGGCGCGCGCGGCTGTGGGATGATCTGGCGCGACTGGCGCCCGAGGTGCGCGCGAAGACCCTGCCCTACATCCTGCAATGGGCGGAGCGTGGCGCTGATCTGTCCGGCGTTGAGGTGATCCGCGGCTTCAACGTGACGATGGCGCTGCGCGCGGCCGCGGCCAAGCTGTTCACCGAATACGACTACATCATCTCGCCGGTCTCGCCCGGCGTGAAGTTTCCGGCCGAGTACGCCTCGCCCGTCAACGATCCCGAGAAGCCGTTCGAGCACATCACCTACACCGTGCCCTGGAACATGTCGGAGAACCCGGCCATCTCCGTCAACGCCGGCTACGATTCCGACGGCTTCCCCATCGGCCTGCAGATCGTCGGCCGCCGCTTCGACGATGTCGGCGTGCTCGGCATGGCCAAGACGTTCGAGGGCCTGCGCGGCGAACAGCGGCCGTGGCCGAAGGCGCCGATCGCGTAGCCCGGATGAGCGCAGCGACATCCGGGTTCACCGCAACAGCGCGTGAGACCCCGCATGTCGCTGCGCTCATGCGGGCTACGGCGTCGCCCGCATCGTAGGGTGGGCAAAGGCGCGCCCCACTCGACATCCAACGCCCACCGCTGCTGATCGCGCCGTGCCCACCGCCGCACCATCCGTGGGGCGGTGGGCACGCCGCCGCGCGCGATGCGCACGGCGTCTTTGCCCACCCTACGGAATGTCATACGCACATTGCCGCGTGGCATCGATCGACGCTTGCGCATCTCTTGGGAATGCCGTTTCTAACAACGAGAACAACAACACAGCGGGAGACGCTCATGGCCTACCAGACCATCCTCTACGACGTCGCCGACAAGATCCTCACCATCACGCTGAACCGGCCGGAGAAGCTCAACGCCTTCACCGGCACGATGATGGAGGAGCTGATCGACGCCTTCGACCGCGCCGACAAGGATGACGGCGTGAGAGCGATCATCGTCACCGGATCGGGGCGCGCGTTCTGCGCGGGCGCGGATCTCTCCTCCGGCGCCGACACGTTCGACCGCGACGCCAAGCGCGGGCCGGTGAAGCGCCACGCCGACGGTCGCGTCGACTATTCCGACCCGCAGGTGCGCGACGGCGGCGGCCAGGTGACGCTGCGCATCTTCAAGTCGCTGAAGCCGGTGATCGCCGCGGTGAACGGCCCCGCCGTCGGCATCGGCGTCACCATGCAGCTCGCGATGGACATCCGCATCGCCTCGGAAGCGGCGCGGTTCGGCTTCGTGTTCTCACAGCGCGGCATCGTGCCGGAGGCCGCGTCGAGCTGGTTCCTGCCGCGCATCGTCGGCATCTCGCAGGCGCTGGAATGGTGCTACACCGGCCGCGTCTTCCCGGCGCAGGAAGCGCTCGCCGGCCGCCTCGTCAGCAAGGTCGTGCCGCCGGACGAGTTGCTGCCGACCGCCCGCGCGCTGGCGCGCGAGATCGCCGACAAGACCGCGCCGGTCTCGATCGCGCTGATCCGCCAGATGATGTGGCGCATGATGGGATCAGACGATCCGATGGAAGCGCACAAGGTCGACAGCCGCGGCATCTACGCGCGCGGACGCTCCGATGACGTCAAGGAAGGCGTAGTGTCGTTCCTGGAGAAGCGCCCGGCG
>NZ_CAFJ01000120.1 GCF_000239795.1 Bradyrhizobium sp. STM 3809 | reverse complement strand
GCGGCGCGGGAGGTGCCGCTTGGCTGCAACGAAGCAAAGCGGCCCTTCTGCAAGACGAGATGTTCGCCAGCGCATATTGCAACCGCGCGGATGCGCACTGCCCGTCCGATGGACCTGTTGCCTAGCCGAGCTTGTGCCATGCCCCTCACCCGGATTGCTGCGCAATCCGACCTCTCCCCGCAAAGGGCGGGGAGAGGTGCACCGAGCTCGTCGCGCGGCCGATGGCACAAGTGCAACGAAAAAGGCCGGCACCATGTGCCGGCCTTCGTCAAGTCACGTCGATCACCACAGCATCACGCCTGGCTGGCGATCTCCTTGCCGAGTGCGGATTGCGCGGCGGCAAGGCGGGCGATCGGCACGCGGTAGGGCGAGCACGAGACGTAGTTCATGCCGATCTTGTGGCAGAATGCCACCGACGCGGGATCGCCGCCATGCTCGCCGCAGATGCCGACCTTGAGGTTGGCACGCGTGGCGCGGCCGCGCTCGACGCCGATCTTGACCAGCTCGCCGACGCCGTCGCGGTCGATCGAGATGAATGGATCGATCTCGAGGATGCCCTTGGCGACATAGGCGCCGAGGAAGCTGCCGGCGTCGTCGCGGCTGATGCCGTAGGTGGTCTGCGTCAGATCGTTGGTGCCGAACGAGAAGAACTCGGCGGCCTCGGCGATCTGGCCGGCCATCAGCGCGGCGCGCGGCAGCTCGATCATGGTGCCGACCTGGTATTCGAGCTTCGCGCCGGTCTCGCGGATCACGGCCTGCGCCATCGCGTCGATGCGCGCCTTGACCAGATCGAACTCGGCCCTGGTGGCGATCAGCGGCACCATCACCTCGAGGCCGACGGCCTCGCCGGTGCGCTTCTCGGCCTCGACCGCGGCCTCGAAAATCGCGCGCGCCTGCATCTCGGCGATCTCCGGATAGGCGATGGCGAGACGGCAGCCGCGGAAGCCGAGCATCGGGTTGAACTCGGAGAGCTCGCGGGCGCGATCGGCGAGCCGGCGCGGATCGGTGTTCATCGCGCGCGCGACCTCCTCGACCTCGGCCTGGGTGTGCGGCAGGAACTCGTGCAGCGGCGGATCGAGCAGACGGATCGTGACCGGCAGGCCCTTCATGATCTCGAACAGCTCGACGAAGTCGGCGCGCTGCATCGGCAAGAGCTTCGCCAGCGCGGCGCGGCGCTCCTGCTCTTCCTCGGAGAGGATCATCTCGCGCACCGTGCGGATGCGGGTCTCCTCGAAGAACATGTGCTCGGTGCGGCACAGGCCGATGCCCTCGGCGCCGAACTTGATCGCGGTGCGCGCGTCCTCCGGCGTGTCGGCATTGACGCGCACGCCGGTCTCGCGCACGGCGTCCGCCCAGCCCATCAGGGTGCCGAACTCGCCGGACAGCTCCGGCTCGATCATCGGCATGCGGCCGGCCAGCACCTGACCGACGGAGCCGTCGATGGTGATGACGTCGCCGGTCTTGAAGGTGCGGCCGCCGACGCTCATCGTGCCGCGGCCGTAGTCGACGCGGATGGTGCCGCAGCCGGAGACGCAGGGCTTGCCCATGCCGCGCGCGACGACAGCCGCATGCGAGGTCATGCCGCCGCGGGTGGTGAGGATGCCTTCCGCGGCGTGCATGCCGTGGATGTCCTCCGGCGAGGTCTCGATGCGCACCAGGATGACCTTGCGGCCGTCGGCCTGCAGCTTGGTGGCCTCGTCCGACGAGAACACGATCTCGCCCGAGGCAGCGCCGGGCGAGGCCGGCAGGCCGGTGGCGACGACATCGCGCTTGGCGGCGGGATCGATGGTCGGATGCAGGAGCTGATCGAGCGAGGCCGGATCGACGCGCAGCACGGCGTCGTTCTGCGAGATCAGGCCCTCATGGGCGAGCTCGACGGCGATGCGCAGCGCCGCCTTGGCGGTGCGCTTGCCGCTACGGGTCTGCAGCATCCACAGCTTGCCGCGCTCGACCGTGAACTCCATGTCCTGCATGTCGCGGTAGTGCTTCTCGAGCAGCGTGTAGATCCGCGTCAGCTCCTTGAACGCGTCGGGCATCGCGACTTCCATCGACGCCTTGTCGGAGCCGGACTCGATGCGCGCGTCCTCGGTGATGTCCTGCGGCGTGCGGATGCCGGCGACGACGTCCTCGCCCTGCGCATTGATCAGGAACTCGCCGTACAGCTTGCTCTCGCCGGTCGAGGGATTGCGGGTGAAGGCGACGCCGGTCGCCGAGGTGTCACCCATGTTGCCGAACACCATGGCCTGGACGTTGACGGCGGTGCCCCAGGACTCCGGAATGTCGTGCAGCTTGCGATAGGTCACCGCGCGGGCGTTCATCCAGGATGAGAACACCGCGCCGATCGCGCCCCACAGCTGATCGTGCGGGTCCTGCGGGAAGTCCTTGCCGGTCTCGGCGGCGACGGCGTCCTTGTACTTGCCGACCAGCATCTCCCAATCTTCCGACGAGAGATCGGTGTCGAGCTGATAGCCCTGGGTGTCCTTGAAGCTGTCGAGGATGTCCTCGAAATGATGGTGCTCGAAGCCGAGCACGACATCCGAATACATCGTGATGAAGCGGCGATAGCTGTCGAACGCGAAGCGGCGGTCGCCGGACAGCGTGGCCAGCGCCTCGACCGTCTGGTCGTTGAGGCCGAGGTTGAGCACGGTGTCCATCATGCCCGGCATCGAGGCGCGGGCGCCGGAGCGCACCGACACCAGCAGCGGGTTTTCCGGATCGCCGAACTTCTTGCCGGTGAGCTTGCCGATGTAGTCGAGCGCCTTGTCGACCTGCGACTGCAGCTCCTTCGGATAGGTCTTGTCGTTGGCGTAGAAGTAGGTGCAGACCGAGGTCGGGATCGTGAAGCCCGGAGGCACCGGCAGGCCGAGATTGGCCATCTCGGCGAGGTTGGCGCCCTTGCCGCCGAGCAGATCGCGCAGGCCCGCCTTGCCCTCGGCCTTGCCGTCGCCGAAGGTATAGACCCACTTGTTCGGCTTGATCGCGGTCGTCGCGCTCTTGGCAGCGGGCTTCGCGGCGGCCTTCGCCGCCGGCTTGACGGCCGCCTTGGCGGGCTTCTTCGGAGCGGTTTTCACCGGCGCTTTCGGCGCCGACTTCGCAGCCGCCTTGTTCGCAGCAGACTTGGCGGGAGACTTGGCGGGCGCCTTGGCGGCCGGCTTCGGTGCCGTCTTCAGCGCCTTGCGCGGCGGGGCGAGCGCAGCGGCCTTGGCCTTGCCCGTCTTGGAAGGCTTTGATTTCGCTGCGACTTTCTTAGACTTCGCTACCGCTTTGGCCATGAGATGGTTCGATCCGCAAATGGGGAGGAGAAATCGCGCGCCTTACACCATTTTGGGCGCTGCGGCGCAAGCACAGAGGTTCCCGACCTTGGGAGGAGACGGCGCGAGGAAATCAGAAATGTAGCCACTTCAGAAGGCCCATGCCGATCAGGCCGTTCAGGATCAGGAAGATCGCGACGATGAAGTTCAACAGCCGCGGCATGATCAGGATGAGGACGCCCGCGATCACGGACATGATCGGCGAGATGTGGGCAACGGTCAGATGCATCGGCCAACTCTGAATGGATTGAAAGAGACGTGGCAGGCGATTCGATTCCGCCGGACCTTATCCCGGCTGATCGTGGCGGAATAGGAGACGCGCGGCGCGGGTTCCGGTTCCCCGTAGCAGGACCTGTCGCGAAAATGCCCCTGGTTCCCCGGGGAACGATGACCCGAAGCCGGCATTGGGAGGCAGGTGCCGGCACGCGTGCCGGTCGCTCAGTCAAGCGGATCAACAGCAAGGAGTCCCGCTCATGCGAACCCAACTCACCCTTGCCGCCCTGGTGGCCGCCCTCGTGATCCCCGCGGCGGCGCAGGCGCAGTCCTACACCGTGGGGCGCGGCGTCTTGGTCGAGGACGAGCCCGTGATCACGGTGGAGCGCCGTCCCGAATTCCGCGAATATGTCGTGCGCGAGCGTGTTCCCAACTATGTGATCCCCGATCGCGTCGTTGTGGGGACCGTCCTGCCCGAGTCGGGTGTTACATATTACGACGTTCCGCAGCGCTTCGGTGCGACACCTTATCGCTACACGGTGGTGAACGGCGAAACTGTTCTGGTCGAACCGCGATCGCGGCGGATCATTCAGGTGGTTGAGTAGTTAACGAGCTGCATTTGGTCGCCAACGCCCCCGCAAGCGGCCAGATGTAAAGGCCCTGCCCGGTTCCCCCCGCCGGGCGGGGCTTACTTTTTGAGAGGTCGTTAGCTTAGGTCGTCATCGCGAGCGCCGCGAAGCGATCCAGGGGCGACACGGACAGTCTGCCTGCACGGCCCCTGGATTGCTTCGGCGCAAGAGCGCCTCGCAATGACGCGTGTGGCAGGCTTGGCCGCCTCACCACAACTGTCGTCGCCCGGCTTGACCGGGCGATCCAGTACTCCGAGACGGACGTGAGTCCACCGAAAGGCCCCGGCGTAATGGATGCCCGCCTGCGCGGGCATGACAGCAGAGTTAGCGACTGGCGCCATTGCGAGCGTCAGCGATGCGCTCCGGCCTGTAGGGTGGGCAAAGGCGCGCCCCTGCCCCCTCCACTTGCGCGATCGCAATGGCGCCGTGCCCACCGGCTCGCGGCGGAGCGAGCCGCGCGGCGGTGGGCACGCTGCCGCCTGGCGGCGGCTGCTTTGCCCACCCTACGCAGCGTGCTCAGCCCTCGATCTTCGAGAAATCCGCCACCGCGCGGGTGGCGCTGCGGATCTCGTTCAAGAGCTTCAGCCGGTTCTCACGGATCGCCGCGTCGTCGTCGTTGACCTTGACCTTGTCGAAGAACGCATCGACGGCCGGACGGAGCTTGGCCATCGCGCGCATCGCCGCGGCGAAGTCCTCCTTGGCGACGGCCGCGCCGGCTTCCGAGCCGACATCGCCGATGGCCTTGGCCAGCGCCTTCTCCTCGTCGAGCCTGTAGAGCGCGGCATCCGGCGCGCCCTCGAACTTGCGCTTGTCCTTCTTCTCCTCGATGGCGAGGATGTTGGAGGCGCGCTTGGTGCCGGCGAGCAGGTTCTTGCCGTCGTCGCTGTCGAGGAACTTTCCGAGCGCGTCGACGCGGCGCACGACCATCAGGAGATCATCCTTCATCTCCTCTTCCGGAGGCGGCTCACGATCGAGGGCCTCCTGGCTGCCGGCTGCTTCAATGAGATCAAGTTTGCCTGCACCACTTCTTGCCGCATCCGACCTCCACCAGGGGGAGGGTGATGTCGCGAACACGGCGTCGACAAGATCGTGCCGCGCGCCTTGCTCACGAAGCTGAACTTTAAGGCGGTCGGCGAAGAACGAGATGAGATCGACAACCTTCGCTGGCACGCTGCGCGTGCCGAACGTTTGCGCATCCACTCTCACAACAAAACGAGTGAACCCAGGCTTTTCACCACTTTCCGCCTGCTCCACTTCATTCCCGACCTCGCGCGCGCGAATTGCCGTCGCCAGATCGAAGAACGCGGGCCCGCAGATATTAGCGAGATGAAGGCGGAGATCATTCTCCAAGATGATTCGGATCACGCCCAGCGCCGCACGCCTCAGCGCGTACGGATCCTTCGAGCCCGTCGGCTTCTCGTCGATCGCCCAAAAGCCAACCAGCGTATCGAGTTTGTCGGCCAGCGCGACGGCCACCGCGACCTTGTCGGTCGGCACGCGATCACCGGGCCCTTGCGGCTTGTAGTGCTCCTCGCACGCCGCGGCGACCGAGGCGTCCTCGCCCTGGGCGAGCGCGTAGTACTTGCCCATCAGGCCCTGCACTTCCGGAAACTCGCCGACCACCTCGGTCAGCAGGTCGGCTTTCGCAAGCTTCGCCGCGCGCGCGGTCTTTGCGGGATCGGCGCCGACCAGCGGCGCGATCTCGGCGGCGAGCTTCTCGATCCGAGCAATACGCGCAGCCTGGGTGCCGAGCTTCTCGTGAAACACGATCTGCTCGAACTTCGGCAGCCGGTCCTCGAGCTTCGTCTTGAGGTCCGTCTCGTAGAAGAACTTCGCGTCCGACAGCCGGGCGCGGATGACGCGCTCGTTGCCGGCGATGATGGTCTTGCCGCCGTCGGTCGCCTCGATGTTGGCGGTCAGGATGAACTTTGGCGCCAGCCCGCCGGTCTTGGGGTCGCGGACCACGAAGCATTTCTGGTTGTTGCGGATGGTGGCGCGGATCACCTCGCCCGGGACCTTCAGGTACTCCGGATCGAACGAGCCCATCAGCACGACCGGCCATTCGACGAGGCCCGCGACCTCGTCGAGCAGGACGGGATCCTCGACCAGCTCGTAGCCCTGCGCGAACGCCAGTTGCTTGGCGTCGGTGACGATGGTGTCCTTGCGGCGCTGCGGATCGAGCACGACCTTGGCGTCGAGCAGCTTGGCCTCGTAATCCTCGAAGCGGCGCACGCTGAACGCCGATGGCGCCAGGAAGCGGTGGCCATAGGTGGTCTGCCCGGCCTCGATGCCGTCGACCGCAAAGCTGACGACGTCGGGCTCCTCGGTCTCGAGGCCAAAGGTCGCGGTGATCGCGTGCAGCGGCCGCACCCAGTTCAGCGCGCCCGGCTTGTCCGAGCGCTTGCCCCAGCGCATCGACTTCGGCCACGGGAAGGTGCGCACGATCACCGGCAGCATCTCGGCGAGCACGTCGAGCGTGGCGCGGCCGGGCTTCTCGATCAGCGCGACGTAGAAATCGCCCTTCTTCGGATCGCGCTGGATCGTCGCCTCGTCGAGCGAGGCGAGACCCGTGGCCTTCAGAAAGCCCTGGATCGCCGCATCGGGGCCGCCGACGCGCGGGCCCTTGCGCTCCTCCTTGAGGTCGGCCTGCCGCGCCGGGATGCCGTGCACCGTCAGCGCCAGCCGGCGCGGCGTCGCGAACGCCTTGGCGCCCTCATAGACCAGGCCCTCGGCAACGAGCTTGTCGGTGACCATGCGGCGCAGATCATCAGCCGCCTTGGCCTGCATGCGCGCGGGGATTTCTTCGGAGAACAGTTCGAGAAGGAGATCGGGCATTGCAACCGCTCTTGGCGCGACGTGAGGCGCAAACAGGATGGAGTGCGGCGAGACGGCTCGCCGTCACTCGTGAGAACCGTCAGGTGACCCGCGCCGGGATCTCCTGGAGATCCGCGGCGACCGTCACGCCGGCAGCTTCGAATGCGCTCCGTCGCACAGCGGCGCATTGGCGGTGCGCTTGCAGGTGCAGAAGAACGCCTTCTTGGTTTCGGGGGCCGTGTATTGCATCGGCGCGAAGGAGGAGCCCGCATGGCTGCCGTCGCAGAACGGCTGCTTGGCGGATTTCCCGCAGGTGCACCACCAATAGTCCTTGCCCGCCTCGACCTCGATGGGAAGCGGCGTCCGGCCGCCGATCGCTGGTTCGCTCATGATGCCCCTCCGGCTTCGGTATGCAGCCAGGCCTCGCCGCAGGCCTTGGCCAATTCGCGCACGCGCAAAATGTAGCTCTGCCGCTCGGTGACCGAGATGACGCCGCGCGCATCGAGCAGGTTGAAGACGTGGCTGGCCTTGATGCACTGGTCGTAGGCCGGCAGCGCCATCAGGTGCTCTCTTCGATTGCCCTCACGCCAGCCGGCATCGAGATATTTGCGGCAGGCGCCCTCGGCCATCTTGAACTGCTCGAACAGCATCGCGGTGTCGGCATGCTCGAAATTGTGCCGCGAATATTCCTGCTCGGCCTGCAGGAAGACGTCGCCATAGGTGACCTTGGCATCGCCGTCGCGGCCGTTGAAGTTGAGGTCGTAGACGCGGTCGACGCCCTGCACGTACATCGCCAGCCGCTCGAGGCCGTAGGTGAGCTCGCCCGCGACCGGGGCGCATTCGAAGCCAGCGACCTGCTGGAAATAGGTGAACTGCGACACCTCCATGCCGTCGCACCAGCACTCCCAGCCGAGGCCCCAGGCGCCCAAGGTCGGGCTCTCCCAATCGTCCTCGACGAAGCGGATGTCGTGCACGGCGGCGTCGATGCCGATCGCGCCGAGCGACTTCAGGTACAGCTCCTGAAGGTTCGGCGGCGACGGCTTCATGATCACCTGGAACTGATAGTAGTGCTGCATCCGGTTCGGATTCTCGCCGTAGCGGCCGTCCTTCGGCCGGCGCGACGGCTGCACGTAGGCCGCATTCCACGGCTTCGGCCCGAGCGCGCGCAAGGTCGTCGCGGGATGGAAGGTGCCGGCACCCATCTCCATGTCGTAGGGCTGCAGGATCACGCAGCCCTGCTCGGCCCAGAAGCGTTGCAGGGCCAGGATCAAGCCCTGGAACGAACGTTCGGGGCGCATGTGCGGAGGCAGCTCGTCCATCGTCGGCATCGGTCTTTCGCGGGGTCTGAAAAGCGCGCGGACCGTATCGGCGAGGACTTCAGGAATCAAGGCGATGGGCCGGAGAAAACGGCGGCGAAGGCCGCCGTTTCGATCGCAGCGGGCGGTCAGCCGGGCCGGTAGGCGCCCGTGACGGGGTCGCGGCGCAAGGTCTTGATCTCTGCCGTCTGCGCGGCCTCGGCGGCGCGCGCCAGACGCATCTCCTCGAGCTCACAGTTGATCTTCTGAGCGGTCTTGTAGGCCCAGCGAACCGCGGCAAGCCCGCCCAGCATACCCGCGAAAGCGACGAACGGCGGCATCGATCGATCCTTGTTCATGAGGAAAGCCACCCCGGGTCGCATTGTCGCCGATCCCGGTTCCCCCTGCAATCCGGACTGCAGGGGGCAAAATGGCGCGGCCTCGGGCGTCGGCCTTTGGGCGTCAGAAGCCGAACCGGGCCCAGATGGCCCGGGTTTCGGCGGCAGAGATGAACTCCTCGGCGAGCCCCGACCAGCCGAGGCCCACGCCTGCCGCGGCCAGGCTGCCCGCGCCCGCGGACTTGCGGCCGAGCAGGCCCGACAGCAGGCCGCCTGACGGCGCGACCACGGGCATCGCGACCTTGTCGCCGAAGCGGGCGCGCAGCACCGCGCGGAGGTCGCCGATCGCGTCCGCAAGGCCCAGCGTCACGGCGGTCTCGCCGGCCCAA
>NZ_CAFJ01000121.1 GCF_000239795.1 Bradyrhizobium sp. STM 3809 | reverse complement strand
TTTGGTCCCGAGACCCGCAAGGACTCCGCCGTCCACGTTTCTCTTTCTTCATCTTCACTTGTCAAACAGCCCGCACTTGTTAGTTCGCGAATAACGTCGCAGAGAACTAATTAGTGCATCAACTTCTCTGGCCTCTTTCGCCGTCGAAGTCCCGATTGCCGGGGCGCTTCACATAGCCGATTTTGAGAGACCGTCAAGAGCTTTTCTGAAGAAAAACTCAGGAGCCCGTCGGAAGAAGAAACATCAGAGAAAACAACGTTGGTCCCGGAAGTCGGGGGCCTCAGTCATCGGTGATGTCCGGCTGGCGTGGTGGTGAGATAGTGCGATGCCGCATCCCGCGCAAGAACTTTTTGCGACGGCTGTGAAGAAATGTGGACAGCGCTGTCGCCCCCAACTCCCGACCGCATCGCGCGCAGTTGCCGTTCCATTTTGGAACGGGCGGCGCACGCGGTGTGGGACTTGGCTTGCTGTCGGTTGCAGCAGCGCACACCACGAGTGCAGGGGACGCGATGTTTTGCCGTTGACGAGGAAAGACGCTGGCGTAACGGTCGGCGTCGATCTGCAACGCCGCAATCCTCGCTTTGCGATCGAGCATCGCGCGCGGTGTGAACCGCGAGCAGATCCGGACCGGACACGCTGCCGAGAGGCGCGTTCGCGGCATCGCACACATCGCGCAAGCGAAGTTGCCTCGTTCACGCCGCCGCCACCGCGGAGACGAGGCCTGCGACGAGAGCCGGCGGCGGTCGAGAGCTTGCGAAGCGGCACCGCCTCTGCCCCCGCAGCGAAGCGGCCCTTCACCGCGACGCAATGCGAGATCGCGGCCCCGCGTGTTGAGCACCGATCCTTTCTCCTGGAGAAACGCAGCGTCGTGACCGACCAAGACACCGCTGGCCGTGCCGTTGACGTTCGACCCCTGCCCGGCGTTCGCCCGGCCGGGCTCAACCGTGCTGAGACGGGACTTGCGACAGGTCGGGATTACCGTCAGCAGAACCGGACGGCTGTACGACATGATGTTCCCGTCCCGTTCCGGGAGATCGCGGACCGGCCTGAGCCCCACGCGCGCGGGCGATCTCCCTCAGCCTGGCCGTTAAGCGGCCAAGGCTCGACCAGATTCGGACAGGTCAGGAATGTTGCCGCAAGCGCTCGAGACATCCGACCGATCCGGCACGGGTCGGCCGTTCCCCGTCAACGCGATCGCGGCGGATTGCTTCGCGCGGGTGCGGCCAGGAAACGGTCGAGCTCGGCGATGGCCTCCGCCTCGCGCGCGCGCCGCAGCTGTCTGGCCTGCTCGATGCCCGGCGGCAGACGCTTGGCCAAGTCGCGCGCCTCGCGCGCGGTCTTCAACAGGCGCTCGGCCAGCGTCATCGTCTGCTTGACGCGCCGCCTTCGCTTTTTCGGAATATCGACTTCCATGCAGTGCGAACCCGGTTTCGATTGAAACGCCAACACAACCCTAGATGATCAGTCGCCACCTGCAGCTACATAAGTGAATCCGAAATCCACGCGCGCTTCGAACGATGGGATTGCGACGGACCTCCGGCATGTCTCGTTGGCTGAAGTTAGCGCCAGGACGACACCGGCGACGTATCAAATGATAGACGCAGACCTCGGCATGCGCGGCCGCGTCAGGCTCCGCAAGGAACCAATCGACATCCCGCACGGTTCAAGCCGCAGTGGAAGGGGGTCCCATGAAGCACAGACAATTCGCCGCCCTGCCCTTTCGGATCAAGTCGGCACAACTGCGCATTCTCCTGATCACCACGCGCGGCAAGCGGCGATGGTCGGTGCCGAAAGGATCTCCGATGCTGCGCAAGCGCGCGCATCGCGTCGCCGCGATCGAGGCCTATGAGGAGGCCGGGCTGCGCGGCAAGATCAGCCGCCACGCGCTCGGACATTTCAAGCACAGCAAGCGCAAGGGCAAGCGCCGGATCATGTGCGACGTCAAGCTGTACGCGCTGAAGGTGACCAAGCAGCACGGACGTTATCCGGAGAGCGGCGAGCGCGATCTTGTCTGGCTGCCGGCCTCCGAGGCTGCACGCCGCGTCCATCATCCCGAGCTGCGACGGCTGATCCAAAGTTTTTCGCGACAACAGCGCAAGCGAAGATGAGCCGGGGATGGCGATCAGAATCCGCGGCTGCAGTCATCCTTGCACAGCCAGAGCTCGATGCGCGCTGCTTGGGACCATGTGACCTGCACCCCATCCGCTCGATCGCTTGAAGGTTGAAACACCAGTCCGACGCCCGCCGCTCAGCGCTCGGCGAACTTGATCGTCGACACCGGCCAGCGGCCTTCGTGACCGCTGATCGCAATGCGCAGGCCGTGCAGCTCGTCGAGATAGACCTGCTCCACGGTTCCGGCCTTGCCGTCGCTCAGGGCCACGCATTTCCCGATCAGCTCGGTCTGGGCGTGCTCGAACTCGTACAGGATGGTGAAGGCTCGCGTCTTGACGGCAACCATGAAGGGACGGGGGGCTGATGAGGGAAGCCGCGACGCTGCGGGACAGGCCGGCGCTGGCCGGGAGATCGGATCTCCCCGGCGCGAGGTCAACCACCATCAAGCGATCGTGCACGCGGCCCGTGCGGCGTGCACGATCGCGTCAGCGGCACTCGAAATTCGCCGCGTCTTCGAGGCTTCCGCTCCCCTTGTAGGTCAGGACCTTCGGG
>NZ_CAFJ01000122.1 GCF_000239795.1 Bradyrhizobium sp. STM 3809 | reverse complement strand
CGTCATCGTGCAGGACCTGTTCCTGAACGAAACCGCCAACTACGCCCACGTCTTCCTGCCCGGCTCGACCTTCCTGGAGAAGGACGGCACCTTCACCAATGCCGAGCGCCGCATCCAGCGCGTGCGCAAGGTGATGACCCCGCGCAACGGCCTCGCCGACTGGGAGGTCACGATCGGCCTCGCCAAGGCGATGGGCTTCGAGATGACGTACAGCCATCCGTCCGAGATCATGGACGAGATCGCGGCGCTGACCCCGACCTTCGCCGGCGTTTCCTTCAAGAAGCTCGATGAGATGGGCTCGGTGCAGTGGCCCTGCAACGAGCAGCATCCCGAGGGCTCGCCGATCATGCATGTCGACGGCTTCGTCCGCGGCAAGGGCAAGTTCGTGGTCACCGAATATGTCGCGACCGACGAGCGTACCGGCCCGCGTTTCCCGCTGCTGCTGACCACCGGCCGCATCCTGTCGCAGTACAATGTCGGCGCCCAGACGCGGCGCACCGACAACGTGGTGTGGCATGGCGAGGACGTCCTGGAGATCCATCCGCACGACGCCGAGCAGCGCGGCATCCGCGACGGCGACTGGGTGCGGCTGACCAGCCGCGCCGGCGAGACCACCTTGCATGCGCTGATCTCCGAGCGCGTGGCGCCGGGCGTGGTCTACACCACGTTCCACCACCCGCTGACGCAGGCCAACGTCATCACCACCGACTACTCCGACTGGGCGACCAACTGTCCGGAGTACAAGGTCACGGCGGTGCAGGTGTCGCAGTCCAACGGTCCGTCGGACTGGCAGAAGGCCTATGACGAGCAGGCCCGCAACTCGCGCCGCATCGCCCCGATCGTGGAGGCGGCGGAGTAGCATGCGAGATGCAGTGCGCATCGCGGATCGTCTGGTCTGGCGCGACGGAGCCCTCACCGAGGGCCACCGCCGCGTGCCGGAGGAGACCGCGGTCGCGCTGACCTACAATGGCGGCACCCAGGCCGTCATGATGGCGACGCCGCACGATCTTTCCGACTTCGCCATCGGCTTCAGCCTGAACGAGGGGCTTATCAGGAGCCGCGATGACATCGTCTCGCTCGATATTGTCGAGCTGGACGATGGCATCGAGCTCAGGATGTGGCTGCCCGACACGCTCGCCGAACGCCTCGCCGAGCGCCGCCGCAACATCGCCGGCCCCACCGGCTGCGGCCTGTGCGGAATCGACTCCCTCGCCGAAGCCGTGCGGCCCGCCGCCCATGTTCCGGCCGGCCGGCGCTTCGCCCCGCGCGACATCATGGCCGCGCTGGCCGCGATCGAGCCGCTGCAGAAGCTCAACCACGAGACCCGCGCGGTGCATGCCGCGGCGTTCTGGACCCCGGCCCGCGGCATCGTGAGCCTGCGCGAGGATGTCGGCCGCCACAACGCGCTCGACAAGCTCGCCGGCCATCTCGCGCAGACGCAGACCGCCGCGAGCGAGGGCCTGGTCATCATGACCAGCCGCGTCTCCGTCGAGCTGGTGCAGAAGGCCGCCGCAATGGGCGCCCCGGTGCTGGTCGCGGTGTCGGCGCCGACCGCGCTCGCCATCCGCATGGCCGAGGCCGCCGGCATCACCCTGATCGCGGTGGCCCGCAACGACGGCTTTGAAATCTTCACCCACCCCGACCGCATCGTCGCGAGCGCCGAGCCGCGCGCGCAATCACCTCAGACGGACAAGCCCCATGTCGCATAGCAGCACCCACGACCGCCTCGTCTATATGGCGAACCAGATCGGCAAGTTCTTCCAGAGCCAGGGCCGCGACAAGGAGGTCGCCGGCGTTGCCGAGCACATCAAGAAGTTCTGGGACCCGCGCATGCTCAAGACGATCTACGCGCATCACGACGCCGGCGGCGAAGGCCTGGACCCGGCCGTGAAGGACGCCATCGGCAAGCTGAAGGATGCAGCTGTCGCGAAGGAGAAGGCGTAAGGCTATCGCACGGCTGCGGCGCCGGTCTCGGCGCCAACCCTCATGGTGAGGAGCGCCGCGCGCGGCGCGTCTCGAACCATGAGGCCCGAGGCGGGGCCTCGCCCTTCGAGACGCCCGCCTCCGGCGAGCTCCTCAGGGCGAGGAGTGGAAACGCATCGCTGACGTGAGAACAAGTCAGTTGACCAGCGCTCTCGCCAGCACTCCGAGCTTGCATGAAGCCGGATGTCGCTCCACTCATCCGGGCTACGTCCGATGGACTTTGACCATCAGCGGCTTCGCGTCGATCACGCACCCCTGTCGCCCTGGATGACCTTCAACT
>NZ_CAFJ01000123.1 GCF_000239795.1 Bradyrhizobium sp. STM 3809 | reverse complement strand
GCCGCCATTGCCGCCGACCGCCGCGTTGTTGGTGAAGGTCACGTTGTCGATGGTGACGCTTGCGCCGGACGCCACGAACAGGCCGCCGCCCGCGCCGAGGCCGCCGCCGCCGCCGCCGTCACCGCCGCCGCCGCCATTGCCGCCGCGCGCCCGCATCGCGTTGATCGTGAGATTGGAGATCGTTACGACCGGCGCGTTGCTGCCGCTGACCTGGATGCCCTGAAAGGCGGACGCGCCGTCGATGGTGTTGTTGTTACCGGTGATGTTGACCGTGACGTTGCTGGCATTGGCCACCAGCGCGCCGAGCGAGCTCGACAGCGTGAAGCCGGCGGTGAAGTTGATGTTGATGGTCGAGTTGGCGCCGGCCGCCGCGACCGCGGCCACGGCGGTATTCCAGTCGGCCTGCGTCGCGACGTCGAGCGCCTGCGCGCTGCCGCTGATCGCGACCAGCGCCGTGCCGGCGAGCCAGGCCATGCGCCAGCAGCGTTGCGCCCGCCGGCGGATGATGGATTTCGGGCGTGAGGGGGCGGCGATCATTTGCAACGACATCAATGCCTCGAACATCGATCAGCAGTGCTGACTGCGGACGCGAAAAACCGACTCTGGAAAAGCCGGCCCACGCTAGCGTCCCCGCGGTTGCAATTCACGCGTGACTGTTACGAAATGTGTGCCACCTTTACGCCTTGTTTACGATTGTTGCCGAACGGCGACAGGCACTGAGGAGTTGGATGTGTTTGGATACCGCTTCGCTGCATGAACTCCGTAGTTCTGCGGGATCTTGCAACGGCGCGATCATCTGCCGTCGGCCGACGTCGTCACGCCCGTCGCCATGTCCCGCGATCTATTCCGTGTAGTTCCGCCACCGCTCCGCGCGGCGGAAATGCGTCGGCGTCAGACAGCGCCGGGCGCGGTTGATCTGCGCATCGGTCGCGCCGCGGCTGCGCGCATACATCTCGGCGACCTCGGCCGTGTATTTCTCGACGTAGTAGCGCACGTCCGAGCACGACATGTGGTCCGCGGCCCCCGCCTCATTGGCCGCCCGCATCTCCGATCCCAGGGCTAGCAGCACAAGCCCCGCACCGATCACGCTCCGCAACATCGACATCCTCCCCATGGTCGCGTTCTCCGACCAACAGGAGTGACTCGCGTCCGCGCCGCAAATTAACATTGGCGGCGAGAGCGGAATCTCGCCTGCACTGTTGCTTCGTGGTGCCACCACTGGTGATCGCAGGAGCTGTTCCCCAAGGGAGCCCAAGGGAGCTGTTCCCCAAGGGAACACGGCGCAGGCTGTAGGACTGCTCGTCTGCGGCGGCGAGCATCCGCCGGAGTTCGGACAACAACGGAGCAGCCAGCGTCGGCTTGCCGACATTGACCGCCGCTGTGAGCAGTGGCTCATCGGCGAAATCGGACGCGTGATACGCGCTTGCGACGAGATAGGGGATCCTGCGCTCGACGAGCTGCTGCGCCGCCGCCGAGGAGCGGCCGTCTTCGAGATTGACGTCGAGGATCGCTGCGTCGGGGTGATGGTCGGCCAGAAGCTGCAGCGCGCCGGACACCGTCGCGACCGGCCCCAGCACCGCATAGCCCGCGTCGTTCAATATGACCTTCAACTCCATGGCGATCAGGAACTCGTCCTCCACGACGAGCACGACGGCTTCGGCCTGGCGTGCCGCGGTCTCACTCATGCTCATGCGCGCTTGCTACCGGAATGCGGAGACGGGCGGTCAGTCCCTGGCTGTCGAATGTCAATTGCGCCGATCCCTGCAAGGCGAGCTTGGCGCCGTTCTCGATGATGCTCGTTCCCGTGCCCTGGCGGGTGGGCTTGACGATCGGCCGGTCACACCTCTCCTGCCACGACAGCAGCAGCGTCTGCGGCTCGGACGTGCCGCCGCTGAGTTGCCAGCTGATCTCGACGGTGCCGCCGCGTTCGCCGAAAGCGCCGTATTTGAGCGCGTTGGTCGCGAACTCGTGCAGGATCATGGTCAGCGGAATGACCTGCTTCTGCGCGATGGCGACGGCGGGTCCACCATGCTGGACCAGCCGGTCCGCGCCCAGCCCACCGACGACCTTGGTGACCAGGCTGGCCAGATCGATGTCCGCGGAGCCGGCTATCATCAGCGACTGGGCTGCCATCAGCGCTTCGAGGCGTCCCATAAACACGGTCTTGTAGTCCTGCGCCGTCTTCCCGGTCGTCTCGGTCTGGTTGGCGATGGCCCGGATCACGCCGAGCAGGTTCCTCATGCGGTGCCGGAGTTCAGAGAACAGCAGCGAGCTCTCGTGTTCCCTGGCGCGCCTTTGCGTGACATCGGTGAAGACCAGCAGCACGTGGGTGCTGTTGTCATCCGGCTTCCAGAGGCGCCTGGCCGTCAGCAGGAAGGTGCGGGTGCCGATGGCCGGAAAGGTATGCGTGACCTCGTAGTCGACGACGGCCGTCGATCGCGGAATGATCTCGGACACGAGGCTGCGCAATCGCGGAATGTTCCACTGGCCGTTGCCGAGGCTGTAGAGCGAGGTGCCGATCGTGTCGTCCCGCTCGACCAGGAAGGTGGCAAAGAAGGCGCGGTTGGCGTCGATCACGCAGGCCTTCTCGTCGAGCACCAGCAGAGGTTCGTTGATGGTGTCGACGATGCCTTGCGCCTGAACATGGCTGGTGCGGAGCAGGCGGTAGAGATCTTCAAGGTTCATCGGTCGGGTCCCCCGCTTACGAAACCAAGTCGGAACCAGGTCGGCACCGAGCCGAAGTCACTCGGACAACGCACCATTCCGTCAAAGTTGCCAAAACATACCGCCCCCCGCCGTGCCCGAACAAGCCGCGCCCCTCAGGTGGCCGTCCGGAACCATCGCCCGCGCGCTCATCCTGAATGAGCATTGCCAATCGACACTCGCGGGGCGCGAATGTCCGTTGACACTCCGGGGAACTGACGGTTGACTGTTCCCCGGAACTACGCGGGTCTGCTTCGCTGTCGCCGGTGGCGCGCGAGAAGTGGAGGGCATATGCGTGCTTCTCATATGCGTGCTTCTTATATGCGTGCTTCTCATGTGACCTGGGTTGCGAGCTGTCTGCTCGCATGGCTCGTGGGCGGCGGGGCCGCCGAGTGTGCCGCGAACAAGCCGGGCTGGAGCCCGAGCCCGGCCATCGTTCAGCTGGATACGTCGGAGGAGATCTTCGCGGTCGGCGATCCGCACGGCGATCCGAGCCGCCTGGCCACGGTGCTCGCCGCCGCGGGACTGATCGAGGCGATGTCGTTGGCGGGATGTTCGCAGCCGTTGAAGACGCCGCCGGCCGTATCCTGGACGGGGGCGCGCAAGATCCTGGTGATCACCGGCGATCTGATCGACAAGGGCTGTGATTCCGTCGGCGTCATCATGCTGCTGCGCGCGCTGCAGCGCGACGCTGCCGCCAAGGGCGGCCGCGTGATCGTCACGCTCGGCAATCACGAAGCCGAATTTCTCGACGATCCGGATGATCCCAAGACCGAAAAGTTCGGAGGCGAGCTCCAAGGATTGAAGCTCAAGCCGGAGGATGTCGCCCATTGCCGCGATTCGCTCGGTCTCGGCGAATTCCTGTGCGCACTGCCGATCGCGGTCCGCGTCAACGAGTGGCTCTTCAGTCATGGCGGCAACAGCGGCGGCCGCTCGATCGCGCAGATCGGCAAGCTCGGACTGCATGACCTGGCCGCAGATCCCAACTCCATTCTCCAGGCGCGTCTGAACAAGAAGGGACCGAACAAATATCCCTGGGTCTACGCCGGAAATTGCAAGACCGATCCCAAGCAGCTGCTGGAGAGCAATGCGGCCGCGCTGTCGAGCGATCCGAAAGTCAGGCACTTCGTGCTGGGTCATCAGTACGAGGAGGTTCAGTTCTACAGCCCCGACACGGCCTGCAAGTCGAAAGATGATCGGAAGCCGGACGTCACCCGTGATGCGGGGCGNCTTCTTTCAGCGTTACGGGCTGCTGTTCCTGATCGATACCGGCATGAGCAGCGGCATCGATGACAGCAACAACAGCGGCGGCGGCGCGCTGCACATCGTCGGCTCGGGAAGCGGTCAGAAGGTCGGCGTGATCTGCGCGAAAGGCGGCGAGACACCGCTGTGGTCGCCGCAGGGCCCCGAGAATTCGAACGTGTTCTGCGCGCGCTAGAGCGCGCGGCGCAGTTCAGGCAAGGCCACGCGATGCCGGGAGGGAGCAAGCTCCATCGGTCATGCTCGTCGGCGCTCGTCGCTCCGGCTGTTCTGCGGAGGAATGCGTCGTGTCGCCCGATGGGCTGAATGAGCGCGCCATGGCTCTGCGCCACTTCCCGGACTGGGCTGGGCTCCAGATGCGTCCGCGGTTCAAGGTGATGGCGCTCGGCCGGGTTCACCGATCCGGTTTGGAGCGGGTGCCGAGTCGCGGAAGGTGGTGAGGCGAGTCTTCCGAAATGACGGCCGCGAAGGCGCGAGGTTGCCAGAGTTGGGCACGCCGCTTTAAGCTCACGCGCTCATGACCTCCGTGCTGTCTCCAGACCAAGCAACGCATTTCGCCGGCGCCGGTGCGTTGCACATGCCCGCAGCGCTCGACGCATCCGTCTTGCGCGACCTCGCCGCCGCGCTTTCGCGCCATGCGCCGGCGCAGGCCGGCACGCGACTGCACGGCGTTGCTGCGCTGACTCCGTTCCTCGCCAATGACGGCCCGGTCGGCCGCGCCGCTGCCGCGGTTCTCGGCGACGCCACGCGCCCGGTCCGCGCCGTCTATTTCGACAAGACCGCCCAGGCCAACTGGGCCGTGCCCTGGCATCAGGACCGCACCATCGTGGTCTGCAACCGCATCGAGGTTGCAGGCTTCGGCCCGTGGACCATCAAGGGCGGTCTGCAGCACGTCGCGCCGCCCGACGCCGTGCTTGCGCGCATGCTCACCCTGCGCGTCCATCTCGATGCCGTGCCCGACGGCAACGCCCCGCTCCTGATCGCCCCCGGCTCGCACCGCCTCGGCCGTATCGCGGAAGCCGACGTGCCCGGCGTCGTCGCGCGTTGCGGCACCGTGATGTGCTGCGCCGAGCCGGGCGATATCTGGCTGTATGCGACGCCGATCCTGCACGCCTCGGAGCCCTCAGCGCAGCCCGGCCACCGCCGCGTGCTGCAGGTCGATTTTGCGGCGGATGCGTTGCCGGGTGGATTGAAGTGGCTGGGAGTATGAGACAAGAGAGTAGGGCGGATTAG
>NZ_CAFJ01000124.1 GCF_000239795.1 Bradyrhizobium sp. STM 3809 | reverse complement strand
ATGATATTGACAAAATCCTCTCCAACATTTTGAGTTGCATAGCCCGAGCGTCTACGATGCAGAATTGCAGACGCTCGATGATCTTCTCGAGTGAAGGTTCAGTCACGGCTCAAAACCTGAAGTGTCAGCGATGGATTCCATGAACACCCCGTCCAGCCTGTTCGCCCTCGAGGTGGATGAGGCGACGCTGCTTGGTCACCGCCTCCTGAAGGCCTTCCATCGACTGCGGGTGGCGCGGCACCGGGAACAGCTCATTGCGCTGGCTGAACGGCTGGCGGAAGATGAAGAAAGATATCCGGCAGGGCCTGGCGGCTGACCTCCTCGAGTCCCTGCCATGTGAGCGTCGGCCGCGTCAGGCCGATCTGCTTGCACAACGACTTCCAGGTCGTCTCGTTGCAGTCGACCAGCACGGCCAGCACTGACATTCCGTCCATCATGTGAGGAACGCCGAGCGGCCTTGCCTTCCAGCCGCATTTTTCGAAGCGTGGCAGCCACCAGCTTTCCAGCACGATCGAGAAGCCGGTGAGGCCGATCGAGATGCCGTACTCCATGATGGCGGTGAGCAGCAGCATGTCGATACGCGGGCCGGCATGCTCGCCCCGCCGCTCCGGGATCACGAAGATCCGTGACAGCTCGTACACGTCCGCCCGCTGCACGGGTCCGCGCAGATTGAGATAGGGGAAGATGTCGCTCATCAGCGTCGGCAGCAGCGTGGGGACCGCGCGCATCGAGCCGATCAGCCGGCCGTTCTCGATGCAGAACAGATAGACGGCGTCCTCGGTGTCGAACTGATCGATCTCGCGCCCGTCCGGACGATCGAGATCCATCCACTTGCGCTGCTTGACGTAGATCTCGTGACGCAGCCGATAATATGGATCGAAATATTTTTCGTAGAGCGCGCGATTATCTTTTCGAACGACATGAATCTCAGGCATCGAAACCCCCGGTCGTCTGAATCAACTTGGGGTTTGAAATCTGCCGAAGTGCTCGAAATGATCCAGTGGGAGAAAAGCCAGATCAGATCGAGATCTCGCCGTTGACAAGAGCGGTCGCAACCGTCGCCGTCTTGTTCTTGGTCGCGAGCTTGCGCTGCGCCTCCTCGAGGTGCCAGCGAACGTTGCGTTCGGAGACGCCGAGAATGCGCGCCGTCTCCCACGCCGTCTTGCCGCGTGCCGCCCAGCTCAGCACCTCGGCCTCGATCCGCGACAGGCGGCGGCCCTGGTTGCCGGCGGTCGCGCGGGCCAGCGCGCGCAGCCGCGAATGCGTGAAGATGCTGATCAGGTGCAGCGCGCCTCGCGCGTCGGGCGCGAGGTTGGGGTCCTCGCCCGCGATGCTCACGGCGCCGACCGCGTCGTCGTAGTGGATCGGCACGCAGAAGCCTTCGTTCAATCGGAAATCACGCGCCCGCGTCATCACCTGATGCGCGCCCGGCTCGTCCTCGCGGTCGTAGGGCGCTTCGGACCAGGCGAACGGATTGAGCGTCGATACGCAGTGCCGCGGGATCGGGTCCCAGCGGTGAAACTCCTCCCGCGCATACATGCTGAACCATTCGCGCGGCCAGCCATTGGCCAGCAGGGTCTGCTGCAGCGATTGTCCCGGCGCCGGCACGCCCGCCATGATGTAGGCATGGAAGCCCAGATCGCCGATCATCTTCTCGAATTGGGAAAGCACGTTGGCGCTGGTCTCCGACGCTTCGATCGCGTCGACGTAGTCCAGAGCCCGCCGTCCCCAATACGCGTCTATCACTTGCATGTGAAAGTCTCCGCCCAAGGCCAAGCTAGCTACGGACAAAAGGCTGTCAACCGCAAATTGGAGATTTAGGTCGATAGTTCGTTGAACGTGTGGCGGCACACCGGCTGGATACAGCGGGGGGATGCATGCAATCCTGATCAGGAGGATGCGCGCATTGCCCTCAAAATCGCGGGGCTCTTTTCTCTGCAAACGATTTCATGCCTTCGCGGATCTCCGATCCGCTCAGACTGTCCTGATGTCTGCGGCGAGCCGCCGCATCGTCGAGCGCGCCGCGCGCGAATTCGTTGATGGCGCGCTTCATGCCGCGCATCGCGGCCGGGGCATTGCCGGCCAGCAGCGCAGCCAGTCGTTCGACCTCGGCGTCGAGCGCATCGGCCGCCACCATGCTGGTGAGGTAACCGATGCGCAGCATCTCGGCTGCCCCGATCTTCTCGGCGGTCAGGAACAGGCGCTTGGCATGATCGACACCGAGCCGGGAGACGTAGCGCTTGATGCCGTTGGGGTAGTAGTGGAGGCCGAGTCGTGCGGCCGGCATGAACATCTCGGCGGTGTCGACTCCGATGCGGAAATCACAGGCCAGCGCCAGATCGGTGGAGCCGCCATACACCCCGCCATTGATCCGGCAGATCGTCGGCAAGGCGAGATCCTCGAGCCGGTCGACGACCGCTTCGAAGGACGGGCCGGCGCCGCCGGCCGGGCTGGTCTCGGGACCGCCGCCGATCGCGCCCAGATCGTAGCCGGCGCTGAAGGCGCGCCCGGTTCCGGTCAGGATCAGCACGCGGAGCCCGGCGTCGGCTTCGATGCGGTCGAACAGGGCGAGCAGCGCGCCGAGATCCTCCGGCTGCAGGCGGTTGAGGTGGCGGGGACGATTGAGCCGGATGGTGGCGCGCGGGCCCTCGATCGTCAGCACCGGCGTGCTCGGCGTGTCACCGGTGTGGCTGTGTCGTTCGTCCGTCATGTCTTGTTCTCCAAGGCGCGGCGCCGGGCTTCGGCATCGATGCTCTGCACCAGATCGGGGTGACGTGCCATCAGCACGCGAAAGTCGACGAGGTCGAGCACCAGGAGCTTGGACAATTTCGTCGTACTGATGTTCGCGGAGCGCAGGTTGTTGCCGAGCAGCGCCATCTCGCCGAAGAACGCGCCTTCGCCGAGCCGGACCTTCTTGCCGGGAAGATCGACCTCGACCTCGCCCGCGGCGATGAAATACATGCAATCGCCCGGCGTTCCCTTGCGGATGACGGTGGTGCGCGGCGGCAGGTCGATCGTCCGCAGCATCTGGGTGACGTCGGCGATGGTCGAGGGGCCGAGGCTGGCGAAGAACGGCACCCGGCTGACCGATTCCCAGGTCTTGAGGAAATTGTCGCGCCGCGTCTCCGCGGCGAAGCCGGTCGCCAGGATGCCGGTCCACAGGCCGAACACGCCGAGGCCGGAGATCATCACGCCGGCGGCGACGATCCGGCCCAACGGGGTGATCGGCACCACGTCGCCGTAGCCGGTCGTGGTGAGGGTGACGACAGCCCACCACAGCGCCGACGGGATGTTGCCGAACGTGGCCGGCTGTTCATCGTGCTCGAGCGCGTACTCGGCCACCGATCCGAGAAACAGCACCAGAAGGAACAGCACCAGCACCGACAGCAGCGGCCGCGCCTCGACCACCAGCACCCGGCGCAGCTGGCGCAGGCCGGGCACGCCGGGAATGACCTTGAGCACCCAGGTGACGGCGAGCAGCCAGGCGGCGCGCGGCTCGATGCCCGCGATCAGCGCGGCCGGCACCGCGAAGGCCGAGGCGCTGTCCAGCAGGCCCCGGCCCGACATGAGATAGGCGCCCAAGCGCTGCATGCGCGCCGCGTGCTGAACCCGGATCGCCCATTCCATGACGAAGTAGGCAAGGCAGCCCCATAACAGGGCGACGATCCAGCGCTGTGCGGCCCCGACGGCCGCATCGACCGTCGACAGCACCAGGGCGCTGATGCCGAGGACCACCGCCGCGTAGGCCGCTCGGGTCATGTCACGTCCGGTGGTTGCCGCGACAAACGCCGCCAGGGCAGGAGAGTGCAGCGGTTTGGCCATGGTACGTAGGCGCCTGTCGATCCTCTGTTCCGGACACGGCAAAGTGCCCCGAGCAGGCAAGCTCCGTCAACGACACCGGCCGCAGGGCCGTGTGGCGTCAACAGGCGGACCAGCACCGCATCTGATGCGGCGGGGAATTTTCCCTCCCCGGCTCGAATACTGGTTCATTCGTCGTCTGTTCGCCGTATATCCAAAGCCGGCACGGACACGCTAAAATTAGCCACACAGGGGCCGGAATCAGTGTCCGCTCACCTCATGTCGCAGAAGTCTGGTTGATCCCGATGGATACCTCACACCTGGTCGAACACGCAGGCGCCGCAGGCAGCCTCTTCGCATCGATCTTCGTGGTCGCCACGCTGTCGATGCGGACGATGATTCCGCTGCGGGTGTTCGCCATTCTCACCAATATCGTCCTGATCGCCACTGCGGTTCCGATGCACAATTATCCGGTCCTGGTGCTGCATGGCGTGCTGCTGCCCCTCAACAGCTACCGCCTGCATCAGATGCTGCAGCTGGTCCGCGACGTGAAGCAGTCGGTCAACAGCGACCTGTCCATGGAATGGCTGAAGCCGTTCATGACCGAACGCAAATGCGGTCCGGGCGAGGTCCTGTTCTACAAGGACGAGAAGGCCGACAGCATGTATTACATCGTCAGCGGCCGTTTCCGGCTGGTCGAATCCGGCATCGAGCTGCCGGTCGGCGCCATCGTCGGGGAGTTCGGCATGATCTCGCCGTCCAACACGCGCACACAGACGCTGGAATGCGTCGAGGGCGGGCTGATCCTGTCGGTGTCCTATGACCAGGTCGAGCAGCTCTACGTCCAGAACCCGGCCTTCGCCTTCTACTTCCTGCGCCTCGCCAGCGCCCGGCTGTTCCAGAACATCGAAACGCTCGAGCGGCGGCTGGCCCAGCAGACCGCGGCCGCGGCGCCCGTGGCCAAGTCGGCGTGACCTGAAGGGCTCGATGCACCGTGGAAAGTGTCCGGTCTTCGCTGCGCTATCTGTTCGCCGACCTCATCGGCGATCATGACGGCGAGCCGCCTTTTCTTCCCGACGGTCTGCCCGAGGCGGCGACCCCGGCCGTCAGCGAGGGCATCCATCTCCTGATGGAGTACCAGGGCGCCAGCTATGCCCGGCTCTACGTCGACCGCATCAAGCGGTTCGTTCGTCGATCGAACGTCGACGCCGCCATGCTCGCCGAGATCGCCCGGCTGCTGGCCGCCCGCATGGCCTATGAGGATCTGATCCGGATTGCGCAGCTGAGGCTGATCAGCCTGCAGAGCGGACGCAGGCCAGGCGGCCGCGAGACCTACGACGTCAGGCGGTTCCGGCTCGACGAACTGCTCGGTGCGCTGCCGCAAGCGGTCGCCGACTCCATGATGACCGGCTTCGAGCAGATCGGCTGGCTCGGCCGCCGCCGCATCAAGGTCCGCTTCTCCATCCGCTCACGGTTTGCGGTTCGCCGCCTCAAGTTGATCGCCGGGCTGCGGCGCTGGCGGCTGCAGTCGGTGCGCTATGGCGAGGAGCGCGCCTGGGCCGAGCGCTGGCTGCACATGATCGCGCGCGCGCTGGACAAACAGCCGGCGGCGGCGCACGCGGTGATCGAGACCGCGACCATGATCCAGGGGCAGGGGGACGCCTACCGCCAGGGTCTTTCGGATTGGCACGCCATCATCGACGGCCTGGCCAAGCCGACCTTCGACGGCGCGTTGCCGCTCTCCGATCTCGCCGCGGCCATCGACGAGGCCCGCGCGGTGGCGCTGGCGGAGCCGGGGCAGGGGGCCTTGCAACGGACCATCGCGCAGATCCGCGCACGGGCCTTGGCGGCGCCCAGCAGCAACGCCGCGGAATGAGGGGCGTGGCCGCGATCGCGCTTCAGTGTCCTGCGGCGGCCTCCTCGTAGGTAACCTTACCCTTCTCGGAAGGTGTGGGAAGGGTAGCAGAGTGCGCTTTCGGGTTCCCTTTCGCGTGCAATTCGCCACCAGAGATGTCATAAGCGTCGTCGTATACGCGTCGAATTGGCCGGGTATTCTCATCAGATTGCGCTGAACGCCTCCAGTTCCCGGTGCGTCCAAGGGTTAGTCGTAGCGAGAGCGTCAGCTTTGTCTTTTCCCGCTTTGTCGTCGCAGGTTCCGGTTGGTGCGCTGGTCGGCTGGATGCTGCTGCTCACCTTCAAGCACATCATCGGCGACTTCGTGCTGCAGAATGCCTGGATGGCGCATGGCAAGGATCAGCGGAAGGGCTGGGCGTTGCCGCTCCTGGTGCATTGCCTGATCCACCTCGCGGTGGCGATGGTGCTGATCCTGATCGTCGCGCCGAAATTCTGGTTCGTTGCCGTGATCGACTTCGCCATTCACATCACGATCGATCGGATCAAGGGCCTCTGTTCGTCCCGGCTCGGCATGACGCTGGAGCATCCCTGGTTCTGGACGCTGATCGGTGTCGACCAGGCGCTGCATCATCTGACCGGGTTCGGCCTCTCCATCTTCATGGCGGCCAACGGCTGACACGCCGTCCGAGCCGGCGGGGCCTCAGCGGGCTGTCGCAAGCCCTCCGCCCGCACGTCAACATGGTTAACCCCGCGTTAGCGATTCGCGCTGCATTCTTGCATGCAAGAGGATCAGCCCGATGCTTCCACGCAGTAGTGCCTTCGACAGCGACGCCTGCCCCGTCGGAGACGACCTCCTCGGTGCGCTCTATCGCGCCGATGAGAATGGCCTGCCGGCGCTGGTCGAGAGCGTGTCGGCGGATGTCCGGGCCATGCTGGCGCTGTTCTGCTACCGCCGCACCCACCTGCATTCCCTGGCGCTGGCGATCGCCTCCACCTGCACCGAGCATGATCTGCTGCAGTTCGGCGGGCGGGTCGGCACCGCGCTCTATGCGCAGTCCCGCAGCAGCAGGACTGGGCGGTCGAGCCCGCTGTCAAGCAAGAAGACGATCTCGCTATCGACCAAGCCGTTGTCGGCTGTGGCGCCGCTGGATGACGATCTCGACGACGACCTCGCCCCCGTCACCGCCTGACCTTCGTTGTCAGCCGAGAGCGGGCAGCCCGAATTTGCGGCGCGCCATCGTGCACTCATCGTCGCCGGGCATGCAGGTGCGGCATACCTCGGGACGGATGGCGTAGATCCGGCAGGCGACGGCGCGCGCAATCTCGCCATCCAGCGCGCAGCAGCGGTCGTTCTCGCACCGCATCCCCGACAGCCGCTCATTGACCAGCTCGGCAGGAATCAGGTCGAGCGCTTCATCCTCCTCGATCGTGAAGCGCGGCCAGTTCGATGAGTAGGCGCAGCACGCGCCGCAGCTTTGACAGGGGCTCGCGTCAGTCCCGCTCGACACCGGCTCAGACATCTTTGGGAACCTCCCACACCAGGCTGCGCCGCCATTTGGCACGCAGCGCCTCGCGCCGTTCGGGATATTTGTCGTCGAGATAGGTCGCCTCGACGACGCGGTCGGTCCGGAAGCTGCGGAAGTCGCGGCGCAGCTCGCACCAGGCGGCGAGGATGCGCACCGCCTCGTGATAGCCGATCGCGATCGGCCAGATCACGCGCTCGCTGTCGCGGCCCTGCTCGTCGCGATAGCGCAATCTGATCTTGCGGCCCTCGTGGATCTGCGACCGCGTGCGCGACATGTCGATGCGGTCGGGCTCGCGCGCCCACGGCCGCGGCGCGCGGCTCGCCGGCTCCAGCACGAACGGCCTCAAGCGCTCCGGTACGGTGTCGGCGATCTTGGCCATCAGGTCCTCCGCCGCGCGGGCGAGCACCGGATCGGCATTGACCGCGACCCATTGCGCGCCGAGCACGGCGGCCTCGATCTCGTCCGGCGTCAGCATCAAGGGCGGCAGATCGAATCCCTTCTCGAGAATGTAGCCCATGCCGGCTTCGCCGCGGATCGGCACGCGCTGCCCGATCAGGGTGGCGATGTCGCGATAGATCGTGCGCTTGGACGTCTCGAGCTCGGCCGCGATGGCATCGGCCGTCAGCGGCCGCCGCGTCCGCCTCAGCACCTGGATGATCTGGAACAGCCGGTCGGCGCGTCTCATGATGTGTCCCCGCGGAAGCGATCACCCCGCCGCTGCTGACACGATGCTGGCAGCAGCCCGTCCTTATACCGGGCCAACAACGAGAATGAAGGGGTGATGTCGATGATGATGCTTTATGGCCTGGACCTGGCCACCACGCTATTGCCGCTGCTGACAGCATGGTGGCAGCAGCACGTTCGTAGCGTTCGCCGTCTGCTCAGGAAGTCGGGAGTGCTGTCATGATCACGTTGTTCGGTCTGGGCGCGGGTTTCGGCCTGCCGGAGATCAGCCCCTTCGTCACCAAGACGGAGGTGCAGCTGAAGATGGCCGGCCTTGCCTATCGGAAGCAGCGGGCGATGCCGCCGGCGTCGCCCAAAGGGCAACTGCCCTTCATCGATGATGGCGGCGAGCTGATCGCCGATTCGACCTTCATCCGCGCCCATATCGAACGCAAATACGGCTTCGACTTCGATGCCGGCCTCGACGTCAGGGCGCGGGCGCAGGCCTGGGCGTTCGAGCGCATGATCGAGCATCATCTGTATTTCGCCCTCGTCGGCGCGCGCTGGGTCGATCCGGTCAATTTCGCCAAGGGCCCGGCGCATTTCTTCGACGGCGCGCCGGCGGAGAAGCGCGAGAAGCTGCGCGAGGACGCGCAGTTCCGCGTTGCCGAGAACTACCTGATCTCCGGCCTCGGCCGCCACGCGCCGGACGAGGACATCGACCTCGCCGCGCGTTCGCTGCGCGCGCTGTCGGTGCAGCTCGGCGAGCGCCCCTATCTGATGGGCGAGCGTCCCTGCGGCACCGACGCCACCGCCTTCGCCGTGATCGCCGGCATCCTCACGCCGTTCTTCGACTCCGAGCTGCGCCGGCGGACCGAGAGCTTCGGCAATCTGGTGGCCTATGCCGACCGCATGATGGCCACGTACTTTCCGGAGTTCGAGTGGGGCAGGGCGGCCGAGGCGGCGTAGATCTCTTCGCCGAAACACCCGTCATTCCGGGGCGAGGCCGCAGGCCTCGAACCCGGAATCTCGAGGTTGTGTTGCGTTCCAGCCATCTCGAGAGTCCGGGTTCAACCGCCCGTGCGCTGTTGCGCACGGACGATTGCCCCGGCATGACGGGCAAGCCAAGGCCGCGGCCTTCACGACGGAGGACTTACAAGGAGCTCGCTTCCTCCCCCTTCAACCGCGCCAGCTCCGCCTCGAGCTCCGCGATCCGGGTATCCCGCACCGCCAGTGCCTCCGCGACGTCGCCGGCATCGAACTTCTGTGGAATGTGTTGCGGGCAGTTGGTGTCCCACGCGGTGATCGTGAACAGGATCACCTGCTCGGGCCGCGCCCTGTAGCCGCTGGGCATCAGCGAGGCCGTCAGCGCGGCGTCGTCCTCCACCACCCGCGCCGTGCCCCAGATCTTCACGCGGCGCCGATGCGCGTAGTCCATCACGAAGATGTAGGCGTGCGGGTTCTCCGACAGGTTGCCCTGGGTGATGTATTGCCTGTTGCCACTGTAGTCGGCGAACGCCAGCGTGTGGCTGTCGAGCACCTTGAGAAAGCCCTTCGGTCCGCCGCGGTGCTGGATATAGGGCTGGCCGTCCGCGGAGGCGGTGGCGATATAGAAGCTGGTGGCCTCGGCGAGGCGGCCGGCGAGATCGGCGTCGACGGCGTGGCGAAAGCCGCGCGTCTCCTCCACATGCGCATAGCTCTCGCGTGATCCCTTGCGCGCCTGGATCGCTTTCGCCGCGGGCGAGAACATGACGTCGCCGGGGGCTCGGATATCTGTCTGGGCCATCGCAATGACTCCCTGTCGCTGCGGCAGTGACTGCCGCCGTGCCGTGAATATGGCCCCGATCGCCCGCGGAAATAATCAGGCCCGTTGACACTGGATCGTTGCAGATGCTGCAATGATCGCATGGACCGGATCGACGCCATGCAGGCCTTCGTCACCGTCGCCGAGCTGAACGGCTTCGCCCCGGCTGCGCGGCGGCTCAAGCTGTCGCCGTCCGCGGTGACGCGGCTGGTCGCCGGGCTCGAGGAGCATCTGGGCGTCCGCCTGTTGCAGCGCACGACCCGCTCGGTGACACTGACCGATGCCGGCCGGCGTTACCTCGAACGGACCAGGCGCATCCTGACCGATCTGGAGGAGGCGGAGCTCGCCGCCGCGAGCGAGCGGCTGCAGCCGATCGGGCGGCTGGTGGTCTCGGCGCCGGTCGGCTTCGGCCGGCTGCATGTCGGCCCGGTCATGGCCGCCTATCTCGGCCGCTATGCCGAGGTCGCGGCCGAGCTGCGCCTGGAGGACCGCCAAATCAACCTGGTCGAGGACGGCGTCGACTGTGCCGTTCGCATCGGCCATCTCGATGATTCCTCGCTCGTGGCCCGCCAGGTCGGCAGTATGCGACGGATCGTGGTCGGCGCGCCGGCCTACTTCAAGACCCATGGCGAGCCGCGCACGCCGGAGGCGCTGGCCAAGCACCAGAGCATCCAGTTCGGCCCGAACGACCAATGGCGCTTCGTCAAGGACGGCAGGGATCTGCCCATCACTGTCCGCCCGCGCCTCGTTACCAACAACGCCGACGCCGCGATTCAATATGCCGAGGCGGGCGGCGGGGTCACACGGGTGATGGCCTACCAGGCCGCGGAGATGCTGCGCAGTGGACGTCTCAAGCGGGTGCTGACCAGATACGAGCCGCCGCCGGTCCCCATTCACATCGTGTTTCCCAGCTCGCGGCTGCTCTCGGCCAAGGTGCGCGCCTTCGTCGACCTGGTCATCGAAACCTGCAACTGGCGTTTTGGCTGAAATGGAGACGTCGCCGCACTCCGTCATTCCGGGGTTATCGCCTATCGCGCTTCTCTTCGTGCTGAGCGCGCCTGTTTCCTCGCCGTCATGGCCGGGACAAGCAAGGGCATGACGGAGCCTACCCGTCGGAACGCGTTTCTGCCGAGATGGCCCATGACTTCATAGGACAATAGGCCCGTCATTCCGGGGCAAGGCCGCAGGCCTTGAACCCGGAATCCCGAGATTGTCTTGCGTTCGTTCTTCATCACATCGAGATTCCCGGTTCAATCGGCAACGCGCAGATGCGCGTTACCGATTGCCCCGGAATGACCAGGGGGTGGACCCCAGCATGCGTCACGCCGTCATCTTCGGCACCACGCGGAACGTCGCATTCGCCCGCGCGATCACGGCGTCGTCGGCGAGCACCAGGCTCTGCACGAAGCACACCGTGCGCCCGCTCCTGATGACGTCGCTCTCGACGCTGAGCCACTGTCCGATGCCGGCGCTGCCGATGTAGTCGACCGACAGGTTGATCGTGACCAGCGACGCCTCCCCGCCCAGCGCCTGGGCGCAGCTGTAGCCCATCGCATTGTCGGCCAGCGACGCGATCAGGCCGCCATGGATCAGCCCGCGCGAATTGGTGTGCGGCACGGCGAGCCGCAGGCCCAGGACGACGGCCTTGTCCGTCCTCTTGGCGAAGAGCGGCTCCCAGGGATCGGTGAACGGGCTCTTGCGGACATGCGGTTCGAATCCGGCGGGGATGCTGCTCATGTGCGTCTCGGTCGTTGCTGGCGGAGCTTGGCAGTCAACGACGTCCGCGCGCGTTTTGCACCGCCTACAAAGTTTCAAACGTCATTTGCGCGGGTGTTTCAAACGATGCGCGCCGGCACCGGGACCCGATCGCATATGATGTCGCAGGGCGTCGCTTCGGCCCTGCGGCATTTTCATGATGCGCCGACCCGGCCGCGTAATTTCGGGTGCACGCGAGATCCTTAACGTGTTAATGAAATGGCCGTGCGCCTGCAAGGCTCTGCCGGACTTGCGCTGGCTGGCGCGACAGGCTCGGCTCGGCTCGGCACGTGCGGCGGCAGGTCTGCCGTCGCGCTTGCAATGATGGTTATATGCTATAACAATGAAGCAAAGGGCCCTCGAAGGCCCGCGATGGAAGGAGACGAACCCGATGAGGAAGACGCTTCTGGCGCTGGCGCTGGCTGCCGGTGTCACTCCCGCGCTCGCGCAGGACAAGACGTTCGAATTGAAGATCTCGCACTGGGTGCCGGCCAGCCATCCGCTGCAGAAGGCGCTGGAGGATTGGGCCGCATCGGTCGAGAAGGCCTCCGGCGGCACGATCAAGGGCAAGGTGTTTCCGGCGCAGCAGCTCGGCAAGGCGTTCGACCATTACGACATGGCGCGCGACGGCATCGCCGACGTCACCTACGTCAATCCCGGCTATCAGCCCGGCCGTTTTCCGATCATCGGCGCCGGCGAGCTGCCGTTCCTGGTCTCCGACGCCAAGGGCGGCTCGGAAGGTCTCGACGCGTGGTACCGCAAATATGCCGAGAAGGAGATGAAGGACGTCAAATATTGCCTCGCCTTCGTCCATACGCCGTCGTCGCTGCATACCCGGACCAAGAAGGTGACGATGCCCGAAGATCTCAAGGGCATGAAGATTCGCCCGGCGGATGCGACCATCGCCAATTTCGTCACCCTGCTCGGCGGCACCAACGTGCAGTCGTCGGCGCCTGAGGTGCGCGACATCATCGAGCGCGGCGTCGCCGACGGCGTGTTCTTCCCGGCCGGCTCGCTGGTGCTGTTCGGCGTCGACAAGGTCACCAAGTTCCACATCGACGCGCCGATGTATGTGACGACCTTCGTGTTCGTCATGAACAAGGACAAGTACAACCAGATGTCGGCGATGCAGAAGAAGGCGATCGACGACAATTGCAACACGGAAGCCGCCGGCAGGGTCGGCGAGCCCTGGGGCAAGTTCGAGGACGCCGGCGTCGACAAGATCAAGGCGGAAGCCGGCCAGGAGGTCTACAAGCTGACGCCGGAGCAGACCGCGGCCTGGAAGAAGGCCTCCGAGCCGCTGTTCAAGACCTGGGCCGACGGCGTCAAGAAGACCGGCATCGACGCCGACGCCGCCATGACCGAACTGAAGGCCTCGCTCGCCAAGTACAACGCGCTGGCGCAGTAGAGCCTTCCAATAGCCAAACTGTTGCGCGGCGGACGGTGCGCTCCCTCTCCCCGTTCTTCACGGGGAGAGGGTCGGGGTGAGGGGCAGCGGCACGGGCAGTGCTCGCGGCCGGACCTGTCCCCCACCATCAGCGTGTTGCCGGGCGGCTGCCCCTCACCCCAACCCTCTCCCCGCCCGAGCGAAGCT
>NZ_CAFJ01000125.1 GCF_000239795.1 Bradyrhizobium sp. STM 3809 | reverse complement strand
ACGGAGGAGAGAGGCGTGGACTTACGTCCTGGCTCGCGCCACAGCCCCGATTCTGGCGGAACTCAGGGCGCCGTCTGGGCCTCGATCTTGAACTGCGCCAGCGCGCTCGGCGGATCCATCGCGATCAACTGGGCGAGCTGCATGGCGGGGACCTTGGCGCGGGGCGAGAGCTTCAGCGTAAACGTCTGGCGCGGCTTCTCGACGAAGCGGCTGACGGCGTCGACGGCGCCGGCGACATCGGCATTATCGGCGGCGACCTGGGCGCCGATCGCCTTGATGCTGTCGACCAGCGCCTTGCGCGCGGCGTCGCGGGGGATGGCATGGCTGCGCGCGTAGTTGGCGACGAGCACGTCGACGACGCCGAGATCGCGCACGGTCAAAGCGAGCCCGCTGGCCTCGATCTGCGCCGCGGCGGTCGTCGCCTGCTGCAGGTCGATGGTGAACACCTCGCGCGGTACCTGGGACAGCGACACGTTGGCGGAGGCCGCGACGAGATTGCTGACCTCGAGCTTGAACGGCTCGAGAGCGAAGGAGCTCGCGTTCTCGGTCCAGCCAAGGCCGAGATCGGCGTCGACCGCGGCGGTGTCGATGCCGGCGACCAGGAGCGGCAGCAGCGCCGGGTTCGAGGGGTCGAGCGGTCCGGCCATCTTGGCGACCAGGCGCGCCTTCGTCGGGATGGGGCCGACGAACTGGCCCCAATCGAGGCTGACGGTCTCGATCCGCACCGGCTTGTCGCCCGCCTTGTAGGGCGCCATCAGCCCCTTCAACTCGACGCCGTCGAGCAGCTTCAACAGCACGATCGCGTCCGCGGCGGCCGGCTTGGCGGTCTGCGCCGCGTATTTGGCGGCGAAGCGCAGCAGGCCCGCGACGTCGAAGCCCTTCAGTGCGAAGCGTCCGAGCTTGACCGGGCCGTTGGGCGAGAGGCCGTCGAAGCCTTCGAGCGCGATGTCGCCCTTGCCGTCGCGCAAATCGACGCGGATCGCCGAAAGCTTGAGCGGCCCTTGCGGCGTCTCGATCGTCATGCCGCGCATCTCGGCGTTCTTCAGCGCGATGCCTTCGTAGATGCCGGCGACCCTCTCCATGAGCTCGCGTGCCTGCTCGGGCGTGGGCTGCGCGGCGCTGGACGCGGGCAGGGCGGCGAGCAGCGCGGGCAGTTGCAGCCGCGATGGCCGGACGCTGAATTCGTCGAGCGAGATGCCGTCCATGCGCATTCGCACGCCGGCATCCGAGCTGACCTCGTAGGCGCCGGTCGTCACCCGGCCATAGAGCCGGCGGGCGCTGTCGTCCTTGGCAGCGTCCGGATCGAGGACGGCCAGGAATGCGCCGGCATCGATGTCGCGGTGAACGATATCGGTGATGCGCCCCTGCATCTTCTCGACCTTGCCGGACTGCCCGCTGCTCGCTGCGAGCTTGTTGGCCGGCTGCTGCATGCTCATCGTGAATGCCACCTCGTCGAGCTTGTAGCTCGCGATGCGGCCGTCCTTGATGTTCTCGACGGTGAAGCCGGTATAGGTGAATTCCGCCGGACCAGCGGCGGCCGGTCCGCCCTCCATGGTGCCGTTCGCACGCGGAATGGTCAGCGCGCTCGCGTTGATCGCGACGAATTGCTGGATCAGCGCACGGTAGCTTTCGAGCAGGCCGCCGCCGGCCGGGACGGCGGCGAAGCGGGCGGGACCGGCGTAATCCTTCACCACGATCTGCGGCAGCTTGTAACTCACGCGCAGCGCCGCCGGGCCGGGGATCTGGCCGGTGATCGCGACGTCGCTCACCTCGAGGCTGGAGGCCGCCACGTGCTCGCTGTCGGGCTGGCTCAGCCCGGTCGCCGTGATCGCGCCGAACGTGACGCTGGCCGGCGGCTGGGCCGCCGACTCGATCTTGACATCGGCGATCGTCAATTTGCGCGACCACAGGTCGAAGCCGACCTTGCCGTGGCTCGCGGTGGCGCCATTCTGGCGAATCTGGGCGAAACTGGCCTCGACCTCGCGCTCCGCGCGCGCCTGGGCGTACCAGGGGATGCCGACCAGGCCGGCGATGCCGAGGACGACCACGGCTGCGATTGCGATCAGGATACGGTTCATTCGATGTGCTCCGCCCGAATCCTCGCCCAAGGATCAGCTTAAGGATTAGCTTATGGATCAGCCCAAGGGGCAAACCCAAGGACCAACGTAGGGACCAGCCCAAGGCTTAGGCAGCAGGATCAGGATAGTCTGGATGAATGCGATGGAGTAGGGATGTGCTTCTGCGAAAAGGAAAATTGCTGGTCCGGGATGCCTGCGGAGATGGTTTCGGATGTTGCATGAAAGCCGCCCAACGTGCATCACATGCGCTTCCACCGGCCGGAAAAATCGACGTCTGACCGAACCTCAAGAGACCAAAAATCCGGGTCGGAAACGCTGGAGCACGTATGTCGTCGTCCTATTCTGAAGATCTTCGTTCCGCAGCCCTGGCCTACCACCGCCTGCCGCGGCCCGGCAAGCTGGAGATCCAGGCTTCCAAGCCGCTCGCCAACCAGCGCGACCTCGCGCTCGCTTATTCCCCCGGCGTGGCCGCTGCCTGCACCGAGATCGCCAACAACCCGGCCGAGGCCGCCTCGCTGACCGCGCGGGCCAATCTGGTCGCCGTCGTCTCCAACGGCACCGCCGTGCTCGGGCTCGGCAATATCGGCCCGCTGGCCTCCAAGCCGGTCATGGAAGGCAAGGCGGTCCTGTTCAAGAAATTCGCCGGCATCGACGTGTTCGACATCGAGATCAATGCCGAGACGATCGACCGGGTGGTCGAGACGGTGGCGGCGCTGGAGCCGACCTTCGGCGGCATCAACCTCGAGGACATCAAGGGACCGGAGTGCTTCGAGATCGAGGCGCGGCTCAAGGAGCGGATGAAGATCCCGGTCTTCCATGACGACCAGCACGGCACCGCGATCATCGTCGGCGCCGCCATCAAGAACGCGCTGTCGCTGGCTGGCAAGCAGCTCTCCGAGGTCAAGATCGTGACGTCGGGCGCGGGCGCCGCCGCGATCGCCTGCCTCAATCTGCTGGTGTCGATGGGCGCGCAGCGCAAGAACATCTGGGTCTGCGACATCGACGGTGTCGTGCATGAGGGCCGCAACACGCTGATGGACCCCTGGAAGGCGGTCTATGCGCAGAAGACCGACAAGCGGACCTTGGCCGATGTGATCGGCGGCGCCGACATCTTCTTAGGGCTCTCCGCCGGCGGCGTGCTGAAACCGGATCTCTTGAAGCAGATGGCCGAGAAGCCGCTGATCATGGCGCTCGCCAATCCCAATCCGGAGATCATGCCGGAGGAGGCACGCGCGGCGCGGCCCGACGCGATGATCTGCACCGGTCGTTCGGACTTCCCGAACCAAGTCAACAACGTGCTCTGCTTCCCGTTCATCTTCCGCGGCGCGCTCGATGTCGGCGCCACCGCGATCAACGAGGCGATGAAGCAGGCGGCGGTCGATGCGATCGCGCAGCTCGCGCAGGATCCGCCGTCCGACGCGGTGAGCCGCGGCTTCGACTCCGGCGAGACCCAGGGCTTCGGCCCGGGCTCGCTGATCCCGTCTCCGTTCGATCCGCGCCTGATCCTGCGCATCGCGCCGGCGGTGGCGAAGGCCGCGATGGAGTCCGGTGTCGCGACCCGGCCGATCACCAACTTCGATGAATACACCGCGCTACTGGAGCGCTTCGCGTTCCGCTCCGGCCTGATCATGAAGCCGGTGTTCGCCAAGGCCAAGGCGCAGCCGGTGCGCGTGATCTATGCCGAGGGCGAGGACGAGCGCGTGCTGCGCGCCACGCAGGTGGTGCTGGAAGAGAAGCTGGCGCGGCCGATCCTGGTGGGGCGTCCGAGCGTCGTCGAGGCGCGGATCAAGCGCTTCGGCCTGTCGATCAAGGCCGGGCGTGACTTCGATCTCGTCAACCCCGAGGACGATCCGCGCTACCGCTCCTACGTGCAGAGCTACATCGAGATCGCCGGCCGGCGCGGCGTGACGCCGGATGCGGCGCGCACGGTGGTGCGCACCAATGCCACCGTCATCGCGGCGCTGGCGGTGGTTCGCGGCGAGGCGGATGCGATGATCTGCGGCGTCGAGGGCCGCTACATGAGCCATCTGCGTCACGTCCGCGAGATCATCGGCTTCATGCCGGGGGTCAGCGACTATGCGGCGCTGGCGCTCACCATCACCAGCAAGGGCGCTTATTTCATCGGCGACACCCAGGTGCGCCCCGATCCGACCGCGGAGGAGCTCGCCGAGATGGCCTCGCTCGCGGCCAACCACGTCACGCGCTTCAACATCAAGCCGAAGATCGCCTTCGTCTCGCATTCCGATTTCGGCAGCTACGATACCGAGTCCTCGCGCAAGATGCGGCAGGCGACGGCGCTGTTGAAGCAGCATCGTCCGGACCTCGAGGCCGATGGCGAGATGCAGGGCGACACCGCGCTGTCGGCGACGGCGCGCAAGGCGATCCTGCCGCATTCGGATCTCGACGGCTCGGCCAACGTCCTGATCATGCCGAACCTCGACGCCGCCAACGTCGCCTATCAGATGATCAAGGTGCTGGCGGATGCGGTTCCCGTCGGTCCGATCCTGATCGGTCCGGCGCGGCCGGCGCACATCCTCACCCCCTCGGTGACGGCCCGCGGCATCCTCAACATGACGGCGGTGGCCGCCGTCGAGGCGCAGGAACGGGCGGGGAGGGCACAGCCGACGCTGTTCGCGTGATCGTCCTGACGTGATCGAAGTGTGGCGGAATTCGTCCGGTTTCGGTCGCATTCCGCCCGCCTTTATTGTTGAAAAGCGTTCGCGATGTCACAGATCCCGCCGGTCCGTCGGCACCATGTCGTTTGAAGTCGATCCACGAGGGCGAGAATGCCGGGTTTCATCACGTTCGGGCGCGTTCTGTTCGCCGTCATCTTCATCTACTCCGGCGCGACGAAGCTGCTCGGCATTGCGCCCACTGCCGACCTCATCGCCACCAAGGTGACCATTCCCGCGCTGCTCGCGCCCTATGCGGCGCAGCTCGAGGCCGCCGCGAAGATGCCGATGCCGCAGATCCTCGCGATCGCCGCCGGTGCTTTCGAGGTGCTGGCGGGGCTGATGATCGCGCTGAACTTTCTCGGCCGCTTCTTCTCGGCCCTGATGATCATCTTCGTCGGTGCGACGATCTACTACTTCCACGATTTCTGGAACCAGTCCCCGCCCGACAACGTCAAGGCCCTGATCGACGCGCTGAAGAATCTCTCGATCATCGGCGCCCTGTTCATGATCTTCGGCTACGGCAAGGGGCCGAAGCCGCCCGAGCAGAGCGCCTATGGTGACCTCTAGCCGGCCGGTTCAGGCGGCGCGCTTCCAGGCGGTGACGCTGACCTCGTGGGCGGGATCGAGCATCAGCTGATTGGCCGGCGAGAGCCCGTGGGCCGTCAGCACCTGCTGCGGCGAGCGGCCGGGACCAACCTCGGTGAAGCAGGGGGCGCCGCCGGGGATCGTGACGTGGGGCGCGAACGACAGGAAGAAGGTGTCGTAGCGGTCCATGAACATGTCGAACACGACGGGACCGCCGATGATCGCCACGGTGCCGCTCGTGACGCCGGCGGCCGCGCAGGCCTGCTCGAACGGGGCGCCGGCCGGGTTCCAAAGCACGGAATGCGGCTTCTCGGTGTCCGGCGCAATCCCCGCCACCGAGCGCGTCACCACCAGCCGTTTGCGCTTCGGCGAGTTCGGCTGGTCCTCATAGGAGTTGCGGCCGTGCACGATCAGATCCGCGCCGTCGAGGGCGCTGGAAAAAAACGCAGCGTCGCCCGGGAATTTGAGCGACGCCGGCATCACATTGTGGGAGTCGGCCAACATTCCGTCGGCCGACGCGATGACATACCCTTCGAGACGTAACTTGGTCACTGACGAAACAGATCCTCGATCATTCGGACACTGTCGTCACAACGCTCGAGACCGGCCGTTGGCTCACCGTCGGCAGCTTCGCGATCTTGCCGAGCTGCTCGTCATATTGCGGCAGCGACTGCACCGGCGCCTTGGCGCGCATCGCAACGACCTTGTAGCCGCCGGCCTTCAGGCGGCGCAGCAGCTCGGGCAGGGCTTCGGCGGTGTGCTTGTGGAAGTCGTGCATCAGGATGATGCCCTTGCCGAGCTTGTCGAGCTTCTTGAAAGTGACGTCGATGACCGCCTGCGCATTGCGCGCCTTGAAGTCGAACGAGTCGAGGTCGCAGGAGAAGATGCCGATGTTGCGGGTGCCGAGATAGGTCACCATCTCCGGCGGGTGCTGCAGGGCGGGAAAGCGGAAGAACGGCGCCGGCGAGTTGCCGCCGAGTGCCCATTTCACGGCGCTGATGCCGAGTTCGATCTCTTCCTTGCGCTGGTCCTCGGTCAGCTTCTTGTTGGTCAGCGCCGCGTGCGACCAGGTGTGCGTGCCCACCGTGTGGCCGGCGTTGTAGACCTGCTTCAGGATCTCCGGATAGTAGGTCGCGTGCTTGCCGATGATGAAGAAGATGCCGGTGGTGCACTGATCGGCGAGCGCCTTGAGCACGCCAGGAGTGTTCTCCGGCCACGGGCCGTCGTCGAACGTCAGGACGACTTCGTGATCCTTGAGGAAATCGAGATCCTTGAAGTGCTCGAAGCCGAAGCCGGGACCGCCCGTGGTGTCGATCTCGACCGTGCGGCCGACGCCGAGCGCCTCGGGGTTCATGCAGGGCGCGCGCGGTGGCTGGGCCTGTGCGGCAGGCTGTGCCGCAGCGGCGGCAGGCGCTGGAGCGGCAGCCGGCGTTGGAGCTGCTGCCGTGCGCTGGGCCTGCGACCAGGCCGCGCTGGACGCCAGGAGCGACGCCGCCAAAGAAGTTGCGAACACCAGTCCAGCCGCAATCCGCATCGTGTTTCCTCGGGGTTGTTGCAACGGGAGCGCCGCACCGGGAGTCGCTCCGCCATCCGGCTCGGGATACTAGCCCAGCAGCCGGACGGGCGCCAAAAGGAAACGCGGCGAAAAAGCGGGGAAGCTGCCGGGTTTCGCCGCATTCTTTCCGAGTGTTGCTCAGCCGTCGGCGAGCATCCGGGCCACTGCGGTCTTGACCCGGGTATCGGTCGGCTCGACCGAGGAGGCGAACACGTCGGCAATGTAGCCGTCACGGCCGACCAGGTATTTGTGGAAGTTCCATCGCGGCGTTTCCTTGGGCCGCGCTTCTGCGGCCCAGCGGTAGAACGGGTGCGCATTGGAACCGGTCACGACCGCCTTCGCCGTCATCGGGAAGGTAACGCCGTATTCCTTGTTGGCCAGCGCAGCGATGTCGCTGCCGACACCTGGCTCCTGGTTGAAGTCGTTGGAGGGCACGGCGATGATGGTGAGGCCGCGCTCATGGAACTCGCTCCAGAGCTGCTGCAGTCCGGTGTATTGGGGCGTGTAGCCGCATTGCGAGGCGGTGTTCACGACCAGCACCGGCTTGCCGGCGAAATCGGCCAGGCGAATCGGCTCCCCCGACGGCACAGCGAAGGAGAACCGGTACGCCGTCGTCTTGCTCACCGCATTATCCGCCTGGGCGGCGCGCGAGGCGAGCATCGCGCCGGACACGGACGCACCGAGGCCGAGAACAACCATCCTGCGATCGATCATGTGAATCTCCCTGTGCAGAGCCCGCCCCGTCAGCACGAATGCGGCCGCGCGCGACCTGCCGCTTCATCAAACGGCCGTGGCGTTGCGTCGGATCAGACTGCTTTCCAGCAAGGGGATACCCTTGCCCTGGGGCGGAAAAAGGGACCTCGTTGGCCGTCAGCGCAGCGAAACGATGAACTCGGTGCCCTCGCCGGTCTCGCCCTGATTGATGCCCTGGTCGGACACGATCAGCGAGCTGCCAGCCGAGAGCGCTTCGCCGAGCCAGGCCATCACATCGGCGGGAATGGTGATACGATCGAGCGCCTCGGCGGGCGAGCTCTGCAGCAGGACCGGCTTGGCGTCGGCGACGGCCTCGGCGGACTTCTTGCCGCGCCGGGTTGCTTTGTCCGCACCGTCATGCGCCGCCACGCTGCGCGCGGTGGCCGGCAGGGAGATGACCGACCAGTGCATGGTGGCCGGATCGGTTTTGTCGGCCGTCGCCGTGAACACGTGGGTGCCGAGCGGCTTGTCGGACGGCGCGATGGTGACGGGGGTGTTGAACACCGGCGCGAAATTCTGCCGGACGTAGAGCTTGGAGTCCTTGCGGCTGATGAAGATCGCGACCTGGCTGTTGCGCTTCAGTTCGGGCTTGGGCGCGATCGGCTTGTCGGGAGCCGCGACGCGCGACTGATCCTTCGTGGCATCCTTGTCGTCGAGCGCCTTTGCCGGCGCGTCGGCGGTGGTCGTCGACGGCGCTGCAGGCTGGTCCGCAGTCTTGGCGCCGGCCGGTTTGACGTCGGCAGCCTTGGTCTCCGTAGCTTCGGCATCCGGGGCCTTGGTTTCGGTGGCCTTGGTCTCAGTCGCGTTGGCAGCGGTGGCCTTGGCATCGGCCGGCATGAGATCGGTCGAGCCGGTTGCGTCCAGCTTGGCCGGCGCTTCCACGGCCTTTTCGGGTGGTGTTGCCTGAGCCGTCTCGGCCGGCTGACCGTCCAGTGTCGGCGCGACATCGGAAACAGGCTTCGCCTCGTCCGTCGACGCAGCGCTCGAAAGCGACGATTCGGCGACGGCCGGCTTCAGATCGGCGGCCACGTCGCGCGTTTCGATCCGCACCGATTGGACGGGCTCTGCCGTCGGCGCGGCGTCAGAGGCCACCGCCGGCACTGCGTTGCTGGCATCGGCGGTGCGCAGCTCACGCGCGGCCGGCATCGCGTCATCGGCAGCACGGGCGCCTTCGCCATGGCCGATCGTGGCACGCAGATCGATCGTTGCGACCGTGATGGTCGGCGCCAGCGCCGCGCCCTTGTCCGACTTGGTCGTGGTGGGGGAATTGGCGTCGGGCTGAATCGAGGCGCTCGGCTGCGGCGCCTTCAGGGCGGCGAGGAGCGGATGCGAGAAGTTGGCGGGCGCGACCTCGCTGGGGGTCACCAGCACGCGGGATCCCATTCGCGTCCAGCCATAGATCTTGGGCGCGAAGCTGGCTGGCATGCGAATGCAGCCATGCGAGGCCGGGTAGCCCGGCAGCACGCCGGCGTGCAGCGCGACGCCCGACCAGGTGATGCGCTGCATGAACGGCATCGGCGCGCCGCTATAGATGTTGGAGCGATGGAATTTCTGCTTCTGGATGACACTGAACACGCCCATCGGCGTCGAGTGTCCCTTCATGCCGGTCGAGACGGGCGCCTCGGCGAACAGGCCGTTGGCGTCGTAGACCTTGAGCTGCTGCTTGCTGATCGACACCGCGATCGTGACCGGCCCTTGCGGCTTGGCGGCTTCCTTCTCGATCGTGGCAGGCTTCTGACCGTGTCGCGTCTTGGTCTTGCGCGGCACGATAGGGCGGGCGGCGGACGGCGCGATGGTGACCGGCTGTTGGTCGTTCCAATAATAGTAGGACGCTGCCTCAGCCCATGATGTCGCTGCCAGAACAAGCGGTACTGAAACGATTGCTGCACAATAAAACCGCCCTCTGGCGGCTGCACGAACGCGGAGCATTCCGGCAAATCCTCAAGAACCATCTGGTCTTTAGTGTCGCAGACGGAGTCCGCGTTCACCAGCTTGGGGCTTCTGCCCGGGGCGATTTTCGTTCCAATCGTAGCAGAAAAGCCTCACATCGCGTTAAACGCGCAATGCGCGCGGTAGGCGGGGAATGCCTTCCTCGCAGGCGCTTGTGTCCCTACATGGGCGGTATGCCGAGCCATCGGCGGTATAACGGAGACCGACATGTCGTTCAGAGCCACCAAGCGGTTTGATCTGTGGCTGAAAACCCTCACTTTGCTATCTCTTATCGGGCTGTCCTCGCCCGTCGTGTCAGCCTACGCCGCAGACGAGCCGGATCTGATCTTCCGTCGGTCGACCGTGTTCAAGCTGCTCAGTCCGAATGACAAGCTCGCGACCTATGGTGTTGATGATCCTGAGGTCGAGGGCGTTGCCTGCCACTTCACGGTGCCGCAGAAGGGCGGCTACGCCGGCTGGCTCGGGTTGGCCGAGGAGGTCTCGGACATCTCGCTCGCGTGCCGGCAGATCGGGCCGATCCGCTTCAAGCGCAAGCTCGAGCAGGCCGACGACATGTTCAGGCAGCGCCGCTCGCTGTTCTTTAAAAAGATGCAGATCGTGCGCGGCTGCGACGCCAAGCGGAACGTGCTCGTCTACATGGTCTATTCGGACAAGCTGATCGAGGGCTCGCCGAAGAACTCGACCTCGTCGGTCCCGATCATGCCCTGGGGCAAGTCGGACGACGGCGACGTCCAGAAGTGCGGCGACTTCATTCAGTAAGCATCCCCTCGACGTTCGATCGGCTTGCCGAGGCCTTGCCAGGCAGCAGGCGCTTGGCGGGGTCGTGGCAGCCGATCAGTTGGATGAGCATCTGTGGTATCGAGCCGGCCCCGCTCTCTCCCCGCTGCTGAGCCATCGGTGCGGAGACAGTTCCGCGCCGATGCTGCGACGGTGGGCCGACGATGAGGGAACGTGTCTTGTCCATGCGGAGCCGCGGGTCGGCAAATGATGTTCACAACGCGCAGCCTTCGGCCGAACTGCCGGGCACGAGGAGATTGCAGCACGGAGCTCAAGTACCTCCCCGGGTTCGAAATCAAACCTGGCGCTGATCCGCCCCCGTGTCACTCCAGGCCATATTGCGACATCAGCGCCTGCACCTCCGGCCGCCGCATGATGCGCGAGATCTGGGTGCCGATGGCGGCCTCATCGCTGCGGGCCGACGATGGCGGCGCCGACTTATGGGCAACGCGAGCGGGGGCCGTATTCGACGGACGCGGCGTCTTGACGGGCTTTGCGGCCGATGATGGCGACGGTGCCGTTTGCGCCTGCGGAGTCGGCGCGACGGTCGCGGCCGGAACGCTGGGCTTTGTCGGCGCCGGGGCGGTCGCAACGGCCGGCGGCATCGCGGGGACAGGCGCGGTTGCCACGGGCGGCGCAGCCGGGGTCTCAACGCGAGTCTCTGCCGTGGTCGTGGCCGCGACCGGCGGAATGGCCGCGGCAGCATTGGACGCCTTCACCGTCTCAACGGCCGCCGTTGCAGCGGTGAGTGAATTGGTGCGGGTCTGCGCGGCGGTCGGCTCGGGCATCGCCGGGACGGCCAAGGCGGAAAGCGTCATCGGTTGCGGCGAGATCGGCGCCGGCGGCTCGATCACCGGAAGCGGCGCTGCAAGCGTGGTGGCTGCCACGGGCGCGGCCACGGGCTCGCTGACGCTCGTCTCGCGCGTCTCCGGCTCGGGCCGCTTGACGTCGCTCGGCAGATTGAGCGCCTGGGTCTGTGCGTGAGCGAGCATCTGCCGGGCCGTCATCGGCGATTCTGCGAAGGCTGTGATGGGCAGCAGGACCGCGGCGGTCGCGAGCGTCAGCTGGAGAGTCACTGCGCGGGATTTCAACTTGATCATGGCTGGCTCCTTGCGATCTGCGATCTCTTGCGTTCGGTTCAGGCCGCGGCGCTGGCGGTTGCCCGGTCATGGGCGACGACGACGCGCTGGCCGCGCATCTTGGCGATCACCTCGTCGCGCGGGCCGCATGCCAGCGTCTTGCCGAAGGCCATCACCATGATGCGGTCAACATGCGCCAAAAGCTGCGGGCGGTGCGTGACGACGATCACAGTCCGGCCGGCGGCCTTCATCTGTGCCATGGCGTGAGCCAGTGCGCGCTCGCCGTCCTCGTCGAGGTTGGAGTTCGGCTCGTCGAGGATGAGGAGCCGCGGATTGCCATAGAGGGCGCGGGCGAGGCCGACGCGCTGGCGCATGCCGCCGGACAGCGCCACGCCGCCTTCGCCGATCGGGGTGTCGTAGCCGTTGGGCAGGCGCAGGATCACCTCATGCGCGCCGGCGGCCTTGGCGGCGGCGACGACGGCAGCTTCATCCACCTTGGCGAGGCGGGCGATGTTGTCGGCGACGGTGCCCGAGAACAGCTCGATGTCCTGCGGCAGATAGCCGATGTGCTTGCCGAGCCGGTTCTGGTCCCACTGGCTGTAGGCCGCGCCGTCGATGCGGATCTGGCCCTCGCGCAGCGGCCAGACGCCGGCCATCGCACGCGCCATGCTCGACTTGCCGCTGGCGGAGGCGCCGACGATCGCGAGGCTTTCGCCGGCCTTGAGCGAGAAGCTCACGCCCTTGACGGAGGGGCGGCCGGCCGCCGGCGGCCAGACCACGGCGTTCTCGACCTCGATGTCGCCACGCGGCGTCGGCAGCGCGGTCGGGGCCGCGGTGACGGGCAGGGCCTGAAACAGCTCCTCGAGGCGGCGATAGGCGGAGCGGAAGGCGATGATACGCTTCCACTGGCCGACGACCTGCTCGACCGGCGCCAGCGCGCGGCCCATGATGATCGAGGTGGCCATCATGGCGCCGGGCGAGATCTGCTGCTCGATCGCGAGCCAGGCGCCGATGCAGAGCAGGGAGGTCTGCACCGCCATGCGGGCGAACTTGGTGATGGAATGCATTGCCGCGCCGCGCTCGACCAGCGTGCTGTGGGCATCCACCATGGCCGACTGCCGGCAGCTCCAGCGATCCAGCACGATGTCGCCCATGCCGAGGCCGCGCACGACCTCGCCGTTGCGCAGCGCCGCTGCGACGAAGCGCGAGGCCTCGTTGGCCAGCGCGTTGGTGCGCTCCACGCTGGAGCGCGTGTAGAACTCGGTGAACAGCGCCAGCGAGAACAGCACGATCGCGCCGAGCAGCGAGAGGATGCCGAGATAGGCATGTTGCAGGAAGCACAGCGCGACGAACACCGGCGTCCACGGCAGGTCGCAGGCGATCGCCGCGGTGCCGCTGGAGATGCAGTCGCGGATGGTCTCGGCGTCGCGGATGATCTGCTGGCCGAAGCGGTGCCGCGGCGACAGCTCGGCCTTCATCATGGTCTCGAACAGCGGATGGCGCAGCGTGCCTTCGAACTGGACGCCGGCGCGCGCCAGCACGCCCGAGCGGGCGAATTCGAGCACGCCGTACAGCACCAGGAAGACGCCGACGATCAGGGTCAGCATCACGAGCGTGCCGAGATTGCGGCTGGTGAGCACGCGGTCATAGACCTGCATGGAGTAGAGCGGGGAGGCCAGCATGCTGGCATTGATGAAGAGGCTGAGCACGAAGGTGGCTGTGAGCGCGGGGAAGCAGGCGCGGAGCGCGGTTCCGAGCGGGCTTCGGGTGGTGGTCGTGGTCATGTCAGATCCCCCTTGAATTGGTGCTGGGGGAATTTCGCCGGGTCGCGCACAAACGACCGTGACCGACGTCACAGAGTGTGATGTCGATCCGCCGGTGCTTGAGTTGGCCGGTCGCAGACGCTACCGGATGGTCAGCCGTGCTCAGCGCGCGAAGTGGTGATCATTCGCAGTGACCTCATGCCCGCCGTAACGTTCCAGACCATCCGGCTCTTGTCGGGCCTCGTGCTGTTTGCCTTCGCCGCGACCCATTTTCTCAATCATGCGGTGGGTCTGTTCAGCCTCGAGGCGATGGACGAGGTGCAGGAGTGGCGGCTCCTGGTGACCCGGTCCTGGCCGGGGATGGTGGTGCTCTCGGCCGCTCTGCTCGCGCATGCGGCGCTGGCTTTCGCCAAGACGGTCCAGCGCGGGACGTGGCGGCTGTCCGGCTGGGAGATGGTCCAGCTCGTGACCGGATTTGCGATCCCGCTGCTGCTGTTGCCCCACATCATCGAGACCCACGTCGCGCATGCCCTGTTCGGTGTTCAGGATGGCTATCTTTACGCACTGGCGCTGCTGTGGCCGAGAGCAGCCTGGCTGCAGACGGGGCTGCTGCTGCTGGTCTGGATCCATGGTTGCGTCGGCCTGCATCACTGGCTGAAATTCCGTGGCTGGTACCGTTCCGCGCTGCCGCTGCTGATCGTGCTCGCCGTCGCGGTGCCGATGGCGGCGCTGATGGGTTTTGTGGTGTCGGGCCGCGCCGTCGCGGGGCTGTTGAGCGATCCGGCGATGGCGGATCGGATGCGGCAGGTGACGCATTGGCCCGGCGAGCTCGACATCAAATGGCTCAGCCTGCTGCAGCTGTCGGCGCGCATCGCGGTCGCTGCGCTGATCGTCGCCGGCGCGACCATCGTCGTCTTCCGCCACATTGCGCTGCTGGCGGCGCCGAAGGTTGCCATCACCATCGCCGGTGGCGCGACGGTGCAGGCCCCCATCGGCCCGACGCTGCTGGAGATCATCAGGGGCCATGCGCTGGCCGACCTGTCCGAATGCGGCGGCCGCGCCCGTTGCGGTCGCTGTCGCGTCCGCATCGAGGAGGGCGCACCGGCACTGGCTCCGCCGGGCGCCGCGGAGCGCGGTCTGCTTGCCGGCCTGAAGGCGCCGGAGAACGTACGGCTGGCGTGCCAGATCCGGCCGGCGGCGCCGCTCACAATCACGCCGCTGGTCGTCGATGGTGCGACGCTCATCCAATCCATCGATCAGGCGGACGACATCCAAAGCGAGCGCCGTGGGGTCTGTCTCGTCGAGATCCGGGTCCGGTCGTTCGCGGCGATCGCGCGCGACCGGCTGGCGTCCGACCTGGTCTTCATGGTCAACGAGATCTTCGGAGCCATCGGCGGCGCCATCGAAGCTCATGCCGGTCGGATCGATCGCTTTCTCGGCGACGGCGTGCTCGCCGTGTTCGGCGAGCAGCAGGGTCCGGATCGCGGCTGTCGCGATGCGTTGCAGGCGATCGGCGCGATCGACCTGGCCATGGACCGGGTCAACGAAAAGATCGCGGCGGAGATCGGCCGGCCGGTCGAGCTCGCGATCGGTGCGCACGTCGCCGACATGGTCGTAGGACGATTGCGGCTCGGACGCCGATCCGAGTTGGCCGTGCTCGGGCTTGGCGCGGAGGTGCCGGCGCGCCTGGCCGGGTTGGCGGAGAGCCGCGGCTGGCAGCTCGCGTTGTCGGGCGCCGTGGCCAAGGCTGCCGGCGTGGCGGGAGCGACAAGCGACAGCTTGGCCGCTTCGGAGCAGAGTGCCGATCTCGAGGTCATCGGCGTGCCGCGCGCCCGCGACCTTGCGCGGGTCGCGGACGCGGGACTGGCGGCATCGGGCTAGCTGCTGGCTCATTTTTCGCGGAACGTCTTGGCGAGCGTGTTGAGCAGCGGGCCGACCAGATATTCCAGCACGGTGCGCTCGCCGGTGGAGATGATGACATCCGCCTGCATGCCGGGCAGGATCTTCTCGGCGATCTCGGGCGGGATGGTCGAATAGTCGATCACGACGCGCGCCTTGTAGTAGCTCTGCTTGGTGGCCTCGTCGCTCACCGCGTCGGCGGACACGCTCGCGACTTTGCCGAAGATCGCCGGCGTCGTGCGCGATGAGAAATTGGCGAAGCGGACCTCGGACTTCTGACCGACGGCGACACTCTCGATGTCGCGCGGCGAGACATGCGCCATCACGTCGACGCCTTCGCCGACCGGGACGATCTCGGCCAGCGTATCGCCGGGCTTCACGACCTCGCCGATGGTGTGGACCTTCATGTTCATGACGATGCCGTCGCGCTCGGCGTAGATGTCGACCCGGCGCAGCACGTCCTCGGCGATGACGATCTTCTCGCGCAGGTCGGACAGCTTGGCGCGGGTGGCGTCGAGCTGCTGGCCGACCTCGGTCTGATATTTCTGCAAGCTCTGGTCGATCTGCAGCCGCGTCTGCGCCGCGGTCTGGGTCAGCCGCGCCACGTCGGCCTGGGCCTGGCCGAGATCACCCTCGACACGGGCGCGGTCGCGCTCCAGCTCGAGGAACTTGTTCCGCGGATAATAGCCGGCGGCGACCGCCGGGCGGACGTTGTTCATCTGCGTGTCGAAGCTCGCGAGCTGTGCCGCGAGCGCCGTGCGCTGGCGGTCGCGGCCGGCGAGCTCCTGCTGCTGCTGGACGATCTGCGAATTGAGGATGTTGATCTGGCTGATCAGGCCGTTGCGGCGCTCGACGAACAGCCGCTGCTGGTCGGCGATCGCCATCGCCGCCTCCGGCACGTTCTGCCGGTTGAGCAGCGTGTCGGGGAAGGTGATCATGCGCGCATTGCCGCGCTCGGCCAAAAGACGCGCTTCCTCGGCGAGGGCGGCATCCATCTGCTTGCGCAGCAGGTCGGTGTTGGCCTGCGCCTCGGTCGGCTGCAGCCGGAACAGCAGGTCGCCGCGATGCACCGCATTGGTTTCCTTGGCCAGGATCTCCCTGACGATTCCGCCTTCGCGATGCTGCACCACCTTGTGGTCGCCCGAGACCGACACCGTTCCCGGCGCGATCGCCGCGCGGTCCAGCGGCGCGAAGCCGGCCCAGACGCCGAAGCCGCCGAATACGAGGGCAATCGAAGCGTAGCCGAGCAGGGCGTAGCGGTGGAAATCACCCTTGGGCGTGACGCTGGAGCTGGTGCTCGTCGTGCCGAATACAGTGTCGATGGCGAGATCGTGCATCGTGGTCCCCCTTGCGAGTCCGAAATCGTCTGCCCTGGATCTAACGGGACCTGGACGTCTCCTTCTGTGCGGCGAGTCACATTGGTCTTGGTGCGGCCGGGAGCCGCCGCTTTATCGCGGCGGCTCCTGTTCTGAGCGCTCCGTCAGATGTGCATCTGATGGGCGAAGGCGTTGCCGAGCGACAGGTCGTGCAGCGTGATCGATCCGAGGTCGCCGGCATGCGCCAGCCCCGCGTCGGACAGGCCATGGCCGAGCATCGCGTGAGCGGCGCCGTCGTCGAGAGCAGCGGAGAAATCGTGCGTGCTGCTGCCGGCCGCGCCGAGATCGGCGATCGCTGGCTGAGCGAGGCCATGGTCCGCGATCGCCGCGCCGAGGTGCGTCGACGAGGCGCCGTCATGCGCCGCGCTGCCGGCCGCCTGATCCCAGAAGCTGCCGCCGACGATGATGATGCTGCTCTCACCGCCATGGCCGGCGGCTGCCGCAACATCCGCGGAGGCGAGGACATGCGCGATGTTGCTGGTCGGTCCGCCCGAACCGGCGTCGTCGGGGTTGGGCATTTCTTCACCGGGATCGTGGAACGGGCTGCCCCCGCCCGAACCGTGCGAGCCGTGCAGGCCGCCAGGCCCGCCCAGCATGTCGCCGAGGTCGCCGACGCCTTCGCCGGAGCCACCGCCGCCGTGGCCATGGCCGAACGAGACGTGGCTGTTGCCATCGTTGCCATCGGTCTCGCCGCCGTCCGGATTGGGCGAGGAGTTGGCGCCGCCCGAGCCGCTGCCCTCGGGGTCCGGCATTCCGCTTTCGCCGCCGCCATTGCCATTGCCGTTGCCGTTTTCGCCGCCCTCGCCGGAGCCGCCGCCCTCGTTGCCACCGCCGGCATTGTCGCCGCCGCCGCTGCCGCCGTGATCCCCATTGTTGGCCTCGCCGCCGCCGCCGGAGCCCGCATTGTCGTTTCCGCCGTCATGCCCGCCGCTGAACAGGCCGCCGATCGCGTCGACGACGCCGCCGACGGCGTCGCCGACCGCGCCGACGGCATCTCCGATGGCGCCGCCAACGGCATCGACCGCGCCGCCGACGGCATCACCGATCGCGCCGCCCACCTCGTTGACGATGCCGCCGATCGTATCGCCCACGGCGTGTCCGACGTCTCCGATGGCGCCGCCGATCGCGCCCCCGGCCTGGCCGATGGCGCCGCCGACGGCCCCGCCGATGTCACCGATGGCGCCGCCAGCCGAATTGAGGAAGCCGCCGACCTCGTTCAGGGCTGATCCCGCGCCTTCGAGTCCCGCGCCGATGCCACCGACAATGTCGCCCGCCGTGCCGCCGATATTGTTGCCGAGGTTCTCCAGCCCCTGACCGGCATCGCCGAGCAGTCCACCGGTTGCGCCGACCACGTCGCCGACAGCGCCAAGCGCACCGTCGACGGCGCCCGTGACCCCTTCGACAACGCCTGCCAGTCCCGCGGCGGCGCCCTCGACGGCTCCTTCGACCGCGCCGAAGCTGCCGCTGATGACGCCGTCGACGGCATGTCCCGCGCTGTCGGCGCCGGTGATCGCGCCGATCACCGCACCTCCGATTCCCTCCGCGGCGCCGACCGCATGGCCGATGATGCCGCCGACGGCGCTGCCGGCGCCTTCGATGGCGCCGATCGCGTCGTTCACCGCGCCGGCGACATCGCCGACCGCGTCGACGAGGCCGGCGACATCCTGGCCGATGTCACCGCCGATCGCGCTGGCAAGGCCCTCCGCCGCTCCGGCGGCCGCATGCTCGACGGCGCCCAGCGCGCCCTGCGCGGCATCCGCCAGCCCGCCTGGCCCGCCGGTCAGGGCGCCCAGCGCGCCACCGATGACATCGCCGGCGACATCGCCGATGACATCTGCGGCGCCGCCGATGGCATCCCCGACGTCGCCGCCGATGGCGTGGCCAAGATCGCCGATGGCTGACCCGATCGCGTCGCCGGCCTTGTCGCCGAGGCCCTCGGTGCCGCCCTGCAGCACGTCGCCGACCGCGGTCAGCACGTCCCCGACATCACCGCCGGCGAGGTCACCGATGGTCTGGAGCACGTCGCCGCCGGCGCCGAGCGCGCCATCGCCGCCGCCGGCGATGCCTGCAACATCGCCCGCGAGGTGACCGATCGTATCGCCGGCTGACGACAGGGCGGCCCCGGCGTCGCCGCCGATGGCCGTCCCTGCTGCCGCAAGACCCGACGACACGCCGTCTCCGACCTGCTGGCCGAAGCCGCCATCCTGATTGAATCCGTTGTTATCGAAGCTGCTCATGGTCTCTCTCCGCTTTGGCGATGTCGCGCGCAGAGCGCGGGTCGCCGATCGATCCGAATTGCGGGGAGAGGATCGCTGCTATCGACTGTCGGGGAATGTGCGCCGGGTCACGCCGACGGTCTGATGTGACCGAGCTCACGATTCATGATCATGCCGGCGGCTCGACCTGAACGGCTTCAGCCGGCGGGGCGACTACTTCTTCTTCGGTCCGAAGCGCGGCACGCATGAGACGGTGCGGACGATGCCGTTTTCCGACATCTTGGATCCCAGCACTTCCTTGACCTGGCCGGCCGGGCAGGTGCCGTCGTCGACCTGGACCCGCTGACCGAGCCGGAGATCCGTGATGTCCTGCTCGCGTCCGACATATTGCGCGTGGGCCGGCGCGGCGACCAGGAGGAGGGCGGATACGCTGCCGATGAGAGCTGCGGCAGCAGCAGACGACGACGAGATCTGAAAACGCATCACTTGCTTTCGATGGTCAATCCGCTCGGCCCGATGTTGTCGGCCCGCTATTGAACTGCGCGCCCTCGGTCTGTCGCTGGGCGTGATAGAAATTGTAGCCCAGCACGACGAAGGCAACAGCGATGATCCCGAGAAGGAAATAAAGGATGTTGCGAGGATCCGACATGTGAAAAATTCCAAGGACAGTTCAAATATGATCCCGTCATTGCGGGCATGCTCAAATGTACGGTGGGGTCTGCGATTCTGAAAGCAGTGGCGAATCCGGTGCACTTATGCATCGGAGTGTGATTTGTTGAGTCGTCAGCCATTGGAACCTGAACGGGCATGATGACCGAGGATATCACGCAACGAATCGTCGACGCGGTCGACGCCGCCTTTGACCGCCAGCTCGAAACCACGAGGGACTTCGTCGCGATTCCCTCCACCCGCGGCGCCGAGGGGCCCTGCCAGGACATGTTCGGCGATCTCTTGCGCGCGCGCGGCTACGAGGTCGATGACTGGCACATCGAACTGGACGAGCTCAAGGAGATGCGCGGCTACGGCCCGATCGAGCACGACTTCTCGAAGGCGCGCAGCGTGGTCGGAACCTATCGGCCGGCGACGTCGGCGGGACGCTCGCTGATCCTCCAGGGGCATTGCGACGTGGTGCCGGCCGGTCCGCTGGACATGTGGGAGACGCCGCCGTTCTCACCGGTCATCCGCAATGGCCGGATGTACGGCCGCGGCGCCTGCGACATGAAGTCCGGCACGATCGGCGCGCTCTATGCGCTCGATGCCATCGGGGCCGCCGGCTACAAGCCGACCGCGCGCATTCACCTGCAGTCCGTCATCGAGGAGGAGAGCACCGGCGTCGGCGCGCTGTCGACGCTGCAGCGCGGCTACCGCGCCGATGCCTGCTTCATCCCGGAACCGACCAGCGGCAAGATGGTGCGCTCGCAGGTCGGCGTGATCTGGTTCCGGATCAAGGTGCGCGGCTTTCCGGCCCATGTGTTCGAAGCCGGCATCGGCGCCAACGCGATCCAGGCGACGTATCATCTCATCCACGCGCTGGAGAAGCTGGAGGCCGACTGGAACGAGCGCGCCAAGAGCGACCGGCATTTCAAGACGCTCAATCATCCGATCAACTTCAATCCCGGCATCATCAAGGGCGGCGACTGGGCCTCGAGCGTACCGGCCTGGTGCGACGTCGATTGCCGCATCGCGATCCTGCCGGGCTGGTCGGTCAAGGACTGCCAGAACGAGATCCTCGCCTGCGTCGCCGCGGCCTCGCGCGATCACCGCTTCCTGTCCAACAACCCGCCCGTCATCGAGTGGTCCGGCTTCCTGTCGGAAGGCTATGAGCTGACCAACTCCGCCGAGCCGGAAGCGGCGTTCGGCAAGGCGTTCAATGCGGTCTATGGCGGCGAGGTGCAGGATCTGGTCTTCACCGCGCTGACCGATACGCGGTTCTACGGCCTCAACTACAACATCCCGAGCCTCTGCTTCGGCGCGACCGGCGCGGCGATGCACGGCTTCAACGAATATGTCGAGCTCGACTCGCTGCGCCAGGTCACCAAGACCATGGCGCTGTTCATCGCCGAATGGTGCGGTGTCGAGAAGGCCTGATCGGTGACGTCCGGACCGAAGGCAATGACCTCGCCGGTCATTGCCTTGGATGTTGATCACGCATCCAGATGCAGAGGCACGCGCAGACGTGTCGCGCAATGAGGGGAGGGGGCATGACGCCGCTCGAGAAGATCAACTCGCTGAGGATGCCGTTTGCGGAACTGAAGGGTGTCACGTTCATCGCGGCGGACGCGGAGCGCGTCGTGGCGCAGATGCAGGTGCGCCCCGATCTCTGCACGCTGCACCACACGATCCATGGCGGCGCGGTGATGGCGCTGGCCGATTCGGTCGGTGCCGCCGCGACGGTGATCAACCTGCCGGAGGGAGCCAAGGGCACCACGACCATCGAGAGCAAGACCAACTTCATCGGCGGCGCCAAGGAGGGCAGCGTCGTCATCGCGACGGCCACCCCCGTGCATCGCGGCCGCCGTACTCAGGTCTGGCAGACCCGGATCGAGACCGAAGACGGTAGGCTGGTGGCGATCGTGACCCAGACGCAGCTCGTGCTGTGATGATTCGTACACGAACGATTCATCAACTCACGCGATCGGTGCATGGCGGCATGTGCTCCCCGTAGAGCGCGGGGCTTGCAATGAATGGTGCGATGCACAATATAGCGTCTGTCTAGGGAAAGACGTCTGTGCGCGAGGGCTTCGAAGAGGAGTCTTTGGCAGTGTCACAGGTCAATCATTTTCGTCCCCGGCCGGGCTTCGGCTATGTGCGGACGCTCAGCCAGCACGAGGAACTGCCGCTGCTGCGCGATCATCTGCTGCGGCTCGATCCCGACAGCCGGCATGATCGATTCAACGGTTATCTCGATGACAGTTTCATCGAACGCTACGCAGCCCGCTGCGCGGCCGATGGCACGATCGTCGTCGCCTACATGGAAAACGGCGTGGTGCGCGGCGCCGCCGAGCTGCATCCACCGGAGCAGTCCGAGGATGGGTTTCCCGAGATCGCCTTCAGCGTCGAATCCTGCGTGCGCCGCCGTGGCGTCGGCAGCCTGCTGTTCGAGCGGGTGATCTCGGAAGCGCGCTGGAAGGGCTATCGCGAGCTGCGCGTGACGACGGGCTCGCAGAACCACGCGATGCGGGCGCTGGCGGCCAAGTTCGGTGCGCATCTGGCGTTCCGTCACGGCGAATCGACCGGCACGATCGATCTGAGCCGGCAGCCTCAGGACGAACTGGCGAAGCTGGTGATCGACACGCCGATCGCGGCGGCGCGGGCGTTCTTCAACCTGAATCGCGCGTGCTGGAAGCTGATGACGCGCATGTATGGCGACAAGCGCGCCGCCTGAGGCGCGCCGCCATTCACAAACGAGAAGGCGCGACAGCGATCGGCTGCCGCGCCTTCTCGTTTGATCTGCTTGAGGTCGGCCTGTCGGCGCGCGTGCCGACGCTGCTCAGGCGGTCCGCTTGTCGAAGTTGAAGCGACGCACGGTGCGGCGCTCGACCACGACAGCGCGCTGCTGCGTGCCCTGATCGGCGGTGATGACGCGGGTGTTGGTGCGCGCGGCGACGCGCACGGCCTTCTTGACCTCGGGCAGCACCTGCTCGAGCGGCAGGCCCATCAGGGCCGACGCGATCTCGGCCTGGGCCTGGACGTCGTCGGTGATGCCGGATGCCGCGAAGATCGCCTCCTCCAGAGTCGGGGGATCACGCCTGACGCGACGCGGACCGTACTTGGTGTTCCAATCTTCGCTCATGGGGGCCTCGTGAATCGTCCCGGATACCTAGAAGCAGGATTGTTGCATTGCAATATGAATTCCGCGTGGCAGGCCAGCTATGCATTCACCATGTCGCGATCCGGCAACGGTGCCGTCGTCATGTGGATATCCTGGGGCCAGCGGCGCAAGGCCGCGTGCCCGGCTGTCGTGAGGGTGTAGACGCCGCGCTCGGCCCGGTCGAACCAGCCATAGACGTTGCGCTGAAGGATTTTCGCGGCATCCGGAATCTGCGGGCGCAGCTCGCGGACGCGTTTGGGGCCGGCTGACAGCGCCGAGGCGCAGGCGAGCGCCTGCTGCCGATACGCGGTCATGATCGGCGCTCGGGTCGAGCCGCCAGCGGCCGGGTCGCCCTTGCGCTTCTGGTGCTCGATGACGAGGCGCGATCGCTTCTTCGGATTCTTGCGCGGCGCTGTCGTCGGCGGCGGCACCAGTACCTCGACTTGTCCGCTGGCGGTCACGCCCAGCATGCCGAAGCCGAGCCGGCGGCAGAGATTGCGGTAGCGCGCATCGCTCTCGCGTCCCTTGCCGCGGACCGACAGGCTGGCGGCGACCCACACCTCGTCGCACGCGCCGGCGCGATCGACGGCCTGCAGCAGCAGTTCGAGGTTGAAGGCCTGCTTTAGCTCGCAGATGACGACGATCGGCGGATCATCGCCCTTCAGCGCCACCACGTCGCAGCCGCCGACTTCTCCCTTGGCCGAAAAGCCCAGCTTTTCGAGGAAGCGTTTGACGGGAAGATACAGCGCGGTTTCCAAGGGCCGTCCATCGTTGCGACTCAGGCAGGTGAGTCTAGCCCCATGCGCCGCAGGATGTCAGCGCCAACTCGGGATCGTGACCGCTCGCGCCGCTACATGCGACCCGCGACCGGTATCAAGGCGCCGGTGACGCCGCTTGCAGCATCGCTGGCCAGGAACAGGATCACCTCCGCGAGTTCCTGCGGGGTCACCCATTTGTCGAAATCGGCCTTCGGCATGCTGGCGCGGTTGGCCGGCGTGTCGATCGTGGAGGGCAGCACCGCGTTGACGGTGATCTTGCCCTTCCATTCCGCCGCCAGCGCCTCCGTCAGGCGATGGACGCCCGACTTCGACGCGGCATATGGCCCCATGCCGGCGCCGGCCTGGAGCGCGCCCATGGCGCCGATATTGACGATCCGGCCGGTGCTGGAGCGAACCAGATGCGGGATCGCGGCGCGGGAGGCGTGCAGCGCCGTCATCAGGTTGCGCGCGTGCATCCTTTCCCACACGCTGTCGTCGCCGTCGGCGGCATTCTCGAACGCAAACGCGCCGGCGATGTTGATCAGGGCGTCCAGGGTGCCGAAATGCGCGGCCACCGAGTCGATTGCGACCTTGGCCTGCTCGGGATCGGACAGGTCGACGCCGCCGAGCTCGATGCGGTCGTCGCTGGCGGGGATTTCGGCCTGAGCATGATCGATCCCGGCGACATGCGCGCCGCGTGCCAGCGCCAGATCGGCAACGCTGCGCCCGAGCGCTCCCTGCGCCCCCGTAATGACAATCACAGCTCCGTTCATTCCGTCCCTGATCCCCGTTCACGCGCCCCACAGCGTCACCTGTTATACTATGGCCAAGCCGTTGAGTTGCAATGGCGGTGCAGCCGCGGCATGGAATGGCGATCACACAACGTGGTTCGCCCGAGGTGACCATGACCACGACAAACTCGGTCAGTTTTCCGGACATTTCCGTCACGTTTCGTCATCCACTCAGCCGTTTCCGCCAGAGTCTCACGGCGCAGCGCAAGACTCGCGTGGTGGCGCTCGGCTCATCCTAGACCGCGGGCACCAATGACATCGTGGCATTTCCGGCGCGGCTCGAGCAGAAGCTGAGCAAAGCCAATTTCGGCCGTCTGATCGATGTCATCAATCGCGGCATCTCCGGACAGGAGGCTCCCGAGGAGCTGTCGAGGTTCGAGCCGGACGTGATCGCCGAACAGCCGTCGCTGGTGATCTGGCAGATCGGCGCCAACGCGGTCTACCGCTATGAGACCACCAGCTTCGACGAGGTGGAGACGGCGCTTCGCGTCGGTCTCGGCTGGCTGGCCCGGCTGGAGGTCGACGTGATCGTCATGGACCTGCAATACACGTTTGCGATCGTCGGCAGGCCCGACCGGCTGGAGCGCGCCGGCGACATGCAGCGGCGGATCGAGCAGGTCACCTCCGAGGCAGGTGTCAATCTGTTCGGACGCTGGGGACTGATGAAGGGCTGGTGCGACGCGGGCGTGTTGCTGTCAGATCTGGATGACGGTCATGGGGACCGCCTGCATATGAGCGAAGCCGCGACGGCGAAGCTGAGCGAGGTCCTTGCCGGCGCCATGATGGCGAGTCCGGCGCAGCTGGCGGATCGATAAAATTTGCCGGAGTTTCGTAAGCCGATCACCAGCGTGACCGGCTAGCTTTGTCCAATGCCACCTATCGGGCGTTGGAGCTTTGTCATGATGAGACATCTGCCGGACCATGGTTTGCCGCTGGTGCAGTTGAAAGAGCAGCGGCGCGACCTCGTGGTCGCCTTGCAGAACCGTAATGGCCCGGTCAGTGGCTGGGAGCTGATGCAGATTGCGGCCGTGCAGCAGGCGATTTCCGCGTTCGAGGAGGTCATCGCCGATCTCGATGCGTTGGAAGCCGCCGAGAGTGCCGATATCGAAGCGGCTTGAGTCGGTCGCACGAACACGGGTCGTGCGAGCCCGATCGCGCGAGATGCGGCGTGCGTTGCACGATTGCCACGGCTAACATGGCCACCATGAATCGGGCTCTGATCGTCGCCATTGTCAGCCTGCTTGCGCTTGCCCCTTGCACAGCAGCCCGGGCTGGCTGCGTGCCGGACCCGCAACGAGGCTTCGTCTGCGGCGATGGCAAGGAGGCGCTCCGCGTTTTTCCTGAGACGATTTCGCCGTCCGGGAAGCTCGCCTTTGGCTGGCGCACCGCGGCAGGTTTGCCGGCAGCGCAGGCCGAGCCTGCTGGCGAAGTCGAGAATGTGCTGGTCAGGCTGCCGGAGGGCACCGTGCTCGGCCGGCTCGGCGGCACCTATTGGGCCACCGGCGAGATGCGGGCCAATCGCTATGATCTGCTTGCGGCATGGTCACCCGACAGCCGCACGGTCGTCGAGGTCGCGAACAGCCGCTGGGACACCGACTCGTTTCGCTTTTACGCCGTCGGCGATGCCGACACCGTCATCCTGGATCTGCATGACCTGGTCGAGCGAGCCGTGCGGGCAAAGATATCGACGCCGGCCGCGAAAGGGCGGGTGTTTCGAGTCCGCGAGGATCTCCCCGTCAAGCTCGATAATGACGGTCGCCTCGGCTTCGCGGCGATCCTGTTCATCCCGAAAAGCGAGGAGCCGGCATTCGGCTTCCGTGTCGAGCTCATCGTCAAGACGATCAAGTCCTCGGCCGCGGCGCGGGTGGTCTCGGTGCAACGGACCAAGCTGCCGGACTGACCTCACGCGGTGAGGTAACGCCGTTGCAGGGTGGTCCGGGCGGCTCCGTCGATGCCCAGCCCATCGCGCAGATAGGCTTCGAGGTCTCCATACTCTTCGCGCACCGTCTCGAGGGCGGCTGCCAGGAACGATGCGTGCACCGTCCCGATGGCCTCGAGCACGTCCTGCGGAAGCTCGGAATGCGCAGCTGCATCACGCCGGAAGTACTGATTGGTGAGCAGGTAGTCGCCCAGGATGATGTCGTCGTCCACGTCGAGCGCGGCAAGCACGAGCGCGCAGGCGACACCGGTGCGGTCCTTGCCGGCCGTGCAATGGATCACCAGCGGCGCGTGGTCGCCGAGCAGGTGATCGAACAGCGCGCGAAAGCGCGGCGTGTGGCGGCGGATGTAGTTGCGATAGGAGTCGCGCATCCGCTCCAGGGCATCATCCGCCGTCAGTCGTCCCATTGCCCAGCGCTCGCGCAGGGCGGGGACGACGCTCGGCTCGATCGGCAGGCTGTGGACGCTGATCTCGGCGATGGCGCAGAGCCCGGCAGTCCGTTCCTCGCTGCCGCGGAAGTCGAGGGCGGTGCGGACGCCGAGCTGGCGGACGGCCGCCGCGTCCGCTTCCGTCAGCCGGCCGAGATGGTTGGAGCGGAAGATCTGGCGCCAGCGCACGTGGCGCCCGTCGCGGCTGGGATATCCGCCGAGATCCCTGAAGTTGCTGGCGCCTTGGAGGCCGAGGTGGCGGGCAGGGTGAGACAGCGGGACATTGGACATGAGCCGAATGTAGGTCATCAGCGGGCCTGTGTGAAACCCGCTCCGTGGCGGTTTCCCGGTCTCCGGCCGCACTATAAGGATCGGACGGGGGAATGCGATGCGGTTGATCTGGACGTCGGTGATCTCGGCCATTTGGATGGCGATCGGACTTTTGGCTGCGATCGAGTCCGGTCGCGCTCAGTCCGTCGCCAGCTATCGCTGCGCAGACGGCACGCACTTCATCGTCGGATTCTATCCGCAGGACGCGCGTGCCTTCCTGCAGATCGACGGCGGCGAGGTGACGCTGGCCCGGAGACTCGCGCTGTCTGGACGTCGCTACTCAGGGGCGGGCGTGATGCTGACGATCACCAAGGACGGCCGCACCTTGATCCGCCATGCCCGGCGTCCAGCGACGGTGTGCGAGACACTCTGACCGAGTGGCGCAGGAAAGCAAAAGGGCCGGAACCTCATCGGTCCGACCCTTCAGCAGCAGCGCGCCAGGTTCGTCATCGGACTTGTCGACATCAGCGATCCCACGCCGGTTTGGCTTCCTGGATCGCCTCGTCATGATACCAGCTGCCGCTGCAGATGGTGGGCTGCAAGGACGGAGCGATCTGCCGCGTCTCGCCAAGACGCGGTGCAAGGCTTGCCCGTCCGCCGCGTGGGAATTGATAGATCCTGGCGGATCCCTCCTTCACGTTCGTGTCCATCGCATTCTCCTTCCCGTCGGATCACAACCCATGGTGCGCCCGACTCGTTCTCGGGTGGTTACAACTTCGATATCGGCGGCTGCCCCCAGCAATGCAATATGATCAAAACGAAATCACAAGCTGCGCATTTTGAAGGCAAATGCCGTTCTGCCTCCTGCGAAGCAACGTTGGGGTGATTAACGCTTGGGCCCGATCGAAGGTTGCGACGGCCTGGGCCAAAGCTTTTCGAAAATGTCCGGGAACTGCTGAGCTGTTGCGCGCGCCGTTTTGCGCGGCGCCGCAAATGCCAAGAAATCAAGCGGGTTTTGGGCGCACGAAACGTCCGGCCATGCGCTCCGTGCAATCCCGGGCGCGCTGCTTTGCCGCACCTGGACACCGAGCGAGTTCCATCCCGGAGTGACGGAATCGGCGCGGTCGGATGCGGCGGGACGTCGCGGGACTTGGCACGTTCCCTGCTTAAGAGTGCGCTGGCCGATCGTGGCCGGGTAAGCGGGGAGCCTTCGATTGCTGGGCTCCCACCTTTCGATAAGACAGAGAGGCTCAATGACGAAATACAAGCTCGAGTACATCTGGCTCGACGGCTACAAGCCGGTGCCGAATTTGCGCGGCAAGACACAGATCAAGGAATTTTCCTCCTTCCCGACCCTGGAACAGCTGCCTCTTTGGGGCTTCGACGGCTCGTCGACGATGCAGGCCGAAGGCCATAGCTCCGACTGCGTGCTGAAGCCGGTCGCCGTGTATCCCGACGCCGCCCGCACCAATGGCGTGCTGGTGATGTGCGAAGTCATGATGCCGGACGGCAAGACCCCGCATCCGTCGAACGCCCGCGCCACCATCCTGGACGATCCGGATGCATGGTTCGGTTTCGAGCAGGAGTACTTCTTCTACAAGGACGGCCGTCCGCTCGGCTTCCCCGAGTATGGCTATCCGGCTCCGCAAGGTCCGTACTACACCGGCGTCGGGTTCAAGAACGTCGGCGATGTCGCCCGCAAGATCGTCGAGGAGCATCTCGACCTCTGCCTCGCGGCCGGCATCAACCACGAAGGCATCAACGCCGAGGTGGCGAAGGGCCAGTGGGAATTCCAGGTGTTCGGTAAGGGCTCGCGCACCGCGGCCGACCAGATGTGGATGGCCCGCTACCTGATGCTGCGTCTCACCGAGAAGTACGGCATCGACATCGAGTTCCACTGCAAGCCGCTCGGTGACACCGACTGGAACGGCTCGGGCATGCACTGCAACTTCTCGACCAAGTACATGCGCGAAGTCGGCGGCAAGGAGTACTTCGAGAAGCTCATGGACGCCTTCAAGGAGGCCCGTGCCGACCACATCGCCGTGTACGGTCCGGACAACCACATGCGTCTGACCGGCAAGCACGAGACCGCCTCGATCGACACCTTCAGCTGGGGTGTTGCCGACCGTGGTGCCTCGATCCGCGTGCCGCACTCGTTCGTCAACAACGCCTACAAGGGCTATCTGGAAGACCGCCGTCCGAACTCGCAGGGCGACCCCTACCAGATCGCGTCTCAGGTCCTGAAGACGATCGCGACGGTTCCGACCGGCGCGAAAGCCGCAGCCTGAGACGCCGAACACAACACCCCGGGGCCGGGGCTGACGTGATGATCCGCCGGAGCAGCCGCTCCGGCGGATCATTCGTTTGTGAGCACGCTGCGTCTGCTGCGAACTCCCCAAGTCCATCTTGATCGATCGCAAGTCCGGCCCTCGACCGCGGCGGTATGTGTCGCTTGGACGGCCGAGAGACAGATCTTGGAAGCGGAGTGTCGGATGAACTATCGCAAATTGCTGGTTGGCACCGTGTTCGCCGGAACGGCGCTCTCGCTGGTGGTCGCGCCTGTGCCGTCCAACGCCGACCAGTATCTGCCGCGGCTCGGCGACATCATGAACCTGGTTCAGGTGAGGCACGCCAAGCTGTGGTTCGCCGGACAGGCGAAGAACTGGGACCTCGCCGCCTACGAGCTGGCGCAGCTCAAGCAGAGCCTCGCCGATGCGGCGAGCTTCTATTCGGGGCTGCCTGTCGACAACGTCACCACCCTGAGCCAGCCGATTCAGTCGATTTCCGATGCGATCGCTGCCAAGGACAACAAGCGCTTCGCCTCGGCCGTGACCGAGCTGACCTCGGGCTGCAACGCCTGCCACGCGACGATGGAGCGCGGCTATGTGGCGATCCGCATCCCGACCGACAGGCCGTTCGGCAACCAGGATTTCCGGCCGCCGGGCCGCTGACCGCGCCCAGGAGCGCGAGTTGCGGTGCAAAATTGCGCCTTCCACCGGCGGCGCGCATCGACTAAGAGCGGCGGCAACCCGTCCACCGCCTGAGTTCTCATGATCCGCCTCGACAACATCAGCAAGCAAGTCGGCCACCAGATCCTGTTCATTGAGGCCTCTGCCGCCCTCCAGCGCGGGGAGAAGATCGGGCTGGTCGGCCCGAACGGCGCCGGCAAGACGACGTTGTTCCGGATGATCTCGGGTCGCGAGCAGCCGGACGAGGGCCAGGTCTCCACCGATCGCGGCATCTCCATCGGCTATTTCAACCAGGACGTCGGCGAGATGTCCGGCCGCAGCGCCGTGGCCGAGGTCATGGACGGCGCCGGTCCGGTGTCGTCGGTCGCCGCCGAGCTCAAGGAGCTCGAGGCCGCGATGGCCGATCCGGACCGCGCCGACGAAATGGACGAGATCATCGCGCGTTATGGCGAGGTGCTGGCCCGGTTCGAGGAGCTCGACGGCTACGCGCTCGACAGTCGCGCCCGCGAGGCGCTGGCCGGCCTCGGCTTCTCCGAGGAGATGATGGACAAGGACGTCGGGCTCTTGTCCGGCGGCTGGAAGATGCGCGTCGCGCTGGCGCGTATCCTGCTGATGCGCCCCGACGTCATGCTGCTCGACGAGCCGTCGAACCATCTCGACCTCGAAAGCCTGATCTGGCTCGAGCATTTCCTGAAAGGCTACGAGGGGGCGCTGCTGATGACCTCCCACGACCGCGAGTTCATCAACCGGATCATCAACAAGGTCATCGAGATCGACGCCGGCCAGCTGACGACCTATTCGGGCGATTACGATTTCTACGAGCAGCAGCGGGCGCTGAACGAGAAGCAGCAGCAGGCGCAATATGAGCGCCAGCAGGCGATGCTCGCCAAGGAGATCAAGTTCATCGAGCGCTTCAAGGCGCGGGCCTCGCATGCGGCGCAGGTGCAGAGCCGGGTCAAGAAGCTCGACAAGATCGAGCGCGTCGAGCCGCCCAAGCGCCGCCAGACCGTGGCGTTCGACTTCCTGCCGGCGCCGCGGTCGGGCGAGGATGTCGTGGCGCTGAAGAAGGTGTCGAAGAGCTACGGCAGCCGCCGCATCTATGAAGGGCTCGACTTCATGATCCGGCGCCGCGAGCGCTGGTGCGTGATGGGCGTCAACGGCGCGGGCAAGTCGACCTTGCTGAAGCTCGTCGCCGGCACCGCGGAGCCCGATGACGGCTCGGTGACGATCGGCGGCAGCGTCAAGATGGGTTACTTCGCGCAGCATGCGATGGACCTGCTCGACGGCGACGACACCGTGTTCGAGTCGCTGGAGCATTCCTTTCCGCAGGCCGGCCAAGGCTCGCTGCGCGCGCTGGCCGGCTGCTTCGGCTTCTCGGGCGATGACGTCGAGAAGCGCTGCCGGGTGCTGTCGGGCGGCGAGAAGGCGCGGCTGGTGATGGCCAAGATGCTCTACGATCCGCCGAACTTCCTGGTGCTGGACGAGCCGACCAACCACCTGGACATGGCGACCAAGCAGATGCTGATCGAGGCGCTGTCGAACTTCGAGGGCACCATGCTGTTCGTCTCGCACGACCGGCATTTCCTGGCGGCGCTGTCGAACCGGGTACTCGAGCTGACGCCCGACGGGCTGCACCAGTATGGCGGCGGCTACACCGAGTATGTCGCCCGCAGCGGCCACGAGGCGCCCGGTCTTCGCAGCTGATCGCGCGGCGGCAGCGGCCGGTCACCGTCTCAACCATTCGAACACGAGCGGGGCGGCACGCCGCAGCGTGTCGTCCATCGCCGGACCGTTGCCGGGAGTGGCCTGGCGGCTGGCCGAGGGCTCGTCGAAGCCGTGGGTCGCGCCGGGATAGATCGTCGTATCGATCGCCACGCCAGCCTGCCGCGAGCGCTCGGCCATGGCGTTGCAGAGCGACGGCGAGACCTCCTCGTCGTCAGCGGCGAGAAAAAGCTGGACCGGGACACGGGTTTTGAGCGTCGGACCGAGCAGCGAGCTTTCGCCGCAGCCGGGATAGAAGATGAGCGCGCCGCGGAAGGACGATTGCAGCCCCTCGCGCAGCAGCACGTTCAGCACCGTGCTGCCGCCGTTGGACCAGCCCTGCAGCACGATGCGCTCCGCTGCGACGTCGCGGCGCTGGCGGAGATAAGCGAGCGCGCCCTCGGCATCGAGCGGCCGCACGGTCCGCTCGTTGACATCGGCGCGCTCCGGATCGTCATGCGTGAAGCGCCCGAAGCCATGCGCCTTGCCGCGCGGACCGAAGCTGTCGGGCAGCAGCGCGATGTAGCCGCGCTCCGCCCAGTAGTCGCCCCACATGATGTGCCGCTTCGACAGCGTGCCGGCGTTGCACGGCGATGCCGGCACCGCGCGCGATACCAGCGTGCAGTCCGCGTTGACATTGGACGAGTAGGGGCCGCCTCGCCCGTGAAGCATGATGATCGCCGGAAAGGGGCCCGCCCCTTGCGGCTTGAACAGATAGCCCGTCAGCTCGGTGCGGCCATCGGCGCTCGGGAAGTAGACGGTCTCCGGTTGGGCGGCGGACGCTGGTGCAACCCCCAGCATCGCGAGCACCGCCAGGAGAAGGACGAGACGCGCGGCGCGCGTCGGCCTGGTGCCGCGGGCCATGTGCCGATACTCACCTGTGCAGAGGACACCCATTAGCCTAGCTCATCTCGATATGGGTGAAGACGAACAGGAATAGCGCACCGATTGCGACCAGGACGATGCCAACCCATAGCGGGGCCGCGGCGCCGCTCTTGTTCGCCGGATCGAGTACGGCCGTCTCGGGCTGGGCCGGATCATAGAAGACGGTCACGTCGCTATTGATCGGGTATTTGGCGGCGACGGCTTCGGCGCTCGCCCTGTCGGAGTACAGCGCCGTCCAGCCCCAATTCCAATGCGTGCTGTGGAAGCTGCGCGCGCCGACGGCATAGCCGTATTCGATCGCGACACGGAAGCGCTCCTCCTCGACCTCGCGGCCGCGATCGTTCTCTCGCCGCGTGATCTCGACCGTCACGCCGGAGCGCGTGATCTTCCCCGGCGTGGTCGGCCAGGACCGGCTCGCCAGGCGCTCCTGACGGAGCTTCCAATAAGATGCGAGCGCGACGGCGCCGAAGCCGAACAAAGCGAACGGCATCAGGAAGGCGAACAGCGGCACCCCGGCTTCGGTCGTCAGCACCTTGCCGGCCAGCGCATGCGCGACCAGCACGGCGGTGACGGCCAACAGCACCACGAACGGCGCGATCAGCGCCGCCGTGCCGCTGATATTGGCCGGTTCGAGGACCGACTGCGACGGGCGCTTCGGGTCGTAGAAGACGCGCACCCTCGCGCCCTTCGGATATTTGCCGGTGAGCTCGTCGGCCTGCAGGCGGGTGACGCCGCCCGGGCTGGCGAAGCGGATGCGGTGGCCCTCGTAGCTCTTGCCGAGCACCTCATAGCGGTAGCGGATGTCCGGCTTGGCGTCGGTATCATCGGCCGACCAATGCGTCGCGGCGACCAAGACCTCGGACGTCACCACCTCGCCCTCGACGACCGGCCAGTTGCGCCCGCCGCTGGTTTTCCTGCGCTGGAGCCAAACTCCGTAGCCTGCATTCAGGGCCAGAAAGCCGAAAATGCCGGCGGCGATGCGGGTCCAGAGCAGGGCGGAGGCGGTGAGCATGGCGATCTCGCATGAGCCCGTCGAAGCGGGCGGCATGCAGTGGTGTGCTCCGAGTTCCCTTGGGTTCAATACCGTTGGGCTCAATCGCGTGACCGTTCTCCTCCTCAGGTTCCGATCATTTCGGTGACCCGGCCAGCCAGCGCCTCGACGTCGAACGGTTTGGTCAGCACCTGCATGCCCGGCGCGAGCTGGCCGTTGCCGAGGATCGCATTCTCGGCATAGCCGGTGATGAACAGCACCTTCAGATCCCGTCGTGTCGCGCGCGCGGCGTCGGCGAGCTGGCGGCCGTTCATGCCACCGGGCAGGCCGACATCGGTGATCAAGAGATCGATCTGCGCGATCGACTGCAGGGCGGCGAGGCCGGTGGGGCCGTCCTTGGCCTCGATCACGGCATAGCCGCGCTCGTCGAGCACCTCCACCACCAGCATGCGCACGGTCGGCTCGTCATCGACGACGAGGATGGTCTGACCCGTCCGCGCCGACATCGCAGTGCTGGCTCGGGCTGGATCCGCAGCTTCGGCCTCGCCAACATAGTGCCGCGGGAAATAGAGGCACATCGTGGTGCCCTGGCCGACCTCGGAATAGATCCGCACCTGTCCGCCGGACTGCCGCGCGAAGCCGTAGACCATCGACAGCCCGAGGCCGGTGCCCTGGCCGATCGGCTTGGTCGTGAAGAACGGATCGAAGGCGTGCTCGATCACGTCGGGCGTCATGCCCGTGCCGGTATCGGTGACGCACAGCGAGATGTATTGGCCGGGCGGCAGGTCGCGCTCGCGCGCGGCGCGGTCATCGAGCCATTTGTTGGCGGTCTCGATGGTGATCCGGCCGCCCTCGGGCATCGCGTCGCGGGCATTGATGCAGAGATTGAGCAGGGCGCTCTCGAGCTGCGATGAGTCGATCAGGGCCGGCCACAGCCCGCCCGCGGTCACGACCTCCAGATGGATCTGCGGACCGACGGTCCGGCGAACCAGCTCCTCCATGCCCATCACCAGCCGGTTGACGTCGGTCGGCTTCGGGTCGAGCGTCTGCCGGCGCGAGAAGGCGAGCAGGCGATGGGTCAGCGCGGCCGCGCGTTTCGAAGCGCCCTGGGCGGCGCCGACGTAGCGATCGACCTCGCTGAAGCGGCCCTGGCGGAGCCGCGTCTGCAGCATTTCCAGCGAGCCCATGATGCCGGTCAGCAGATTGTTGAAGTCGTGCGCGATGCCGCCCGTCAGCTGGCCCACGGCCTCCATCTTCTGCGACTGGCGCAGCGCCTCCTCGGCCTCGCGCAGCCGGGCCTGCTCGCGCAGCCGCTCGGTCACGTCATAGGCGAACTGATAGGCGCCGATCTGCTCACCCCTGGCGTCGCGCAGCACCGAGAAGCGCAGCTCGTAGAAGCGGCGGCCGCGAGCCGCATCGCCGAACTCTCCGACCTCGACGAACTCCTCGCCCTCGAGCGCGCGCGACCACACGGCGCGAACCGCTTCGCGATGCTCGGGAAGATCCTTGAACAGCTCCAGGAGGTGATCGCCGACCTTGGGGTGGACGCCGAAGATGCGGACGAACTCCTGCACGGCGGCGCTGTTGACGGCGATCAGGCGGAACTGCGTGTCGACGACCTGCACGAAAGCGTTGGTGCCTTCGACGATGTCGGCGAGCAGCTTGCGCTCGGCCAAGGCGGCGACGACGCGCGCCTCCAGCGTGTCGTTGATCTCCTGCAACGCCGCCTCGGCGCGCTTGCGAGGGGTGATGTCCTGGAACAGCACCGCGACCTGGCGCCGCGTCGCCGGCTCGACGCGGAACGCGGCGAGCTCGAGATGGCGGCCGGTGGCGACCAGCTCGCGCTCGAACCGGATCGGCTCGCCGGTGCGCAGCACCTCGCCGTAAAGCTCGACCCAGCCGTCGGCTTCGTCCGGCACCATCTCGCGCACCTTCTGACCCACCACATTGGGGATGCCAGCGTGCAGCGCATAGGCCGGGTTGGCCTCGACATGGATGTAGTCGCTCAAGGGGCCGTGCGGACCGTCGAAGAACTCGATGATGCAGAAGCCTTCATCGATCGAATTGAACAGCGTCCGATAGCGCTCCTCGCTTTCGGCCAGTGCCGTTTCGGCCCGCGCGCGCCTGCCGGCATCGGCTGCGAACAGCGCCTGCAGGCGGGCATTCTCGCTCTCGAGCTCCTGCAGTCGCCGGCGGAGCGTGTCGATCTCCTCGGAACTCACGCTCTGCAGGCCTCGTTGCGTCTGGAAATCAGGAAGTCGTCACAGGGCATGAGCAGCTCGATGTGGGGATCGACTGACAACATACCATGTCAACACAGGCTGCGGTACGCTCCCGTCCGATGGAACTTGCGGAATGGTTGCCAGGCCCCGCCGGCGTCGCCGTGGCGGGGCCTGGGTTATCGATCGCGCGTCAGCCGCCGGCTTCGCACTTCTTCATGAAGCTGGTCTTGGCCGCGCCGGCGAGCTTCTTGCCGTCGGAGCCAACGGCCTTGGTCTCGCAGGTCTCGGCCATGCACTTCTTCATGAACGAGGTCTTGGCGGCGCCGGCCAGTGCCTTGCCATCCTTGCCGACGGCCTTGGTTTCGCAGCTGTCCTCGGCGAAGGCGGAGCCGGCGGCGAAGGTCGCGAGCGCGGCGATTAGAAAAAGCTTCTTCATGAGCGTCTCTCCCTGGAAGGAACAATGCGGCAGATCGGAGCCGCAAATCTTGGCGCGATCAAGTTGCGTCTCGCGACTATCACCTGAAATCCGGTTGCGGCCGCCGGCCAACTCATCAGCATGCTACCGATGACGCCGCCATGACGCGATCTGCAGAGCGATGTCATTGCGTGCCGCATTGCAGAAACGCCAGGGTCGCGGCGTCCCGCACGCCGTCGCAATAGCGATCGAGCGCCGCGGCGAAGCTCGCCTTCGGACTGATCGCATCGAACAGCGTCATGCTGGATCGGAATTTCATGTCGTCGGGCGAGCCCAGGATGGCGCGCAGCGATTTGCCCTCGATGGCGAGCACGAGGCGGGTGCATTCGCGCAGGCGGGCCCCCAGCACGGGATGCGCCAGATAGGCCGCTGCCTCGGCGCGCGAGCGGATGGCGTAGCGCTGCGCCATCGCCGAGCTGCCGAGCCCCTCGACCTGGGGAAAGATGAACCACATCCAGTGGCTTTGCTTGGCGCCCCCGGCAAGTTCGGCGGTCACGCGGGAATAAATCGAATTCTGTGCGTCGACAAAGCGGTCGAGATCGTGAGGATCCGCATCCATTTTTGTCTCCAATGATCTGAAACAACTACAGAATTCGTATTTTCTCGAATGCGGCGGGGCCGCCGCGAGGCCTGCAAGAACGGCGTCCGCCGGAGCAATCCGGGCTGGCGTTTGTCTAGATTATGCCGCACTCTTGCCATCCTATGTCATGACGGGTCGAATCGTACCCCTTGGGGTCGGACAGCTTCTGCGGGTGTTCGAAGAGGGGGTATATCGGGGACGTGATGGCTTCCAGTGAAGCAAGCGTAGACGTTCTGTTGTCGCAAGGCCGCTTCGGGCGCTCCGAAGCGATCGCATTGGTGCTCGCCGCACTTGCGATCGCCGCGGGCGCTGCTGCGTGGATCGCCGACAACGGCGAGCAGGTCCCCGCGACCACCGCGGCGCTTTCCGACCCTGCTCCGCCATCGATGACCTTCGAGAATCGCTTTGCGCCGGCTTCGGCCTCCGCGACAGCCTACTCCGAGAAGGATGCCGTCAGGGCGCTCGATCGTTTCGCGTTGCGCGGCATCGACCGGCAGCTCCTGGATGCACGGGCCGCGCTGGTGCGGGGCATGGAGGCGCGCGATCCGAATGCGCGTGATCCCAACAACAGCGACTGGCGCCCGATGCTGACCGAGGGCAACACCGTCACCATGCCCGCGCCGGGCGTGCCGCTGCCGCGACCGCGGCCGGCGGTCGCCAACCTGCCGACGAACCTGGTGACGGCAAGCGCGCCGGAGGCGGTCGGCCGGGTCGACGATCGCTCGATCCTGCAAAAGCTCTCGGACCTGTTGCCGAGTCCGGCCAAGTTCGCGCCTCTCAGCCCCGACAGCGGCATCGTGCGCTCGGGCATCGATCTCGGCGCGCTCGGCTATGAGAAGACGGCCGTCTACGACATCACCGCCAAGATGGTCTATCTGCCGTCGGGCATCGGGCTCGAGGCGCATTCCGGCATGGGGAATTTGCGCGACGACCCCGAGCACGTCAATCAGCGCATGGTGGGCGCGACGCCGCCCGCGACCTACGACCTGAAGCCGCGCGAAAAGCCGTTTCATGGCGTGCGCGCCCTGCGCATGAACGTGGTCGAAGGCACCACCCTCGGCCGCAGCGGCTTGCTGACTCATCCCTATATGCTCGGCCCGGAGGGTGATTCGAACGGCTGCGTGTCGATCAAGAATTACGATCGCTTCCTGAAGGCGTATGATGACGGCGAGTTCAACCGACTCGTCGTCGTCGTCGGGCTCGAGGCTGGCACCCCGACGCGGACCGCGCAAAAGACCGAGTGACGTTGCGTCGCCCGGCTCCGGCGCGACCACGGCGGCGACGCCGGTCGCATCTTCCGGAAGGTCCCCATGATTGATCCCGCACATTCGGAAACGCGTCTGCGTACGACGTTCAACATCAAGGTGAACGGCAAGCCGGTCGTGATTTCGACGGTCGGACAGGCGCATCAGTTCCTCACCAGCCTCAACGCCGTCGAATGGATGGAGTTCAAGTCGCTGCACGACCAGGCGATGTCGGCCCTGCAGGCGGCCGCCGACAACGCCATCATGACGGTGCAGGCGACCAATGCGGTTCGTACGCTGTTCGTGAGTGCGAAGCTGCTGTGACGACGGATGGTCGCTGGACGTGCTCCGCTCGCTTCCGGCTTTACGTTGAGCGTCCTCTCTTCTGTCACACTCGGTGTCATCGCCCGGCGTTGACCGGGCGATCCAGTACGCCGCGCCAGTCGTGATCGCTTGAGAGGCCGCGGCGTAGTGGATGCCCGCCTTGGCGGGCATGACGGCCGTGAGTGGGGCACCATCTCACCTCCCATGCCGGGGCGCGCAGCGCGAGCCCGGCATCCATGACCACGAGCGGCAGATTGAGGCATGCTGGTCGCTCCATCTTACTCCACGAGTTCTGCTGCGGCGTATGGATTCCGGGCTCGCGCTGCGCGCGCCCCGGAATGACAGCGAGTTTGTGGAAGCGTTGCTCCGCTTATGACCTCACCTCTCGCAGACCTCGCGATATGTGCACATACCCTCGCGTTCTCGCGACGCGTAGCGCCCGAGTGATCCATCCGTCTGGCCCTCCAGAAAACAGAGGGCGCGGGGAATGCCGGGCTGCTGGCCGCAACCCATGGCCCGCCTGCTAG
>NZ_CAFJ01000126.1 GCF_000239795.1 Bradyrhizobium sp. STM 3809 | reverse complement strand
GCGGTTTCCGCGGATGGAGCTGGTGGATGCGGAGAGCGTGCGATGGCACGGGTTCGGGTTTCGGGGGCCGCTGGGGTTGGGGGTGAAGTTGAGGTAGGATAGCAGCTATTGTGCGAGCCATTACGAAGATCGGCGGCGCAGCAACCTGACTCACGGATATTTTGATATTTGGCCCACCATCATCGGGGGCAACTCGATTCTCTCGACGAATGCCAGTTGCAGCTCTTGCAGAAGCGGAATGCAGGCCACCCCTTGTCGGCGCAATCTACGCACATGTTTTCATGGTCGGCCTTGACAGCTACATTGCTTGGGCACTGCGGCTAGCCTAACCAATCTATGCAGTTGTGAACATTGCAAATATCTACTTTTGAGGAGCGACAACCCGTGGTATTCGAGGCCCCTCGGATGATACGAGGAAAACGGTGCTATCGAGGTTGCGATTTATTCAGATTGGAGACATTCATCTCCCTAGCGCAGCCCAATCCAAGGGAGCTCTAGACGATAAGGACGCGCGCTTTCCAAGCGACCTAAAAACGATAATATCGAATACCCCAATAAAGCAGGCATTTCGCAAGATATATGAGTTTGTCGAAAGCGGCGAAA
>NZ_CAFJ01000127.1 GCF_000239795.1 Bradyrhizobium sp. STM 3809 | reverse complement strand
CACCAGGCGTGGGCTCGCCTGGATCGGCGCCACCCAGCGCACGCCTTCCTCGAAGGCGGCGCGCCATTTGTTGTCCGCGCGCACGGCCGCCAGCTGGTCCGGGTTGGTCAGCAGGCCGTAGAGGATCGTCAGCAGCGCGTCGCGCGGCTCGTTGATGCCGCCGCCGATCGCGATGTTGATATTGGCGATGATCTGGCTTCCCCGCTTAACCAAAAGCCTGGCTGACGACCCCGTAGCTGGCCGGGCGGTCCCGGATACGCGGGACGGCAATGGTGGCGTCGCGGCGGAGCGACATCGTGGTGACCGCGTCGAACAGAGCGAGGCCGGAGCGGGCGAGGAAATCGCGGAATTCGCCGCCGGGGCGGTGGGTGTCGAGGCGGAGGAATTGGCCGGCATGGGCCGCGATGTGCGGCGCCACCACGGCGATGGCGTCGCTGTCGCAGGAGGCGACCACGGGGCCGATGACGTGGCCGCGTCCGAACCGCCGGCACAGCGCAACGGCGACCAGCCGCCCGGCGCGGAACAGGCCGAGGCTGGAGGACTGGGCGAGGAGCGCGGTCATCAGCGCGGCGCGGCGGACGCCATAGGCGGAGGCGTCGAGCGCGATCAGTGCCGGCAGATCGGCGTCGGTCAAGGCGCGGAGGCCGGCCGCCGCTGCGGCCGCCGTGTCCGGGGCGATCGCCTCGCCCTGGCACTGGAACAGCGTCTGGCTGCGCTTGAAATCGAGCGAGCGGTAGAGGCGATAGGCGGCGCGGGTCGCGTTGAGGCGCAAGGTGCGGCCGCCGCATTCGGCCATCACGCGCTGCATCAGCCATTGCCCGGTGCCGAGCGCCTGCAGCCGCGGCGAGGTGATGACCATGCCGACCGCGGCGAAGCCGTCGCTGTAGGGAAACCACATCGCCGATCCCAAGGCGCGGCCGATCTCGTCGAGCGCGACGACGCCGCGGCCGATGCCGCGCATGAACTGCCAATCCTCGGCGCGATGCGGCCACTGGACGGCGATCGACAGCGCGAGCAGCTGCGCGACATCGACGCTGCCGATGTCGGCCAGGCGTATCTCGAACACGTCGACGATGCGCGACTCGACGTCCGGATTGTCCATGCCCGCAGTCCCTGTCTTCGCGCCGGCCGCCACGCGTCACCCGGCCGCGATGCGGCGGACGGCGACCATGCCGTCATGCGCTCCGCATATTGACGCGTCTGCGCGCGAACTTCGCAACATTCTTCTCAATCCTGCCCTGCATCCGGCACGTCACGCAGGCCGCTTCTGCCATGATCGGCGCAACGCGCCGGACCGGCCGCTGGGATCACCGCATGACCTTCCTGTTCAACTCCGATGCCGCACGCGGCGCGATCTTTCGCGAGGTGCTCGCGCGCGAGATTCCGGATCTTCGGTTCGCGATCGATCCGGCCCAGGTCGAGGCCGACGACGTCCGCTACATGATCACCTGGCTGGTGCCGCCGGACCTCGGCGCCTACCGCCGTCTCGAGATCCTGTTCTCGATCGGCGCCGGCATCGACCAGTTCAATGCCGCGTCGGTGCCGCCAGGCGTGAAAATCGTGCGCATGGTCGAGGACGGCATCGTCAGGATGATGCAGGAATACGTCACGCTCGCCGTGCTGGCACTGCACCGGAACTGGCCCGCTTATCTCGACCAGCAGCGGCAGCCGCTGTGGCGCGCCATCCCGCAGCCGCAGGCGCAGGACCGGCGCATCGGCGTGCTCGGCCTCGGCCTGCTCGGGCAGGCGGTGCTGGAGCGGCTCAAGCCGTTCGGCTTTCCGCTTTCGGGCTGGAGCCGCAGCCCGCGCGCGATCGAGGGCGTGACCACGCATCATGGCGCCGACGGTCTCGACCTCCTGCTGTCGACCACCGACATCCTCGTGTGCCTGCTGCCGCTGACGGCGCAGACGCGCGGCCTGCTCGATGCCGGGCGGCTCGCCAGGCTGCCGCGCGGCGCCGCGCTGGTGCAGACCGGCCGCGGCGCGCAGCTCGACCAGGCGGCGCTGCTCGCCGCACTCGACAGCGGGCATCTCGCCGGCGCCGTGCTGGATGTCACCGATCCCGAGCCGCTGCCGGCGGATCATCCGCTGTGGCGGCATCCTCGCGTGCTGATCACGCCGCATGTCGCCAGCGTCACCCAGCCGGAGACGGCGGCGCGCGCGGTGGCCGAGAACATCAAGCGGCATCGCGCCGGGCTCGATCCGGTCGGCCTCGTCGACCGCAGCCGCGGCTACTGATCGCAGGCGCGCCACGGCTCAGCGGATCCAGTCCAAGGTCTTGTAGTAGGCGCCGACGAACGGCAGGAACCAGGGCTTGCCGTAATGGCCGGGCACGACCGGCCAGGGCGCGTCCTTCATCGGGTTGCGATCGGGCCGGCCGAGCATCGCATCGGCCATGATCATGCCGAGATGGGTCGAGAGCTGCGCGCCGTGGCCGGAATAGCCCATCGCGTACCACAGCCCGTCCTGGCGGCCGGCGCGCGGATAGCGGTCGGCGGTCATGTCGACCAGGCCGCCCCAGCAATAGTCGATGGCGATGCCGGTGAGCTGCGGGAACATCCGCTCCATCGCCGCGCGCAGGATCGCGCCGCTTCGGGCGTCGGACTGCTGGTCCGACGTCGCCGAGAAGCGCGCGCGGCCGCCGAAGATCAGGCGGTTGTCCGGCGAGAGGCGGAAGTAGTTGCCGATGTTCATCGAGTTGACATAGGTGCGGCGGCCGGGCAGCACCGCGTCCGCCTCGGCCTCCGTCAGCGGCCGCGTCGCGATGATGAAGCTGCCGACGGCGATGATGCGGCGGCGGAAATAGCCGAAGGTGGACGGCGTGGTGGCGCCGGTGGCGAGCAGCACCTGCTCGGCGCTCACGCTTCCCTTGGCCGTGGTGAGGCGAAAACCCTTGG
>NZ_CAFJ01000128.1 GCF_000239795.1 Bradyrhizobium sp. STM 3809 | reverse complement strand
CCTTGTGGGTCTCGCGTCCCACGCCCGACTGCTTGTAGCCGCCGAACGCCGCATGCGCCGGATAGGCGTGATAGCAGTTGGTCCAGACGCGGCCGGCCTGGATGGCGCGGCCGAAGCGGTAGCAGGTGTTGGCGTCGCGACTCCACACGCCGGCGCCGAGGCCGTAGAGCGTGTCGTTGGCGATCGCCAGGGCCTCGTCCTCGGTCTTGAAGGTCGTGACCGAGACGACCGGCCCGAAGATCTCCTCCTGGAACACGCGCATCTTGTTGTGCCCCTTGAACACCGTCGGCTTGACGTAGTAGCCGCCGGCGAGATCGCCGCCGAGCAGATTGCGCTCGCCGCCGATCAGGAGCTGCGCGCCCTCGTTCTTGCCGATGTCGATATAGGACAGGATCTTGTTGAGCTGCTCGGACGAGGCCTGGGCGCCGATCATGGTCGCCGGGTCGAGCGGGCTGCCCTGCACGATCGCGCCGACGCGCTTCAAGGCACGTTCCATGAAGCGCTCGTAGATCGACTCATGGATCAGCGCGCGGCTCGGACAGGTGCAGACCTCGCCCTGGTTCAGCGCGAACATCACGAAGCCTTCGATCGCCTTGTCGAGGAAATCGTCGTCCTCGGCGCAGACGTCCTTGAAGAAGATGTTCGGCGACTTGCCGCCGAGCTCGAGCGTCACCGGGATCAGGTTCTGCGAGGCGTATTGCATGATCAGCCGCCCCGTCGAGGTCTCGCCGGTGAAGGCGATCTTGGCGATGCGGTTCGAGGATGCCAGCGGCTTGCCGGCCTCGAGGCCGAAGCCGTTGACGACGTTGAGCACGCCGGCCGGCAGGAGATCGCCGATGATCTCCATCAGTACCAGGATCGAGGCCGGCGTCTGCTCGGCCGGCTTGAGCACGACGCAATTGCCGGCGGCGAGCGCGGGTGCAAGCTTCCACGCCGCCATCAGGATCGGGAAATTCCACGGAATGATCTGGCCGACGACGCCGAGCGGCTCATGGAAGTGATAGGCGATGGTGTCGTGGTCGATCTCGGCGATCGAGCCTTCCTGGCCGCGGATGACGCCGGCGAAATAGCGGAAGTGATCGATCGCGAGCGGGATGTCGGCCGCGGTGGTCTCGCGGATCGGCTTGCCGTTGTCCCAGGTCTCGGCGAGCGCGAGCTTGGCGAGATTGGCCTCCATGCGATCGGCGATCCGGTTGAGGATCAGCGCGCGCTCGGTCACGCTGGTGCGCGCCCAGCCATCCTTGGCCGCGTGCGCGGCGTCGAGCGCGGCCTCGATGTCGGAGGCATCGGAGCGCGCGATCTGACACACCGGCTGGCCGGTGATCGGCGAGATGTTGTCGAAATACTTGCCGGCGTTCGGAGCCTTCCAGGCGCCGCCGATGAAGTTGTCGTAACGCGCAGCGAAAGGCGGCTGGAACGCCGCATTGACGTCAACCTTGGTCATCTGTCTCTCCCATTCACGCCGATGCACACGGCGTTGGAGAGAGGCTCGTTCAAACCGGGTTTGCAGACCAGTAGGCGGCGGCGGCGCGTCGCCGGAAGTGTCGCAGTTCTGCGACAGCTCGACGCCGGATTGCGGATTGCGCCGCGCTCAGCGCTCCAGCCCGAGCCGCTTCATCTTCCGATGCAAGGTGGCCCTGGACATGTCGAGCTCCTTGGCGGCCCTCGACACGTTGCCGCCGGCGCGCGCCAGGGCGCGCTTCAAGACCGCGCGTTCGGCGGCATCGATGTCGTCACCCGCCGTGGGCACGCCCTTGATCAGGTCGCCTGCCGGCACCGGACGCGCCAGCGCCGAGGCCGACAGGCCGAGTGCCCGACGCGCCGCGCGGGTGGCGCCGACGACGAGATCGTTGCCGTCGACCGCGAGCATCGAGTTGATGTCGCGCTCGCTGTCCGGCGTCAGCACGATGCGCGCATGCGGAAAGGCCTGGCGGAAATTCTCTGCCTCGATCAGGCGCGCGGCATCGGCGACCGTGGTCGCGATCAGCCGGCCGAAGCCCTCGGTGAGATCGGCGCGGCAGGACGAAACGTCGAGTGCCGCTTTCAGTTGGCCGTGCTCGTCGAAGATCGGCGCGGTCGTGCAGAACAGCCTGGCATTGCGGGTGAGATAGTGCTGATCGCGGTCGATGGTCAGCGGCCGCTTCTCGACCAGGCAGGTGCCGATCGCGTTGGTGCCTTCGTGCCGCTCGCTCCACACCGCGCCGGTCCACAGCCCCCAGGAATCGAAGGTCGAATCGTCGCCGCGCGCGCCGCGCCGGTCGACCACGGTGCCCTCGGCATCGGCCAGCAGCACCGAGCACCCGACGCCGCCGACCGCGAGGAACAGCCGGTCGAGGCTCGCCTGCGCGATCGCGAGCAGCCGCCCCAGCCGCTCGCGCGCCGTCGCGATCTCGGCGGCGGTCAGGCGGCAGGATGGCGCATGGGTGGCGGGGTCGAGCGCGTGGAGATGGCCGGAGCGGCGCCACGATGCCGCCAGCGCCGAAACCGCCGGCGCCCCCTTGGCGACGACGTCGATCACGCGGTCCGAATGGGAATTCCCGGGCGAACGCCCCATCTCCCTCCTCCGGCTCTCTCCCCTGCCCCTGCGGTCGGCGACCGTCCCGCGGGTCTTGACGTCATATTGCGATGACTACAACACCCCGCCTTGATCCCCGTCAAGGCGACCTCCGGAGGAGGTGCGCGGCCGGCGGAACGGCCGATCGACGACGGATGTTGCCAACCGCGCGCGCTTCGTGGCAAGCACCTCCGCGCGGCCCCGCTCGGCTGGGCAAATCCCGCGATCGGCGTGCCGCGGCAGAGTGACACCCTGGTCGGAGCCCGGCGACGGGATATCCGAAACCGCTCCGTCGCAGGCGGGTGAACATCCTGCGCGTCCCGAACCGGAGTCTCCGCATGAGCCGCCTCGTCTACGTTCTCAACGGGCCCAACCTCAATTTGCTCGGCAAGCGTCAGCCCGAGATCTACGGCCATGAGACCATGGCCGATGTGGAGCGGGACTGCAGGGCGCTCGCGGGCGAGCTCGGCCTTCAGATCCGCTTCCACCAGTCGAACCGCGAATATGAGCTGATCGACTGGATCCACGAGGCGCGCGAGACCGCCGCCGGCATCGTCATCAATCCCGGCGCGTTCACCCATACGTCGGTCGCAATCCTCGATGCGCTCAACGCGTTCGACGGGACGGTGATCGAGGTGCACATTTCCAACGTGCACAAGCGCGAGGAATTCCGCCACCATTCCTTCGTCTCCAAGCGCGCCGACGGCGTGATGGCCGGGTTCGGCACGCAGGGCTATCAGCTCGCGCTGCGGCGCGTCGCCAAGCTGCTCGACGACGGCAAGGCCGGCGCCTGATGAGCCGCCCGGTCCGGCTGGCGGTCGCCGGGGCTGGTCTGATCGGACGGCGCCACATCGAGCAGATCATCGCCTGTCCGGAGGCGGTGCTGACGGCGGTCATCGATCCCGCGCCCGCGGCACGAGAGCTGGCGCAGGCGCTGGGGGTCCGCTGGTCGCCATCGCTCGACGATCTGCCCGCCGAGGACCGGCCGGAGGGCGTGGTGATCGCCACGCCGAACCGGATGCATGTCGCCAACGGCATGGCCTGCCTCGCGGCGGGCCTGCCGGCCCTGATCGAGAAGCCCCTGGCCGACGATGTTGCGGCGGCGCAGGCGCTGGTCGAGGCGTTCGAGCGCGCCGGCGTGCCGCTGCTGACCGGCCACCACCGCCGCCACAATCCGATGATCCAGCGGGCCAAGGCGGAGATCGAGAACGGGCGGCTTGGCCGGATCGTCGCGGTCAGCGGCCTGTTCTGGCTGATCAAGCCGGACGACTATTTCGACGCCGCCTGGCGCCGCGAGCCGGGCGCCGGGCCCGTGCTGATCAATCTCATCCACGACATCGATCTCTTGCGCCATCTCTGCGGCGACATCGTCGCGGTGCAGGCGGCGCAGTCCAACCGCGTGCGCGGGCATGCCGTGGAGGACACGGCGGCGATCATTCTCCACTTCGCCTCCGGCGCGCTCGGCACGTTCAGCGTCTCCGACACGGTGCAGGCGCCGTGGAGCTACGAGTTCACCAGCGGCGAAAACCCGGCCTACAGCCGCACGCAGGAAAGCTGCTATCAGATCGGCGGCACCAAGGGGTCGCTGGCGATCCCGCAGCTCGATCTGTGGCGGCATCCGGACGCGGCGAGCTGGTGGGCGCCGATCGCAAGCGAGCGGCTGAGCTACCGGATGCAGGACCCGCTCGCCCTGCAGATTGCGAATTTCTGCGCGGTCATCCGCGGCACGGCGGCGCCTGTCGTCAGCGGCCGCGAGGGGCTGACCACGCTGCGCGTGATCGCCGCGATCAAGCGCGCCGCGGCGTCCGGGATATGCGAGCCCGTCTGAGGCCTCGGTTTTCGCGCGTTCAGCCGCCCTGCGTGAAACGCTGCGCACAGCGCGCGGCGAGATCGCCGTCGCTCACGCCGGTGAAGCCGAAGCCGTTCCACGCGTAGACCTGCGTTCGTGTCGACGACGGCGTGGCCTCGTCCAGCATGATGAAGGAATCGCCGCGATGCAGCGCGCAGAGATAGGACTGCCCTGCGGCGTCGGCGATCAGCACCGCATCGAGCAGCGGCCAGGCCAGCGCCGAGCCGCGCCATTTCGCCACCAGGCCGTGCGCCGTGACCTCATAGACATAGGGACGCGGACCGTCCTCGCCGTCGATCGGCGAGGCATGGCGCTCGAGCGTGAACAGCAGCGGCGGCTGATCGGCGGCGAGGCGTCCGGCTTCGGCCGACAGCAGCGCGCGCGGCGGCGTGCGCCAGCGGCCGGCATCTCCGCGGCCTTCGAGCACGAGGTGATCGGAGACGATCTCGCCGTCGCGGATCCAAGGGCTGATCGCCAGCCCGGCGACGCGCAGCGGCGCGCCCGCTGTCACGGGACATTGGGCGAGACTGGGCGACGGTGGTTGCGTGGTCGACAAGGCGGGATAGGCGGAGCCATCGGGCGTGGCGGTGGCCAGACCGCTGCAGGCGAGCCGATCATCCCTGATCTCGCAATCGGCGATCAGGCCGCGCTTGGTCTGCGGATATTTCTGGTCGAACACGTGGTTGCCGAGCGAGTAGAACACCGGCTTGCCGTCGAGGCAGGCCGGCGGCTGCACCACATGCGGATGCGCGCCGATGATGAGATCCGCACCCTGCGCGACCAGCCATTTCGCCGCGGCCTCCTGCTCCGGCACGACCCAATCGGCGAGCTCCTTGCCCCAATGCACGGACACGATCACCCAATCGGCCAGCGCGCGTGCCAGCCGCAGCTTCTGCGCGACCTGCCAGGATGGGATCCGATCGATCTGATCGTCGCGGCCAGGGACGAGGTTCAGGCTGATCAGCCCGAGCGTGCGGCCGCGGACCTTGACGAAGGACGGTGACTCCGCGGAGCCGATCGCGCCGAGCCCGGCCGCCTGCAGCGCCTCGCGCGTCGCCTTGCGCCCTGCGGCGCCGAGATCGCCTGCATGATTGTTGGCGGTGCCGAGCGCCGTGAAGCCCGCATCCTTGAGCAGCGGCACCAGCTTCGGCTCGACCGCGAAGCACAGCTCCTTCGGGGCGTCGCAGGCGTCGGCCGCGCCGACGGTGCCCTCGAAATTGCCGACGACAAGATCGGCGCGCCGGAACATGTCGCGCAGGCCATGCCACGGCGACAGGCCGCGACGGGCGTCGATCTCCCGCGCCACCTGGCGCGACAGCATGATGTCGCCGGTGAACAGCAGCCGCGCCGCATCAGCCTCCGCTGCATCTGACGCTGCCACGCCTGACAGCATGAGCAGCAGCGCCAGCCATGCCCGCATCACGGCTGACGCGCCGGGCACGACAGCACGTTCGCGGAGAGATGCCGCGCGACCCAGTCCGGACGCGCCTGCTTGTCGACCATCTTGCGCCACTCGGCATCGTCGAGCGGCCGCGGCGAGGCGAACTCGTAATAGGAATAGACGCCGCCCTTGACGATCTCGGAGCGGCCGTTGTGCGGCACGATCTGGTCCCATTCGAGCGGCCGGCCGACGCCGAGCTCGCGCGTGCCGGCCGGCGCATCGGCGACGTCGACCACCTTCATCATCGGATCGGGGTTGGACAGCGCGTATTGCGGGTTCGACAGGCTGGAGAAGATCAGAAAGTTGTGCTCGGCGGCGCGGCCGACATATTGGATCAGCTTGTAGTCCTCCGCGCTCAGCGCCTCGCCCTTCAACTCCTTCTCGGCGATCCTCTGATACTTGCGAATCGTGTCGCGGGACTCGGTCAGGCGGCGGATGATGCCGTCGCGCAGCCGGCCGTTGGCGGCAGCATCGGCCGCGAGGCTCCGGCTGTCCCGCACCATCGCGATTGTGGCCTCGAACAGGTCAGCGACAGCCGCGAAGCTCGCGGGATCGGGCTCGACATAGCCGCGCGGCGGCTGCATCACGATCGCCTCGAAGCCGCCCTCGCCGCATTCGGCGACGGTCTTGTCGTTGACCAGCACGGTGGCGTGGCGCAGCGTCGCCCATGAGGCGAGCCCGGTCTGCAGGCGCTTGGCGTTCCACACCGGGCCCGCGACGGCCGACGACGTGGTGCTGTCGGCCCATTGCGTGGCGAGCGCCGCAATCCAGGAATCGTAGAGGCTGCTGCGCGATTTGCCGCCGGCGGCGGCAAAGCGCTGCCGCACGGCTGCGATGCGGTTGCCGAGATTGGGATAGGTGGCGATGTCGCGGCTGAGCAACTCACCCGCCAGCCGGTTGCCCGCGATCGCCGCGACGTCGAGGCCCGAGGGCAGCAGCCGCGAGCCGCCGTCGCGGGACGTGATGCGCTCGGCCTCCGGCCGCTCGGCATGATCGACGACATTGTCGAGCGCCTCATTGTCCCAGCCCCAGGACAACGGAAACAGCCGCGTGCCGCGCGTATCCGGATGCGAGGCGATGGTCGAGGGCGCGCCGCCCCAGACCAGATCGAGCCGCGAGGAGGCGATGAACGGCCGGTACACCGCGATCCACTCGGTCGCGGCCTTGCCGACGGCGGCATCGAGGCCGCGCAGCATCGCGGTGTCCTCCGGCGAGAGCGGCAGCGCGCCGAGGTAGCGCACCGCTCCGAAATAGCGCTTCTGCGCCTCTGTCGTGTAGTGGCCGCGCGGCTTGAACTGGGCGAAGTCGAGGGGCGCCTGCAGCGCCAGCGACTGCTCGGTGCCGCCAGCAGCGACGATCAGGCGCGCTTCGGCATTCGACTCGCTGCGGCCGTCGAGCACGGCATGCGCCGCGGCGAACGCCTTGGCCATGCGGCTGCCCGGATGGCGCTTGGCAAGCTCCGCGTCCGCCGCGGCGACGAAGCGCGCGAAGGCGGGCGCGGCCTGCTCGCGCTCGAGGATGATGAACAGACCGTCGAACGCCGCGCTGTACAATTCCCAGAACAGGTCCGTGGTCACCAGATAGGGCCGTGTCGGCACCCGCGTGTCGGGCGCGCCGCATTGATAGGACTCGGTGTCGTAGAGCTTGAACAGCTGGTCCAGCTCCGGCAGCGGCCGGAACAGGCCGCGATCGCGCAGGAAGGCCTGCTGGTCGGCCGCGCTTTCCATGTACATCCAGGCATTGGCGACGTCGGCGAGCGGCACCGAGATCGGCAGATAGCGCAAGGTCTTCGTGTCGCCGCTCGCGGTCAGCGCGATGACGCCGCGGCCGTCGGGCATCTGCGAGGGCACGGAATCGAGCTTGTACTCGGACAGCGCCGGCTGGTCGGAGCCGTCGACCAGGCCCTTGATGCGGATGCCCGGCTGCCCCGCCTGCCAGTCGATCGTCGCGATGCCGTTCGGCGTGTAGGTCAGCGTGTGGCCGCAATCACGGCCGAACGGCGCGCTCTTGCCCCAATTGTCGGTGCCGTAGCTGAGCTTGTGCAGGCATCTCTTCTGGTCCTCCCAGACCAGCTGGTTGCCGGCCGGATGAAACTGCAGCGGCAGCGCCGACGGCGCGATGGTCGTGTTCGGCGTCTCGTCGTCGTCCTTCTTGCCGGCATCGCGCTGCGGCCCGACCACGGTGTAGAGCCCCTTGCCGGTCTCGGTCACCGTGCGCAGCGCATAGGCGCCGCTCGAGAGCTTCTCGCCGAAGAACAGCCGCAGCACCGGCGCCTTCTCGCCGTTCACCTCGTAGGGCCGCGGCCCGACGACGAGCCGCCGCAACGATGCGGCGGTGGAATACACCGTCTGCGCCGTGAAGCTCGTCGCCTTGGCGTCGAGCTTCAGGATCTGCGATCCGCGCTCGCCCGCTGCGAGCAGGAACACCGCCTTGCCGCGGGGATGCCAGGTGATCGAGGCCAGCCGCGTCTGCGCCGGCACGTCGATGCGGCGAGAGAAGCCGTCGCGCCCGAACGCCCAGAACGCCAATTGCTGGCGGCGCGCTGCGTCCTCGACGATCACCGCGACCTCGGTGCCGGCAGGCGAGGCCTCATAGTCGCGCAACGAGAGGCCGGGCGGCAGATCGAACGCGACGGCCTCGGCCGGCGAACGCGCCACCACGGTCTCCTCCTCGTCATAGGCGAACGGGCCCTGGTACGGCTCGGCCGGCGCCGCCGCCTCGTCGACCAGCGGGGTCTGCGCGCGGCCGCTCGTCATCGCGATCAGGAGGGCACAGCCGGCGAGCAGCGCATGCGAGACGATCTTCATCCGGTTCTCCAATTCCTTCACGCGAAACATCCCGCGCCGACGGCACGTCCGATGACTGGACCCATTTGTCCCCGGTCGTCGCCGAAACGTTCAAGACACGACGACACGTGCCAACGAAAAGGCCGCCTGGATCACCAGGCGGCCCTTCATCTTACAGGATGGCGTCCGATCCGTCCCTCAGCGGCCGGCGCGCGACAGCATCTCGAACCGGTAGTTCACGCCGATCAGCGCGGTGTGGATCTGGGTCTTCTGGCTGACCACGTTCGGGCCGCCGGTGATCGCCGCGGCCCCCGGCACGACGCCGGTCACCGTGCCGAAATCGGCGTAGTCATATTCCACGAATGCCGACCAGTTGCGGGCGAACATCCACTCGACGCCGGCGCCGGCCGTCCAGCCGCTGCGGTTGAAGGCGGCCATCGCCGACTGCCCGGTGGCGTTGTTGACGACGGCGACGCTGGTCCGCGTCCAGGCCGCACCACCCCGCACATAGGCCAGGATGTCGGGCGTCACGAGATAGCCGGCGCGCACCGTGGCCGTGTAGAGGTTGCGCGTCGACGTGTTCAGCGTGAGCTGCGGCCCCAGCGCGCTGGATCCGTTGATGATGCCGAGATCGGCCATCGCCTGGACGCCCAGGACGAAGCGGTCGATCTGATAGTCGCAGCCGAGCTGCAGGCCGCCGACCACGTCGCTGCCATTGCTGGAGACGGCGGTCGGGATCTGCACGGCCGCGACCGGCAGCGGTGCGACGCCGCCTCCGGCGACGGGCGGCGGGTTCTGGGCGGGAGGATTCTGCGCCGGTGGATTCTGCGCCGGCGGATTGTTGTTGCCCTGCGGCGGCGGATTTTTCGGCGGCGGGTTCTTCGGCGGCCAGCCCGGCTTGCCCGGGTGGTACGGCCAGCCGCCGTGATCATAGTTGCCGCCGTGCTTCTCCCAATGATCCTTGTCCGGCTTGCCGCCATAGCCGCCCTTGCCGTCGTCGTCGTCGCGCGGCTTGCCGCCCCAGCCGTAACCGCCGCCATGCTTGTCGTCGTCGTGATGATCCGGCTTCATCCAGGCGTAGCTGTCGTGCCCGTCCTTCGCCGGCTGCTTCGACCAGCCGAACGGAACGGGCTTGTCATAGCCCTCGTCCTTCTTGCCGCCCCAGCCGCCGCCCTTCTTGTCGTCATCCTTGTCGCGGCTCAGCCAGGAGTACCGATCGGAATAGCCGTTGGAATGCAGCTGCGACCAGCCAGCCGACTTGCCGTGGTCGTCGTCGTGCTTCTTGCCGAACCAGTTGTCGCTGTACTTGACGTCCTTGTAATTGTCGTACTTGTCCTTGTCGTCCTTGTCCTTGTAAGGCGCCTGCCAGGGCCACGACGGCTTGTCGCCGCCTTTCGACCCGACCTGTGGCCAATGATGGTCGTCGCGGTCATACTTGTCGTGATCATGCTTGTCGTGATCGTACTTGTCGTGATCGTACTTGTCGTGATCGGGCTTGTAGGGCGGCTTGTTGTTCGCCCAGTCGTGATCCTTGTCGTGATAGGGCTTGCCCGGCTTCCACCAGCCGCCGCCGTGATCGCCATAGACCGGTGGCTTGTTGGTCGGCGGCTTGCCTCCGCCATTGTTCCCGCCAGGGTTGTTCGGCGGCGGCGGGTTCGGCGGCGGATTTGCAACCACCGGCGGGTTCGCCGCGGGCGGGTTGTTGGCGTTGCCGACCGGCTGCGGGGCAGCCTGAATCGGCGCGGCGCCGGCATTGGCGACCTGGCTCCAGGTCTGCTGCTGGCGCGACCACGCCATACCGGCGTTGGCGCCGGCATGGCAGCCACTCCACCTGTAGGCGAACACGTCGGGCGGCGGCAGCGGGGGCGGCAGGGCGAGATCCGTCGCCCAGACCGATGACGTACTACCTGCGAAAGTCGATAGGCAAAGACACACGCCAAATACGCGACGCATCGAACTCATAACTCCTGAACACGTGCCGCAACAAACGACGGCCGCATCAGGAGGGGCAGATTGTGTCGCGATCTGAATTGAAAAATGTCATTGCTGGGGAATGCGGATCGCGGCGACGCGCCGCTAACAATTCGGTTTCGAGTGTTGCAGCGGAGATGCAGAATTCAGGCGAAATCGAGCGATGCGCGACACGATTGCGTCGCAGAGTGCGTTTCCGGCGAAGGCTGCGAGATCGTTCGTCGACGAATGTCTGCGCGACGCGTCACCGCGCGATGCGGCTGCATCCCTTGTGGCAGGGCGTTTCGTGACTGCGCGCGAAGCAACTAAGAAGGTGTTGAAGAAAAATACTCGCCTTGATTGCGACGACGAGTGCCGCAGTCGTTTCGCGCTCGGTGTGCCCTCGGCGCGACACGCATCGCATCGTCTGACGCTGGCGCGCAACGGTCGCCCTGGTCGCGCGGCGCCATCGATCGGGACAAATCATGGCGGAGCGCGCCGCAATGAGATCGAATGCGGCGAGACCTCATCGATCTCGCGGCAGGCCCGCGCGACCGCGGCCGCTGGGCGTCCACATCTGCGGCCCCCGAGCGAAGCGGCGCGCACGACCTATATCGGTCGCGCCGCTTGTGGCCTCACGGATTGCGCCGCGAGAACGAGATCGCGTAGGCGCCGTTGCGGATGTCGATCATCGGATCGTCCGAGGCCTCGATGCCGTCGGTGAGCTGGCCCGGCAGGAACAAGAGCTTCTTCTGCGCGGCGTCGCTGTCGGCGACCGCCTTGTCGATGGTGAGCACGCCGAGCTCGACCAGCTTGCGATCGTCGGGCCACGCCTTGGCCGGATCCTTGGTGTCGTCGCCGGCGGCGGCGAGCTGCGCCATGAAGCGGAAGGTCACCGGCCCCTGCTTCAGCCGCGCCGGCAGCTCGGCCATCAGGAAGTCCGGCGCGCGCTTGGCCGCGTCGTCCTTGTCGAGATGCACCACCTTCTCCGGCAGCATCTGCCAGCGCACCGCCTGCCGCTTGCCCTGCTTGTCGACGAGGACGAAGGCGTTGACGCCGAAATAGGCCTCGTCGGCGAAGCTGTCGGGCGTCGCGATGGTGCCGAGCGCCGCCGGCACCGTGGGATGGCTGCCGATGAACTGCTCGAGCCTGGTCGGCTTCGCCGCGTTCGGGCCGCTGTCGGCGATCGCCAGGAACAGGTCGCGCAGCTCCGCCGCCGTCGACACGGGGAAGACTTTCAGCGAGTTGATCACGAGGTCCATGTCGCTGCCGTCGGCGAGATGAAACTTCACCGCCATGCCGTGCGGATTGGCATCGCCCGAGCCGTCCGGCAGGTTCGGCACGCCGGTGGAGTCGGAGAACCGAACCGTCACCGGGATCGCGGCGCCACTGAACAGCGACGCCCTGCTCAACGTCGCCGCCTCCGCCGACGGCTTGAAACTGCCCTCCACCACCACGCCCTTGGCGTGATTGGCGCGGAATCCGGCGTGGACGCCGAATACTTTGTTCATGGCGTCGACGAGCTGCTGTTCGACCGGCGCGTCCTGTGCGAGAGCGGCGGCGGGCAAGGCCAAGGCGATTCCGGCCAGCGCGGCCACGAGCGTGCGTGTCTTCATGAGCGGCATCCTCCTGTTCAAGGCGATGCAGCATAGCAGCCGCGCTTGACATCAGAGCGACTTTCGTCGCGACGCGGTCGACATCGCGGTCAGCACGGGCCGTGGAACTCCGCGCGCGATCAGCGCCGTTCCGGGCTCACGCCCGCGCGCGCCCGGAAATGACGAGGGGTGGCGGATGAGGGATCTCGCTTCGACACGCTCACGCGGACGCGGCTTGCGATGCCCGCCCGAATGTCCCTATTGTATCCCCCGCGTGCCCGCGTCCCCTGCGCGATCGTGACAGTATGCGACCGCAGCATCGGATCCGCGCACGCCTTGACGGAGTTTCGCAAGTGTCCGCACCGGAAAGCTTCCCGATCGACAAGATCCACATTCCCGAGAAGAAGCGCAAAGCGCTGAAGCAGGATGTGGTCGACGAACTCGCCGAGAGCATCCTGGAGTCCGGCCAGCGCGAGCCCATCCTGGTCCGCCGCGACAAGGATCATTTCGTCCTGGTCGAAGGGCTGCACCGCCTGGAGGCGTGCCGGGCGCTCGGCGAGCCGGTCATCACCGGTCTCCTGATCTCGGCCGAGGAAGCCCGCCAGCGCGAGCTGCCGCCGCCGCCACCCGATCCGGAGCGCGAGAAGATGGAGCGGCTGCGCAAGCTCAGGCTGGAGAAGGAGGAAGCCGACAGGCTCGCCGCCGCCGCGCGCGGCAGCGCCGGCGCCCATGCCGCGACACGCCCGCGCGGGCCGGCCGATGCGACGCCCCGGAGCGCCCGCAATGCGACGACGAAGCCGTCGCGCTCCGCCGTGGCCGCGCCCAAGACGCTGTCGGACTGGATCAAGCAGCAGGAGCGCAGCGGCGGCCGCTACTGAGAGCGCCACGCCCGCCACCGCGCCCCCATCCCGAAGTCTTTGCAAGTCCGCGCCATCGACCAGACGCGTGCGGAGCAGCATTCTTGCGGCATCGCGCGCCGCGGAACCAGCCGCCATCAGACCTCGTTCAATCCGAGGCCGGTCATCGCCCGGCCCGTCGCAGCGGCATTGACTGCTCCATTGCTGCGCCTATCGTTGCGCGACACGCGCTGCCCCGCATCCCACAGGAGCGCCCCATGCCGACCGCGACCCTCGCCCCGCTCGACGAGACCATCGGAATCGCGGAGCTGACGCGCGATCCCTATCCGATCTACCGGCGGCTGCGGCGCGAGGCGCCGGTGCTGCGGGTCAAGTCGGTCGGCCGGACGTTCCTCACCAAGGCCGCCGACACGAAATACGTGAAGGACAATGCGGCGCTGTTCTCGTCCGACGATCCGAACACGCCGATGAAGCGCGCCTTCCTCGCGCACACCTTGATGCGCAAGGACCATGACGAGCACCGCGCCGAGCGCATGGCGATGATGCCCGCCCTGATGCCGAAGACGATCGAAGCCGTCTGGGAGCCGCTCTATGCCAGGTTCGCCGCCGAGGTTCTCGACCGGCTGCCGCGCGGCGAGGTGGTCGATCTCTTTCCCGCGCTGGCCGGCCCCCTGGCCGCACGCATCCTCGCGCATGTGATGGGCATTCCCGATGCCGGCGATGCCGACATGCAGCGCTGGTCGCAGGCCCTGATCGACGGCGCCGGCAATTTCGGCTGGACGCCGGGCCCGTTCGACGCCACCGATGTCGCCAACGCCGAGATGGACCGCTGCATCCGCGCCAACATGGCGCGCGTCCGCGCCGAGCCGGATTCCTCCGCGCTGTCCTTCATGGTCAACGCGAAGAGACCGATTCCCGAAAGCCAGATCATCGCCAATATCAAGATCGCGATCGGCGGCGGCATCAACGAGCCGCGCGACGCGCTGCTGACGATCCTCTACGGCCTCCTCACCAACCCGGAGCAGCTAGAGGCCGTGCGCGCGCAGGACAAATGGCGCGCCGCTTTCGAGGAAGGCGTGCGCTGGGTGGCGCCGATCCAGGCGAGCTCACGCCTCGTC
>NZ_CAFJ01000129.1 GCF_000239795.1 Bradyrhizobium sp. STM 3809 | reverse complement strand
GACGCCAGCCGCACATTCACTCGGGTGAGGGGTTGGTGCCACACGCACGCTTGGAGTATGCGGAGAGAGACCCCTCACCCGGTTGCGCTGCGCGCAACCACCCTCTCCCGCTCCAGGCAATCGCTGCGCAATTGCCGCGAGGGAGAGGGTGCAGCCGTCGTGTGGCTTTTGGTGTCAGCTACACCGCCGCCGTCGTCACGCCACCATCCACCACGATGGTCTGCCCGGTCATGAAGGTCGACGCATCCGATGCCAGATACGCCACCGCACCCGCGATCTCGTGCGGCTCGCCGATGCGGCGCAGCGGGGTGGTGGCGCAGCGCTGCTTCAGGCGGGCTTCGTCCTCCCACAGCGCGCGGGCGAAATCGGTCTTGATCAGGCCGGGCGCGACGCAGTTGATGCGCACGCCCTGCGGGCCCCATTCGCCGGCGAGGCTGCGGCACAGCGCGAAATCGGCCGCCTTCGAGATGCCGTAGGCGCCGATCACGGTCGAGCCGCGCAAGCCCCCGATCGAGGAGACGATGATCACCGAGCCCTTACCCCGCGCCGCCATCGGCGGAATCGCCTTGGCGCAGAGCCAGAAGTTGCTCTTGACGTTGGAGGCCATGATCTTGTCGAAGGCCTCGTCCGAGATGTCGAGCAGCGGGCCGTAATACGGGTTCACCGCGGCGTTGCAGACGAGGATGTCGACCTGGCCGTAATGCTTGACGGCGCCGTCGATCAGCGCGTCGACCTCAGGCCTGCGCGAGATGTTGCAGGGGATGACATGGGCCTCGCCGCCATTGGCGCGGATGCCGGCCGCGACCTCCTCGCAGGCGTCCGCCTTGCGGCTGGAGATCACCACCTTGGCGCCGAGCTGCGCCAGCAGCTCCGCCGAGGCGCGGCCGATGCCGCGACTCGAACCGGTGATGACAGCGACCTGTCCGGAGAGATTGAAGGGGTTGGGGGTCATGTATGGTTCCTCCGCGGCGGCCTCGTAGCCCGGATGAGCGCAGCGATATCCGGGTTCATCGCGACAGCTCGTGAGACCCCGGATGTCGCTGCGCTCATCCGGGCTACGGGGTCTCGCTCCGCCGTCATTGCTGCGTCGGCACTGAAGCGCCTCAAATCGTCATGCGCGGGCTTGACCCGCGCATCCATCTTCTTTCAAGAGCGATGGGTTGCCGGGTCAAGCCCGGCAACGACGCATTGCCCTAGATCAACCCGCCCGCCTCGCTGACGCGGCGGGTGTGGTAGTCGGTGTCGCCGAACGTGCTCTCGATCATGGTCAGGCGCTTGAAGTAGTGGCCGATCCTGGCCTCCATGGTCATGCCGATGCCGCCGTGGAGCTGGATCGACTGCTGGCCGACGAACTTGGCCGATTTGCCGATCTGCACCTTGGCCGCGGCGATCGAGGTGGCGCGCTCCTTGGCGTCGTCGAACTCAGCGGCCATGGTGGCGAACATCGACATCGAGCGGGCCTGCTCCAGCGCGACGAACATGTCCGAGGCGCGGTGCTGCAGCGACTGGAACGAGCCGATCGCGACGCCGAACTGCTTGCGGGTCTTGATGTACTCGACCGTGGTCTTCAGCGACTCGTCCATCAGGCCGACGGCCTCCGCGCACAGCGCGATGCGGGCCTCGTCGACGACGCGCTCGATCAGCGGCAGGGCGTTGGCAGGATCGCCGATCGCGGCGTCAGCGCCGACCTCGACGCCGGTGAAGGTGATGTCGGCGGCGTGCAGGCCGTCCTGGGTCGGATAGCCCTTGCGGGTGACGCCCTTGGCGTCGGCCGGCACGATGAACACGCCGATGCCGGACTTGTCGCGCTGGCCGCCGGAGGTGCGCGCGGTCACGATCAAGGTGTCGGCGTTCTCGCCGTTGAGCACGACGAACTTCTCGCCGTCGATCACCCAGCCGTCGCCCTTCTTCTTGGCCGAGGTCGCGACATCGAACAGGTCGTAGCGCGACTGCTTCTCGAGCTGGGCGAAGGCGAAGGTCTTGCTGCCGTCGATGATGCCAGGCAGGTGCGCTTCCTTCTGCGCCGCCGAGCCGCCATGGCGGAGGAAGCCGCCCGACAGCACCACCGTCGCGAGATAGGGCTCGAGCACCAGCGCGCGGCCCATCGCCTCCATCACGATCATGGTCTCGACACCGCCGGCGCCGAAGCCGCCGTCTTCCTCGGAGAACGGCAGGCCGAGCAGACCCTGCTCCGCAAGCTTGGACCAGATCGCTTTGCTCCAGCCGCCCTTCTCCTTCATGTACAGCTTGCGCTTGTCGAAATCGTAGGCATCCGCCAAGAGGCCGTCGATGCTGTCCTTGAGGAGGCGCTGCTCCTCGGTGAGATCAAAGTCCATTGGTTGACTCTCCAGTATCCCCATTCTCCGTCATGCCCGCGCTCGTCGCGGGCATCCACGTCGTGCCCGGGCGGGGCCGCGCGTGGATGGCCGGGTCAGGCCCGGCCATGACGGCGTGCGTTGTCGAGGCGCTGCGGCTCACACGTCAGAGCCCCAGCACCGCCTTGGCGATGATGTTGCGCTGGATCTCGTTGGAGCCGCCGTAGATCGAGACCTTGCGGTTGTTGAAGTAGCTCGGCGCGATCTGGGCGGTCCAGTCCATGGTCTCGTTGCTGTCGTCGTCGCCATGGACGTCGTAGGGCGCGGCGAACGGGCCGATGACTTCCATCAGCAGCTCGGTCGTGGTCTGCTGGATCTCGGAGCCCTTGATCTTCAGCACCGAGGACGCGGGATTGGGCTTGCCCTTGCCGTGCTTGCCCTCGTCGGCGACGACGCGCAGCTGGGTCAATTCCAGCGCCTTCAGCTCGACCTCGCAGGCCGTGAGCTTCTCGCGGAACGACGGATCCTCCAGCACCGGGCGGCCGCCGGATTCGACCTTGGCGGCGAGCTCCTTGATGCGGCGGATGCGCTCCTTGGAGACGCCGACGCGGGCGATGCCGGTGCGCTCATTGCCGAGCAGGAATTTGGCGTAGTCCCAGCCCTTGTTCTCTTCGCCGATCAGGTTCTCGATCGGCACCTCGACGTCGTCGAAGAACACCTCGTTGACCTCGTGGCCGCCATCGATGGTCTGGATCGGACGCACCGTGACGCCCTTCGACTTCATGCTGAAGACGATGAAGGAGATGCCCATCTGCTTCTTGGCGGAGGGATCGGTGCGGCAGAGGCAGAAGATCATGTCGGCGTGCTGGGCGAGCGTCGTCCAGGTCTTCTGGCCGTTGATGATCCACTTGTCGCCGCGGCGCTCGGCCTTGGTCTTCAGCGAGGCGAGGTCGGAGCCCGAGCCCGGCTCGGAGAAGCCCTGGCACCACCAGTCATCGACATTGGCGATGCGCGGCAGATACTTCTTCTTCTGCTCCTCGTTGCCGAAGGTGTAGATGACCGGGCCGACCATGCTGACGCCGAAGGCGAGCGGCTGCGGCGCCGGATAGGCCTGCAGCTCCTCGTTGAAGATGTAGTGCTGCACCGAGGTCCAGCCGGTGCCGCCATATTCCTTCGGCCAGTGCGAGACGCCCCAGCCCTTCTTGTTGAGGATGCGCCACCAGGTCACCATCTCGTCCTTCGACAGGTGCCGGCCCTCGACCATCTTGCGGCGCGTCTCCGCGGGCACATTGT
>NZ_CAFJ01000130.1 GCF_000239795.1 Bradyrhizobium sp. STM 3809 | reverse complement strand
CGCCTTGGGGGAGGGGGGCGCACCAGCCCTGTGGCGCCAGCTCTCTTCGCCCCGAATCTTTCCGATGGCAGCTGACCCTGAACCGAATTCGCCATGGCCCCCCGTCTCGAAAATTTCCGCCGCATCGTCGTCAAGGTCGGCTCGTCGCTGCTGGTCGATTCCGAGGCCGGCGAGGTCCGTGCCTCCTGGCTGACGGCGCTGGCCGCCGACATCGCCCGGCTGCATGGCCGCGGCTGCGAGTTGCTGGTGGTGTCCTCCGGCTCGATCGCGCTCGGCCGCAGCCGGCTGAAGCTGCCGCGCGGGCCGCTGAAGCTGGAGGAGAGCCAGGCGGCGGCGGCCGTCGGCCAGATCGCGCTGGCGCGGATCTGGTCGGAGGTGCTCGGCGCGCATGGCATCGGCGCCGGGCAGATCCTGGTGACCCTGCAGGACACCGAGGAGCGGCGCCGCTATCTCAACGCGCGCTCGACCATCGCCAAGCTGCTGGAATGGCGCGCGGTGCCGGTCATCAACGAGAACGACACGGTGGCCACCGCCGAGATCCGCTATGGCGACAATGACCGCCTCGCCGCCCGCGTCGCCACCATGGCCAGCGCCGACCTGCTGGTGCTGCTGTCGGACATCGACGGGCTCTACACCGCGCCCCCCGCGCAGGATCCGAACGCGAAGCTGATCCCCGTGGTCGAGAGCATCACCGCCGATATCGAGGCGATGGCCGGCAGCGCGGCCTCGGAGTTGTCGCGCGGCGGCATGAAGACCAAGATCGAGGCCGCGAAGATCGCGACCACCGGCGGCACCCACATGCTGATCGCCTCCGGCAAGATCGAGCATCCGCTCGCCGCGATCGCCAATGGCGGCCGTTGCACCTGGTTCCTGACCCCGGCCAATCCCGTCACCTCGCGAAAGCGCTGGATCGCGGGCTCGCTGGAGCCGAAGGGCACGCTGACGATCGACGCCGGCGCGGTCGCCGCACTGCGCGCCGGCAAGAGCTTGCTGCCGGCCGGCGTGATCAAGGTCGAGGGCCAGTTCGCCCGCGGCGATGCCGTGGTGGTGCGTGGCCCCGACACCGACGAGATCGGCCGCGGCCTCGTCGCCTACGACGCCGACGACGCCGAACGCATCAAGGGCCGGTCGTCACCGGATGTCGCCGTCATCCTCGGCATGTCCGGCCGTGCCGAGATGATCCACCGGGACGACCTGGTGATCGGACCGGCGGGGGTTGGATCTGCCGGGTAGGTTGCCCTGAAGTTCTCGTTGCGCCAGTTTTTCACCTCGGCGCTCTTTGGGGCTGACTGCTTTCGGTCACAACGACCGACGACACGGACCATGGGTCCCAGCCTTCGCCGGGCCGACAGGATTCGACCCGCCGTCGCCGGATGCGTCCGCTTCAGTCTGCCTCCACGAACGGATATTCGTGCTGGGCGTCACGCACGATCAAGGCCCTCGCGCCGTTGCGCTGGTCGACGACGAACTGCCAGCCATTGGCTGCCGGATCGATGGTGACGAACGAGGTCGTGTTGTCCCGGTTGCGCCGCGAGCCGACGGCGCTGCGCCACGCGCCGAAGTCGAAGGTCGTGGTGCCGTCCTTGATCTCGACGCGTAGTTCGCCCAGCACCGGATTGACGTAGCGTGCGGCGAGCTTTCCCGCCTGCAGCGGATCCGCGGGGACAGCAAGCTGCGCACGCGCCTTGGCGATCTGCGCCGCCCGTTGCGTCGCCGCGGTCGCGGCGCGTTGGGTGGCTTCCGCCTTGCCGTCGAACAGAACTTCCAGAAAGCGCCGGAAGAGCGTCCCGGTGAGATAGCCGCCGGTGTCGGAATTGGTCAGCACCACGAGGCCGACGTCCTGCTCCGGAAGGAACATCATCTCGCTGCGAAAGCCCGGCATCGAGCCGCCGTGATGAACAATGAGAACGTCCCGCTGCGTGTTCACCTGCAGGCCGATGCCATAGGATTCGCGGTAGCCCGACGACACCTGTGGCCGCCAGCGCTCTTTGAGATTTTCGGCGGTCACCAGGCGGCGTCCGTCCGGCAGGAGCCCTTGCCGCAGCTCCATTGCGACATATTGGGCGAGATCGTGTGCACTGGTCCACATGCCGCCGGCCGGCCGCACCGGCACGATCGACGTGTCATGGTCGGTGCTTTCGGGCACCGTTTTGCCGTCGATATCGACACCATGCGGAGTGGCATGGTCACTGCTCATCACGCGCGCGAAATCGAAGGTGGTGTGCGACATCCCGAGCGGCTCGAACACGCGCGTCCGCATGGCCTCGTCATAGGCCGCGCCGATCTCCTGCTCCGGGTGAAGCACCGAGGCGGCAATGTAGCCGGCGGCGGCGGCCATCAGGTTGCTGTATTGAAAGACCTCTCCGAAGCGGCTGGTCGGCTGCATGGTCCCGAGCAGCGCGAGCGAGGAGGCCGGCGTCGCGTGCGCGTAGTTGAGCAGCCATTCCAGGTCCTGGCGCGGAAGTCCGGTGCAGGCGCAGACCAGATGCCGGATCTTGACCTGCCTTGTGGTTTCGCTGTCACCCAGCCTGAAGGAGGGATAGACCTCCGTGACAGGCTGATCCCAGCGCAACTTGCCCTCGTCGACCAACCCGGCGAGCAAGAGCGTCGTCATTGCCTTGGTGTCGGACGCGGCGAGAAAGAGCGTGTCCGCCCCCACCGGATCGGGCTTGCCCAACGTCCGGACGCCGAAGCCGCCCTCGTAGACGACCCGACCGCCTTCGATCAGGCTCAGGCCGACGCCCGGGATCGAGAAACGCTGCATCTGCTCGGTGACGAAATCCTTGATCAGGCCGATGCGCTCGGCATCGAGCGGACGCGCGGGCTTTCCCGCGAAAGTCTCGCGCTGGAAACCGGCCGGCTGCAAACTCTCCTGCAAGAGCGTGAAGCCGGACGCATATTTTTCCCGGGTGGCGCGGGAGGCTTCGACGATCGTGACGGTCCAACGACCACCGGCACGCCAGGCGAGCGCGTAGACGCTCAGCTTTTCGTTGGGCGCGCTGGCATAGTCATAGACGTGGCGTTCGTCCCAGCCGTTGCGGGCGTCCTGCGGCAGTGCGAGGCGCAGCGGTCGCTTCTCCGTGGGACGATAGCTTTGCCAGGCGCTGGCGACCGCGCCGGCGGCATCCGCCGCATCCACGCTCACGAGCACGAGGTGCGAGTCGCCGCCCGGCGGCTCCAGCAGCAGGGCGCTGGCTTGCGCCGCAACCGTCCAGCCGGTGGGAATGGTGAGGGTGACGCCGGCTTCGGTCGAGCAATCCGTGTCGGCCGCGAGCGGGCGCTCCATGAGCGCCTTGGACGTGCAGAGCGGTGGCGGCTCGGCGGATGCGGCGGCAGCCGTCATGACCATCAACGCAAGACACAGGCACGGCAACCGCAGCAACGAGGAGCGCATGGCAACTTCCGGCTGTAGGTGGCATTCAAAGGATCGGATGCCGGCGGATGATTGGCTGCCCCGGACGAAGATGCAAGCGGTATCCATCGACCGACGCCCGTCATCGGGGCTGGGCCCAGCGAGCAGCGTTAGGATCAATATCCCGCAAGGCCGCAGCCGGTGCGGGCCTCGCTGTGACACCCTGGCGCGGTGAACCGAGGCACGGCGTCCTTGATGCCCTTGGACGGGCCGACCGGCAGCCGCGGCGCGGGCCGTCAGGCGGCGCTCCGCCGTTCGAAGTCGCAGCCTTCGCATCGCGGGTTTTTCCATGCTAGACCATCGCCCGAATTCAAGGTTGAAACGCTTATGACCGCGCCTCTCAAAGCCATCGACGGCAGTGCCGATCTGCCCGCGCTGATGAACGACCTCGCCAAGCAGGTGCGCGCCGCCGCGCGGGTGCTGGCGCTGGCGCCGGCCGAGCAGAAGAACCGGGCGCTGGAGGCCATGGAGCGGCGCATCCGCGCCCGCACGGACGCGATCATCGCCGCCAATGCCGAGGACGTCGCCGAGGCCAAGGCCGCCGGCATGGCGGCGTCGTTCCTCGATCGCCTCACGCTGACGCCGGCGCGCGTCGCCGGCATGGCGGACGGCATTGCCGTGGTGCGCGGCGTCGCCGATCCCGTCGGCGTCGTCACCGAGAGCTGGCAGCGGCCGAACGGCATGACCATCGAGCGCGTCCGCGTGCCGCTCGGCGTCATCGGCGTGATCTTCGAGAGCCGGCCCAATGTCGCGGCCGACGCCGGGGTGCTGTGCCTGAAGTCGGGCAATGCCGTCATCCTGCGCGGCGGCTCGGACTCGTTCCGCTCCTGCCGAGCGATTCACGCGTGTCTCGTGGAGGGCCTGCGCGAGGCTGGCCTGCCCGAGGCTGCGATCACCTTGGTCCCGACGCGCGATCGCGCCGCCGTCGGCCTGCTGCTGACCGGCCTCAATGGCGGCGTCGACGTCATCGTGCCGCGCGGGGGAAAGAGCCTGGTCGCGCGTGTCGAGGCCGAGGCGCGGGTGCCGGTGTTCGCGCATCTCGAGGGCGTCAATCACGTCTATGTCGACGGCGCCGCCGATCTCGACATGGCGAAGTCGATCGTGCTGAACGCCAAGATGCGCCGCACCGGCGTGTGCGGAGCGGCCGAGACCCTGCTGATCGACCGGGCCTCGCAGGACAAGATCAAGCCGCTGGTCGACATGCTGATCGGCGCCGGCTGCGAGGTGCGCGGCGATGACGCCGTGCGCGCCGCCGATCCGCGCGTGAAGCCGGCCAGCAACGAGGACTGGGACACCGAATATCTCGACGCGATCATCGCGGCGAAGGTGGTCGACGGCGTCGGCGGCGCGATCGCGCACATCCACGCGCACGGCTCGCACCACACCGACGCGATCGTCACCGACGACAATGCGGCGGCGGACAAATTCCTCAACGAGGTGGACTCGGCCATCGTGCTGCACAACGCCTCGACGCAGTTCGCCGATGGCGGCGAGTTCGGCTTCGGCGCGGAAATCGGCATCGCCACCGGCAAGTTCCATGCACGCGGGCCTGTCGGCGTCGAGCAGCTGACGAGCTTCAAATACCGCATCCACGGCAGCGGCCAGACGCGGCCATGACCGCAACATCCTGTGGTTGAGTTGCAAGAGCAGCAGGCGGTGACAGCCGTGAGCGACGATGCCGCCAAGCGCCTCGCGATCCGCCAGGCGCTGCCGCCCTACAGCGACGGCATGCGCATCGGCCTGCTCGGCGGCTCGTTCAATCCGCCGCACCAGGCACACCGCGCGATCAGCCTGTTCGCGCTGAAGCGGCTGCAGCTCGACCGCGTGTGGTGGCTGGTCACCCCCGGCAATCCGCTCAAGGACGTCAGCGGGCTGCACGCGCTCGCCGAACGCGCCGCGGCGGCGCGCAAGGTGGCCGCCGATCCGCGCATCGAGATCAGCTGTCTCGAATCCGTCATTGGTACCCGCTACACTGCCGATACCATCGATTATCTGCGCCGGCGCGCCTCGCGCCTGCGCTTCGTGTGGATCATGGGCGCCGACAACCTCGCGCAGTTCCATCGCTGGCAGAAGTGGCGGCACATCGCGGCCCAGGTTCCCATTGCCGTGGTCGACCGCCCGCCCCGCAGCTTCCGCGCCCTGAACGCCCCCGCCGCGCGCGCGCTGGCGCGGTATCGCGTGGCCGAGGCCGACGCCAGCCGGCTCGCCGACCGCGCGGCACCCGCCTGGGTGTACCTCACCGGATTGAAAATGAGCCTGTCGTCGACCGGGCTGAGGAACCCGGACGGCAGCTGGAAGTCGTTCTGAGATGCAAGCCGGAGAGCACCGTCCTGCGGCATCGGATGTGCATGGAACTCAGCGACCCGCCGCGGTCCGGGGCGGGTCGTCCGGTCGGACGTTCGGACCACACAACCGGGGGGACTGGATTGTTGAAACCATTAACCCCACATGCCTAGTATGGTCTGCAGGCCGGGATGGATTCGGCCTGCGATACAGTGAAAGGAATGGTCCCTGACCACATCTGTATTGTCCCAGTCGGCCTTACCCAAGACCAAGGCAACGACGAAGTCCTCTGCTGCCAAATCTGCAGCTGCCAAGTCTGTGCGTAACGCTTCGACCCCTGATGCGGCCTTGCAGGCGCGACCCGACGCCGACAAGCCTGACGCGGATAAGACTCTGCGCACGATCCTCTCCCACCTCGAGGACATGAAGGCGGAGGAGACGGTCACCATCGATCTTCACGGCAAATCGGCATATTCCGACTACATGGTCATCACCACGGGCCGCTCGAACCGGCACGTCGGATCGATCGCGGAAAACGTCGCCAAGGGCCTGAAGGAAGCCGGGACCAAGAAGCTCCATGTCGAGGGCTTGCCCAACTGCGATTGGGTGCTGATCGATTCCGGCGACGTGATCGTGCACGTGTTCAGGCCCGAGGTCCGTGAGTTCTACAATCTCGAGCGGTTGTGGACGCAGGGACCGAGCCCGGCGAAGACGCTGTAGGCGCGCGGCAGGCTGCGAATCGCGCGGCGCACGTGCTAGTGCGTGCGCATGCGTCTTGTCGTGGTGGCGATCGGCCGGTTGAAGCAGGGTCCGGAGCGCGAGCTCGCGGAGCGTTACCGCGAGCGCTTCGACGACCTCGGCCGCAAGCTCGGCTTCCGCGGCCTCGACATCCATGAAATTCCCGAAAGCCGCGCCCGCGATGCGGCGACGCGCATGGCCGAAGAGGCGGCGGCGATCGCCGCCGCGATCCCGGAAAAGTCCGTGCTGGTCTGCCTGGACGAGCGGGGCCAGAACATCGACAGCACAACCTTCGCGGGTCACCTCGGCCGCTGGCGCGACGAGGGCATGGCCGCAGCGGTCTTCGTGATCGGCGGTGCCGACGGACTTTCGCCCGAATTGCGGTGCAGAGCCAAGCTCGGGGTCGCGTTTGGAGCTGCGACCTGGCCGCACCAGATCGTCCGCGTCCTGCTGCTCGAGCAGATTTACCGTACTGCTACGATCCTGGCCGGCCACCCCTATCACCGCGCTTGAATCGGGGACGATCGGAGCACAATAAGGACGTCGATGGTTTTCGCGCGGCCCCTTTCATCCCCTCTGAGTCCGGTCCGCCGCGGCTGGGCGCGCCACGCGTCGGTGATCGCATTGCTCCTGGCTCTTCCCGCCTGGCCCGCGACGGCGCAGACGGGGCTCCGCCCGTCCATCACGACGGCCGCACCGCCGGCAACACCGCCCACCCCCGAGCAGCTGAAGCAGCGCGAGCAGGAGCTCGAAGCCGCCCGCGCCGCCCAGAAGGCGGCCGCCGAGGCGCAGGAGCGCCTCAAGGCCGACATTGCCGCGCTCGGCGAGGATCGCGGCAAGCTCAATCAGCAGCTGATCGACGTCGCAGCCCAGGTGCGCAGCGTCGAGATCCGCGTCGGCGAGGCCGAGACGCGGCTGCGCGGACTCGATGGCCGCGAACAGGATCTGCGCACCTCGCTGGAGACACGACGCACCGAGATCATCGAGGTGCTGGCTGCGCTGCAGCGCGCCGGCCGCCGCACCCCGCCGGCCCTGCTCGTCCGTCCCGAGGACGCGCTGCAATCGCTGCGCACGGCGATGCTGCTGGGCTCGGTGATTCCCGAGATGCGCGGCCGCGCCGAAAAGCTGTCGAGCGATCTCGGCGAGCTCGTCAGCATCCGCAAGACCATCGCGTCAGAGCGCGACAAGCTCGCGACCGACCGCGACAAGCTGCGCACCGACCAGACCCGCCTCGCCGCCCTGGTGGACGAACGCCAGCGCAAGCAGGCCTCGGCGGAGAAGGACATGGAGGCCGAGAGCGCGCGCGCCGCGATGCTCGCCCAGCAGATCGATTCGCTGCAGAGCCTGATCACGACCATGGAGCTCGACCTCAAGAGCGCGGCCAAGGCCGCCTCGACAGCGAGCCTGCAGGGCGTTCCGGTCAACGCCAAGCCGGACGCCAATGCGCTGCGCAACCCCACCCGCAAGGCGCCGGCGATCGCCTTCGCCTCCACCAAGGGAATGCTCACCTTTCCGGTCAACGGCACCAAGATTCGCGAATTCGGCGCCTCTGACGGCGCCGGCGGCTCCGATAAGGGCATTTCCTTGGCGGCCCGTCCGGGCGCCCAGGTCACAACCCCGTGTGATGGCTGGGTTGTTTATGCCGGTCCCTTCCGCAGCTACGGACAACTCTTGATCCTCAACGCGGGTGGCGGGTATCATGTCTTGATCGCCGGGATGGAGCGCATTTCGGTCAATATCGGGCAGTTTGTTCAGACGGGAGAGCCGGTCGCGACCATGGGTACAACGTCCCAAGTCGCCTCCATTCTCGCGACGAACGCGAGTCAACCAGTGCTCTATGTCGAGTTCCGCAAGGACGGTACTCCAATCGATCCAGGCCCATGGTGGGCCGCAAATGAAGGCGAAAAGGTACGCGGATGATGCGTAAGACTTCGGTAATTCTCCTGAGCGCGGCCACCGGTGCGGCATTGACCTTGTTCGTGACGCAACCGCGCGCGGTGTTGATGGGATCGACCGCGCGCGCCGCGACCTCCGATACCTATCGCCAGCTCAACCTGTTCGGCGACGTGTTCGAGCGGGTCCGCAGCGACTACGTCGAGAAGCCCGACGATTCCAAGCTCGTCGAGTCCGCGATCAGCGGCATGCTGTCGGGCCTCGATCCGCATTCGAGCTACATGGATGCGAAGAGCTTCCGCGACATGCAGGTGCAGACCCGCGGCGAGTTCGGCGGTCTCGGCATCGAGGTCACGATGGAGGACGGCCTGATCAAGGTGGTGTCGCCGATCGACGACACCCCGGCATCGAAGGCCGGCATCCAGGCCAACGACATCATCACCAATCTCGACGACGAAGCCGTGCAGGGCCTGACCCTCAACCAGGCCGTGGAGAAGATGCGCGGTCCGGTCGGCACCAAGATCAAGCTGAAGGTCGTGCGCAAGGGCGCCGACAATCCGCTCGACATCACGCTGACCCGCGACAACATCCGCGTCCGTTCGGTGCGTTCGCGCCCCGAGGGCGATGACATCGCCTATATCCGCATCACGACATTCAACGAGCAGACCACCGAGGGCCTGAAGAAGAGCATCGCGGATCTGCAGAACCAGATCGGCGACAAGCTCAAGGGCTACATCATCGACCTGCGCAACAATCCGGGCGGCCTGCTCGAGGAGGCCGTGACGGTGTCCGACGCGTTCCTGGAGCGCGGCGAGATCGTCTCGACCCGCGGCCGCAATGCCGAGGAGACGCAGCGCCGCGCGGCGCATGCCGGCGACCTCACCAAGGGCAAGCCGGTGATCGTGCTCATCAACGGCGGTTCGGCTTCGGCCTCGGAGATCGTGGCCGGCGCGTTGCAGGACCACAAGCGCGCCACGCTGGTCGGCACCCGCTCGTTCGGCAAGGGCTCGGTGCAGACCATCATCCCGCTCGGCGCCGGCAATGGCGCGCTGCGCCTGACCACCGCGCGCTACTACACGCCGTCCGGCAAGTCGATCCAGGCCAAGGGTATCGTGCCGGACATCGAGGTGCTGCAGGACGTGCCGGAGGAGCTGAAGTCGCGCACCGACACCAAGGGCGAGGCGTCGCTGCGCGGCCACCTCAAGAACGACGGCGACGAGAAGACCGGCTCGCAGTCCTACGTGCCGCCGGATGCCAAGGACGACAAGGCGCTCAAGCTGGCCGCCGACCTGCTGCACGGCATCAAGAACAGCGCCAACACGCCGGCGCCGACCGAGAAGGCTGCGGCCGACAAGCCAAAGGCCAATTGAACCCAGGCCAACTGAGCGGCCTCCGGTCGATTCGCGGGACTATTGAAGGGCGGCCTGGCGGGCCGCCCTTTGCGTTTCACCTCTGCGCGCCGAGCTCCGCGGATTTACGGGCCTGCGGACACTGCGCCTGCGCCCGAATCTCCGGCGTGGTATCGTCGACCCGGTTGATTCGGGATTTTCGATGACAGAGACGGCCGATGAGCTGAGCGCCCCGCTCGGGCAGACGGAGAAGCGTCCCAGGCGCCGCATTCGGCTTCCCTTCACGGTGATGCAGGCCCTTGCCATGCTGCTCGGCCTCGTCCTGGTCGTGTTCGCGGGCTTTGCGATGTTCGGCGACAATCCGCTCGGCGGCGAGCCAGTCGCGCGCGTCGCGATCAACGAGGGCGTCAAGCCGGATGACGCCAAGATGGACACCAAGACGGACGCCAAGACGGACGCCAAGTCCGAGCACGGCGCCGCCAAGCCTGACGGCGAGCGCAAGACGATCACGATCATCGATGGATCCAGCGGAACGCGCCAGGAGGTTGCGATCGGCGCCGGTGGCGGCGACACGTCGGAGCCGGGCTCCGCCGCCCCCGCCAGCCAGATGCCGGGCGTCGATCCGCGCCTGCTGGAGAAATCGCGCTACGGCATGATCCCGGTCATGGCCGACGGGCTGAAGCCGTTCACGGCCTATGCGGCCGATGCCGACCGCGCCAAGGCGGCGCGGATGCCGGCGGTGGCGATCGTCATCGGCGGCCTCGGCGTCGGCGCCGCCAAGACGGTCGACGCGATCATGAAGCTGCCGCCGGCGGTCACCCTGGCGTTCACGCCCTACGGCTCCGATCCGACCAAGCTCGCCGAGCGCGCCCGCGCGCAACGGCACGAGATCCTGCTGCAGGTTCCGATGGAGCCCTACGACTATCCCGACAACGACCCCGGCCCGCAGACCCTGCTTGCCACGCTCGGACCGGACCAGAATATCGACCGCCTGTTCTGGCATATGAGCCGGCTGCAGGGGTATGTCGGCATCGGCAATTTCATGGGCGCGCGGTTCGTCGCGACCGAGACGGCGATGCAGCCGATCGTCAACGAGGCCGCCAAGCGCGGTCTGGCTCTATTCGACGACGGCACCGCGCCGCGCAGCGTGGCCGGGTCGCTGGCCACCGGGCGTGCCTTGCCGTTCGCGAAGGGCGATGTCGCCATCGATGCGGTGCCGACCCCGGTCGAGATCGACAATGCGCTGGCCAAGCTCGAGAGCCTCGCCAAGGAACGCGGCGTCGCCGTCGGGACGGCGTCGGCCCTGCCGGTCTCGATCGACCGGATCGGCACCTGGATCAAGGGTCTCGACCGCAAGGGCATCCTGCTGGTGCCATTGACAACCGCGATGCTGAAATCAAAATCCAATTGAAGCGCGCGTGCTGCCGCAGCCGCGACGTGACGCGGGGTCTATCGCGACGGGGCGGGGCAACGCAGGAAGGCCGAGACGGAATGACGCGCTACGAGGACCTGCCCTACCGCACCTGCGTCGGCATCGCGCTGATCAACTCGGAAGGGCTGGTGTTCATCGGTCGCCGTGCCGGCGGCATCGAGCATGTCGACGACACCCATGTCTGGCAGATGCCGCAGGGCGGCGTCGATCCCGGCGAGGACGCCTGGGAAGCGGCCAAACGCGAGCTCTATGAAGAGACCAGCGTGCGCTCGGTCGAGAAGCTCGCCGAGATCGACGACTGGCTGACCTACGACATCCCGCGCACGGTGGCCGGCCGGGCCTGGAAGGGCCGCTACCGCGGCCAGCGCCAGAAATGGTTCGCGCTGCGCTTCACCGGCAAGGATTCCGAGATCGACGTCGAGCGGCCCGGCGGCGGCCACCACAAGGCCGAGTTCGTCACCTGGCGCTGGGAGCCGTTGCAGAACCTGCCCACGCTGATCGTGCCGTTCAAGCGGCCGGTCTATGAGCGCGTGGCCAAGGAGTTTGCGGCGCTGGCGGGCGGCTGATCGTCCGACCGCGTTCAGCCGGCCGGTCGGCCGCGGCTTCGCCTGCATAGCGACTGCACGACATCTCTGCTCTGCAGATCGGCCGCGACACTGCCGTCACGCTGCGCTGCTATGCGACGCGCACACCTTGGAATGCGAGCATGACCGAGACCAGACCTTACCGCCCGAATGTCGGCATCGCTTTGCTGAATGCCGATGGCCTCGTCTTCCTGGGACGCCGGTTCCGCGATGACGGGCCGGAAATCATCCTGCCCGGCCTGGAATGGCAGATGCCGCAGGGGGGCGTCGACCCCGGCGAGGACCTGCAGGCAGCGGCCCGGCGGGAGTTGTGGGAGGAGACCGGCATCCAGGATGCCGAGATCCTCGCCGAGACCGACTGGCTCACTTACGAGTTTCCGCCGTTCGCGGATCCCAACCACCGCCTCGCCCGCTTTCGCGGCCAGCGCCAGAAATGGTTCGCGATGCGCTTCACCGGACGCGAGGCGGACATCGATCCGGTCACGCCGCGCAACGGCCAGCCGGCCGAGTTCGACGCCTGGCGCTGGGAACGGCTGGCGCGCGTGCCGGATCTGGTCGTACCCTTCCGCCGCGAGGTGTATCGCGCAGTGGCGCAGGCGTTCGCGCATCTCGCCAAGGCTGGCGATTGATCCACGGTGAGGCGCACAAGTCTCTTTCCGAGCGTCATTCCGGGGCGCGCGCAGCGCGAGCCCGGAATCCATAGCCACGCTGCTTCATGGCGTGCGAGATGGATGTGGCGCTTGTGTTCGAAACGATTGCCGCTCGTGGTGATGGATTCCGGGCTCATCGCTGCGCGATGCCCCGGAATGACGGCGAGGGACTTCGGCTAATTATCCTCGACCGTGAACGGGCCGATCGCGATGACGCGGCAGTCCTGGTCGCGCGTCGAGCAATCGGCCAGCGCGCCGCCGATGGCGGTCTCCTCGCGGTCGCCGTTCAGGCCGTAGCCGGGATGGCCGGCCGTGCCGACCGCGATCGCGTTCCAGCCGGAGGATGCGGCAGCAAGGCGCCGCGCGACCTCGTCGCGGGCGTCGGCGGCGATCGCGGTGTGGCTGGCGGCATGAAAGAAGCCCGTCGCCTTCATGACCGTCGGCACCGGCACCACGAACGCATCATCGAGCGCGACGATCAGGCAGGCCGTCCCGGCCTGGGCACCGCAGGATTCGAGGCTGCGCCGGACCACGTCATCGGCCAGATCGCCGCCGACGAAATAGACGAACTGCCCGCCCGGGCCGAGCGCGATCGCCTTGGTCCGTCGGGCCGTGCCGTAATTCGCCGCCAGTCGCGCGCGTCCAGGGTCGCGCGCCAGCGGTATCTCGGCTGCGTTGAACGCGCGCTCGGTCGTGGGATCGTGGCGCACCCAGGGCAGCGGCGGCATTGGCGGCTTGCCATGCGGATAGACGATGGTGTCGCCGACCGCATAGAGCTCGCATTTGTGCGAGCTGTTCGCGGACTCGGCGCGCTGGTGGCACTGCTCCAAGGCCGCGGCCTTGGCCGCCTCTTCGCTCGGCTGCCCCGTGACATAGGCGATGACGCCGTTGACCGTGGTCGCGAACGCCTTGTAGCCCTGCGCCGGGACATAGTCGCGCGCCAGCGCGATGCGGGCGCGCTCGCTGACGAACGGCACGGTGTCCGCCTCGAATTTTTCGGCGGCAATGATGGCGGATGGCTGCGCCGCGGGCGCGGGCGCGCCAGCGGGCGACGCTGGGGGTCCAGCGGACGGCGAAGCGGATGATGACGGGGCGCCGGATGGCGTCGGCTTGGTGGACAGCCGCGACAACGCCTCCGCCGCGGCCTTGGCGGCATCCGGCTGCGACGGCGGCGGATCGCGGTGATCGAGGTAGAGCGCGGTGCCGATGCCGACCGCCGCCATCAGCACCACGACCGCAGCGGCGGCCTGGATCAGACGCGTGACTCCGGACCTGCGCGCTCCCTTCCCCTGCGGCGCCACCGTGCCGTCCTCGCGCCGCATCGCCACCCGGTAGGCGTGCACGGGCGTCGGGATGTTCTTGACCTCGCGGGCGCCCATGTCGGCAAACTGCACCGAGAGCTTGTTGGCGACCTGCTCGTGCACCGCGCGCGAGATGCAGATGCCGCCGACATCGGCGAGGCCCTCGAGCCGTGCGGCGATGTTGACGCCGTCGCCGAGCAGATCGCCGTCGCGCTCGACGACGTCGCCGATGGTGATGCCGATGCGATAGCTCATCTGCCGGCTCGGCGGATAGGCCATGTTGCGCGTGCGCAGGCTCTCCTGGATGTCGATCGCGCAGCGCACCGCTTCGACAGCGCTCGAAAACTCGGCCAGCACGGCATCGCCGGCGGTGTTGAAGATGCGCCCGCCGGCACGGGCGATGAAGTCGTCGACGACCTCGCGATAGGCGGCGAGACGCCGCAGCGTCTCTTCCTCATCCTCGGCGACCAGGCGCGAGTAGCCGGCGATATCGGCGGCGAAGATCGCCGCGATCTTGCGCTTCAGGACGGTCTGCTCTGCCATGTCATCAAGCCCGCTCGAACGGCCGGGAGCATGCAATCAGATCGATGAGCACGCAACCGGCATCCCTTGAAGTAGTCATCGCCGGCTGCGGCACGTTCGACCCGGCGAACGAAAATGGCCGGGCAGAGCCCGGCCATGAACGTCCGTTCAGATGTCACCGATCGATCAGTGCAGCGCCGTGGTGTTGAGCTGCTGCTGGATCGTCTTGAAGTGATCGAGCCGCTCGATCGCACGATCGAGCTCGTCACCCTGCTTCTCGTTCAGCTTGGCCTCCATGCCCGAAATCTCGGTCGCGAAGGCGGTCTGGTCCAGCTCCTTCAGCGACGTCGCGACGTCGGCAAGGATGGTGAGACCCTTCTCCGAGATCTCGGCGAGGCCGCCGAGCACGATGATCTTCTGCTGCGTTCCGCCCGTCGTCACGGTCAGGATGCCCGGCCGCAGGGTGGCGACGAACGGCGCGTGGCCTGCCAGCACGCCGAAATCACCTTCCTGGCCGGGAACGTCGACCTGATCGACCTCGCCAGAGAAGGCGATCTTTTCCGGCGAGACGAGATCGAAGTGGAAAGTTGCCATGGGGAACCTGCGAATAGCGAATAGCGATTGGCGAGTAGGGAAAAAAGGGAGCAGCGAATGCGATCGTCCTATTCGCTGCTCCCTATTCGCTATTCGCCCCTTAGGCGGCTTCCGCCGCCAGCTTCTTGCCCTTCTCGACCGCCTCTTCGATGGTGCCGACCATGTAGAAGGCAGCCTCCGGCAGGTGGTCGTACTTGCCTTCCACCAGGCCCTTGAAGCCCTTGATGGTGTCGGCGAGCTCGACGAACTTGCCGGGCGAGCCGGTGAAGATTTCGGCGACGTGGAACGGCTGCGACATGAAGCGCTCGACCTTGCGGGCGCGCGCCACCGTCAGCTTGTCCTCTTCCGAGAGCTCGTCCATGCCCAGGATGGCGATGATGTCCTGCAGCGCCTTGTAGCGCTGCAGCACCTGCTGCACCTGACGGGCCACCGCGTAGTGCTCCTCGCCGACGACCAGCGGGGAGAGCATGCGCGAGGTCGAGTCGAGCGGGTCGACGGCTGGATAGATGCCCTTCTCGGCGATCGAGCGCGACAGCGTCGTGGTCGCGTCCAAGTGCGCGAACGAGGTCGCCGGCGCCGGGTCGGTCAAGTCGTCGGCCGGCACGTAGATGGCCTGCACCGAGGTGATCGAGCCCTTGGTCGTGGTGGTGATGCGCTCCTGCAGCGCGCCCATGTCGGTGGCGAGCGTCGGCTGATAACCCACCGCCGAAGGAATACGGCCGAGCAGCGCCGACACTTCCGAGCCGGCCTGGGTGAAGCGGAAGATGTTGTCGACGAAGAACAGCACGTCCTGGCCCTTGTCGCGGAAGTCTTCCGCAATGGTCAGTCCGGTGAGCGCGACGCGGGCGCGGGCGCCCGGCGGCTCGTTCATCTGGCCGAACACCAGCGCGCACTTCGACTTCACGCTCGGATCCGGGTTGTGCGGATCGGCGTTCACCTTGGACTCGATGAACTCGTGATAGAGGTCGTTGCCCTCGCGGGTGCGCTCACCGACGCCGGCGAACACCGAGTAGCCACCGTGCGCCTTGGCGACGTTGTTGATCAGCTCCTGAATCAGCACGGTCTTGCCGACGCCGGCGCCGCCGAACAGGCCGATCTTGCCGCCCTTGGCGTAGGGGGCGAGGAGGTCGACGACCTTGATGCCGGTGACGAGGATCTCGGCCTCGGTCGACTGGTCGGTGTAGGTCGGGGCTTCCTGGTGAATGGCGCGGACGTTGTCGGCCTTGACCGGGCCGGCTTCGTCGATCGGCTCGCCGATCACGTTGATGATGCGGCCGAGCGTGCCTTCGCCGACGGGAACGCGGATTGGAGCGCCGGTGTCGGTCACTTCCTGACCACGGACCAGACCTTCGGTCGTGTCCATCGCGATCGCGCGCACGGTGGATTCACCGAGATGCTGCGCGACCTCGAGCACGAGGCGGTTGCCGCCGTTCTTCGTTTCCAGCGAGTTGAGAATTGCGGGCAGGTGACCTTCGAACTGAACGTCGACGACAGCGCCGATCACCTGGGTGACGCGACCGATCTGGTTGGCTGCGGTAGCCATCTCATCTCTCTCCTTACGATCCGAATTTCAGGCGCGGTCCTTGGGACCGCGAATATTGAACGTGTTGGCTTCCAGCGGGCGCTGCGCGGTCAGACCGCCTCGGCGCCCGAAATGATTTCGATCAGTTCCTTGGTGATCATCGCCTGACGCGTGCGGTTGTAGACCAGCGTCTGCTTGCGGATCATCTCGCCGGCGTTGCGCGTGGCGTTGTCCATGGCCGACATCTGTGCGCCGTAGAACGAGGCGTTGTTCTCGAGCAGCGCGCGGAAGATCTGGACGCCGACGTTGCGCGGCAGCAGGGCGGACAGGATCTCGTCCTCCTCCGGCTCGTATTCGTAGAGCGCGACCGGCGCGGCGTTGGCGGCGGGCGCCTCGACCACCAGGGGGATGATCTGCTGCGCGGTCGGGATCTGGGCGATCACCGACTTGAAGCGCGAATAGAACAGCGTGCAAACGTCGAACTCGCCGGCGTCGAAGCGGGAGATCACCTGCTTGGCGATGTCCTCGGCATGCACGAAGCCGATCTGGCGCACCGAGCGCAGGTCGACATGGGCGATGATCTGCTTCTCAAACTGGCGGCGCAGCTGCTCGTAGCCCTTGCGGCCGACGCAGAAGAACTTCACGTCCTTGCCCTGGTTCATCAGGGCCAGCGCGCGCTCGCGTGCCAGGCGCACGATCGACGAGTTGAACGCGCCGGACAGGCCGCGCTCGCCGGTGCAGACCAGCAGCAGATGCACCTGGTCACGGCCGGTGCCGGCCAGCAGCTTCGAGCTCGCCGGCGAGCCGGCGGAGGCGGCCGCAATGTTCGAGATGACCGCATCCATCTTCTCGGCATAGGGACGCGCCGCCTCGGCCGCCATCTGCGCGCGGCGCAGCTTGGAGGCCGCGACCATCTGCATGGCCTTGGTGATCTTCTGCGTCGCCTTGGTCGAGGCGATGCGGACCCGCATATCTTTCAGTGACGCCATGGCTCGTTAGCTCACCCCGGCGACCCGCCCTCACAAGGACCTGGCCGCTCAACCCATCTAAATCCTAAGCGCCAGGCCGTGTGCCTGGCGTGACGTCTTGGTCCACGTCGGCAAGACGTGGGGTGGCCGGTCAACCGGCCACCGTCTCCTGCTTCAATCAGGAGAAGGTCTTGGCAAAGCCTTCGACCGCAGCCTTCAGCTTGGCCGCGCTGTCATCCGACAGATCGCGCGTGTCGCGGATCGTGTTCAGGAGGTCGGCATGCTTGCCGCGCAGCAGCGACAGCAGGCCGTCCTCGAAGGCGCGGACCTTGTTGAGCGGAAGGCCGTCGAGGAAGCCGTTGGTGCCGGCCCAGATCACGCAGACCTGCTCTTCCATCTTCAGCGGCGAGAACTGCGGCTGCTTCAGGAGCTCGGTCAGGCGCGAACCGCGGTTCAACAGGCGCTGGGTCGCGGCGTCGAGGTCGGAGCCGAACTGTGCGAAGGCCGCCATCTCGCGGTACTGCGCCAGCTCACCCTTGATCTTGCCGGCGACCTTCTTCATCGCCTTGGTCTGCGCCGACGAGCCGACGCGCGACACCGACAGACCGACGTTCACGGCGGGGCGGATGCCCTGGAAGAACAGGTCGGTCTCCAGGAAGATCTGGCCGTCGGTGATCGAGATGACGTTGGTCGGGATGTAGGCCGACACGTCGTTGGCCTGGGTTTCGATGACCGGCAGGGCGGTCAGCGAGCCGGCACCCTGGGTCTCGTTCAGCTTGGCGGCGCGCTCGAGCAGGCGGGAGTGCAGATAGAACACGTCGCCCGGATAGGCTTCGCGGCCCGGCGGACGGCGCAGCAGCAGCGACATCTGGCGGTAGGCGACGGCCTGCTTGGACAAGTCGTCATAGATGATCACGGCGTGCATGCCGTTGTCGCGGAAGTACTCGCCCATGGTGCAGCCGGTGAACGGCGCGAGATACTGCATCGGGGCCGGATCGGACGCGGTCGCGGCGACCACGATCGAGTATTCCAGCGCGCCCTGCTCTTCGAGCACCTTCACGAACTGGGCGACGGTCGAACGCTTCTGACCGACGGCCACGTAGACGCAGTACAGCTTGATCTTCTCGTCAGGCTGCGCGTTGAGCGGCTTCTGGTTCAGGATGGTGTCGAGCGCGATCGCGGTCTTGCCGGTCTGGCGGTCGCCGATGATCAGCTCGCGCTGGCCGCGGCCGATCGGGATCAGCGCGTCGATCGCCTTCAGGCCGGTGGCCATCGGCTCGTTGACCGACTTGCGCGGAATGATGCCCGGCGCCTTGACGTCGACGCGCTTGCGCTCGGTGAACTGGATCGGACCTTTGCCGTCGATCGGGTTGCCGAGCGCGTCGACGACGCGGCCGAGCAGGCCCTTGCCGACCGGCGCGTCCACGATGGCGCGGGTGCGCTTGACGGTCTGGCCTTCCTTGATCTCGCGGTCGGCGCCGAAGATGACGACGCCGACATTGTCGGTTTCGAGGTTCAGCGCCATGCCGCGGGTGCCGTTCTCGAACTCGACCATTTCACCGGCCTGGACGTTGTCGAGACCGTAGACGCGGGCGATACCGTCACCGACGGACAGCACCTGCCCGACTTCGGTGACTTCGGCTTCCTGCCCGAAATTCTTGATCTGGTCCTTGAGGATCGCGGAAATTTCCGCGGCGCGGATGTCCATCAGCCTGCCTCTTTCATCGCGTGCTTGATCGAGTTGAGTTTGGTGCGAAG
>NZ_CAFJ01000131.1 GCF_000239795.1 Bradyrhizobium sp. STM 3809 | reverse complement strand
GAGCCGAACAGCCGTTCGGTAGACCGATGCCGGGCAGGCAAGGCGGTGGCGATCAGCGTCTTCTGCAGCGAGACGGTGGGCACGGCGCCGCGTCGATCTCGCGTGAGGAAGCGCCGCTTTCGCGCCTTTGCCCACCCTACGATGAGCAAGCCGATATTTCTCCCTCGTGACTCCACCGTGTAGGTCCGCTGTGGTCACGGTTCCGTCGCCAGAACGTCGGCTTTGCCCGGTCGAATTCTCCCGCTGGGATGCGGGAGGAGGGACATGGCGTCGGACCACCGCGGACGTGCATCGGGCGTCGACGACGAGGCCAGCGCGCTCGGAACCGGCGCGGGCGGATGCAGCACGACAGGCGCGGCCGCGCTCGTTCGCTGGATGATCGTGGCGCTGTCAGCCGCCTCGCTCGCTGCATGCGCGCGTTCGCCCGAGATGACCGCGCGGCCGGACGCGGCACCGGGCAACCAGGCGGCGCTGGCACCGGCTGCGCCGCCGCCGGCTGCGTCTCCGGCCGACCCGCCGGCGCAGGCCGCT
>NZ_CAFJ01000132.1 GCF_000239795.1 Bradyrhizobium sp. STM 3809 | reverse complement strand
TGAAGAAGCCGGCGCGGTTGCGCTCGATCCAGTTGGCGAACTTGTCGAGCTGGCCATAGACCGCGTCGAGCAGCACCACCCCGCGGACGCGTTCGCTGATGCCGCCGACCTCGAGGCTCCACGCCGCCGGCAGGAACCCGCCGCTGTAGCCGACGATCACGATCGGCATGCCGGCGAAGGTCTTCTCGCTGGTGGGATCGCCGGTCAGCCGGGCCAAATTGACCGCCGCCTCGTCCATGAAGCGCTTGAAGCCGCCCGGCTGCCAGAACTTGCCGGCGCTCGAATCAGCGGCATCGACCGCCATCTGCGGCGCCAGCAGCACGGCGTTGACGCCGGATCCGGTGATCTGCTGCGGCACCAGCTGGCGGTCGCGGACGTCGCGCTCCAGCGTGGCGCCGTTGCCGTGGAAAAAGACGACGATCACGCCGGGCTTGCGGACGTCGAACTGCTCCGGCACGTGCACCAGCACGCGGCTGTCATTGTAGGTCTGGTCCTGCCAATAGACGCGGCCCGAGAAGCTGCGATGGCCACGGCGCTCGCCGCTGGAGACGTTCAGGAATGGTGCGTCGGACGCCGGATTGTTGCCGAAATAGGGGAAGGCCGACGACTTCATGCTGACGAGCGTCGTGAGATCCTCGCGCGGCCGCCCCACCGGCGCTTGCGGCTCCAGCGCCGCAACTCGATAGGGCGCCGGCTTCGGCGCGAAATCGGCGGGCGTATGCAGCCGGAAGCTCTCCTGCGCCGAAGGGAAGCGGTCGCTGAACTGCGGCGCCGGGAATCGCTCCTCGAAGGTCGAGCCTGGCGATGGCGCGGCATTGGCGGCAAGCGCGGCCGGATCGGGCGCCTGGCCGCATTGCGCCAGGACGAGAGCGAGAAGCGCAGCCGCGATGCCAGGGGACGCGCGCCAGGGCCCGCGCGAGCGAAACCTTCGGCACGCCCGCCGACCTCGCCCTGATCTCGGACCGGTCCCGGTCATAGGTCTCCCAAAGACGGGCAGGGCCGCGACGAGGCCCTCCACAACTATCGGTTTCAATCAATCTGCGCCGCCGACGTTGAGGTCGCGTTAAGCGTGATGGACCCGTCGATCCCGTCGGCGCGGGAGGTCACACCATGTCATCGTGTCGCGATTGTGAGACCCGCGACCGCCCGGCGCAATGCGCCAGCGGCTGATCTGACCAAAATAGGTTCTATATTACCGCAAGCCATGGCCATATTTAGCACGCGTTAACTATGATTGAATGGTTGTGCCGGACCATGAGCCTGAAGCTGAAGGGAAGGGGCGTCACGCGCCCGTTGACGAGATGGCTGCAGCCGAGGCTGACGATCACAGTTGGGCGAGCCGGTCGGGCAGCGTCGCAATCCCATCTGTGTCATTGCCGGTCGCCATCGCCATCGTGATCGCCGACATGATCGGGGTTGGCGTGTTCACCAGCCTCGGCTTCCAGGTCAAGGATCTCCGCTCGGGATTTGCCATCCTGCTGTTGTGGACCGTCGGCGGTCTCGTTTCGATCTGCGGAGCGCTGTCCTACGCCGAGCTCGGGACCATGTTTCCGCGCTCCAGCGGCGAATACAATTTCCTGACGCGCGCGTTCCACCCGGCGGTCGGCTTCATGGCGGGCTGGGTGTCATCCACGGTCGGCTTCGCCGCACCCGTCGCGCTGGCTGCCATGGCATTCGGTGAATATGGCCGGGCAGTGCTGCCGGGTGTTCCGCCGATGGCGCTCGCCGTCGGCGCCGTCTGGGGGGTGGCGGTGGTTCAGCTCGGCGGCATTCGCCAATCGAGCCGCTTCCAACTGCTGTCGACTGTACTGAAGCTCGGCCTGATCGTCGCCTTTCTGGTCGCCGGCGCCAGCATTGCAGACCCGCAACCGGTGCGTTTTGCGCCGGCCGCGACCGACATCGGCTATGCCACCAGCGCGCCATTCGCCACCGGCCTCGTATTCGTGATGTACGCATTCTCCGGCTGGAACGCCGCAACCTACATCATCGGTGAACTGCACGCCCCCGAGCGCACCCTGCCGCGGGCGCTACTGGTGGGCACGCTGATCGTGCTCGTGCTCTATGTGGCATTGAATGCGGTGTTCCTCCGCGCAGCACCGCCCAGCGAGCTTGCGGGGCAGTTGCAGGTGGCGAGCATCGCCGGAGCGCATATCTTCGGCGAAACTGGCGGACGCTTCGTTGCGGCGATGATCTGCATCGGGCTGGTGCCGTCGATTGCCGCGATGATGTGGATCGGTCCGCGGGTGCTGATGACCATGGGCGAGGACATTCCGGCGCTCGCGGTGTTCGCCCGCCGCTCGCGCAATGGCGCGCCGGTCTACGCGGTCCTGTTCCAGCTGGCGGTGGCAACGCTGATGCTGTTCACGGAGAGCTTCGAGGCGGTGCTCGACGTGGTTCAGTTCTCGTTGCTGTCCTGCTCGTTCCTGACCGTCCTCGGGCTGTTCAGGCTGCGCGTCGTCCAACCCGATCTGCCGCGGCCGTATCGGGCCTGGGGCTATCCGGTCACGCCCTTGATCTTCCTCAGCGTCACCGGATTCATGATGTACTATCTGGTCGCGGCGCGGCCCTGGCAGGCTGGGCTCGGTGCCGTGGCGATGATGTCGGGATTGCTGATCTATTGGTTCGCCCATGCGCGGCCGCGCGCCGCCCTGTCGGCGACGTCGGGTCCGGATTGAAAAGATGTTACTGCTGCCGAGACTCTGTTTCGCCCTTGCGTGCCTCGTCGTCGCGATGAGTTGTGACGTCCGGGCTCAGACCGTCACCGTGGACGACACCGCGCGCGTGCTGGCGGGCCTGACGCCGCAGGCGGGCTCGCCTCTCATGCCGTTGACGCAGGACGCCGCGTGGCGGCGGCATGCGGCCTTCTTCGACAATGCGTTCAATCAGCTCGAGCAGCGGCAGCTGTCGAAGATCAGGGCCTGGACCGACGCCAACCTCGCGGCGCCGCGGCCGACGATGTTCTATTTCTTCTCGGGGCCCGACTTTCTCTATGCCGATGCCTTCTACCCGAAAGCCACGACCTATGTGATGGCCGCGCTGGAGCCGACCGGACCGCTCCCGGATCTCACCCGATTGCCGCGCGGCGTCATCGGGCCCGAGCTGTCCTATGTCGCGCGCTCCCTGCAATCGATCCTCAGCTTCTCGTTCTTCATCACCAAGGACATGAAGACCGATCTGCGCGAAGGCGAGATCGAGGGGACGCTGCCGATCCTCTACGTATTCCTGGCGCGAACCGGCAAGACGATCCGCAGCGCGGGCCTGATCTGGCTGGATGACGGCGGCAATGTGCATGCAGCGAACGAGCCCCCGACCCGTAACGCGACCAAGGGAGCCCGCATCGTCTTCGCCGGCGCCGACGGCGTCGAGAAGACGCTGTACTACTTTTCGACCGATCTCTCCGACTCCGGGGTGAAGACGAGCGGCTTCCTCAAATTCTGCGAGCCGCTGGCGCCGGGCAACAGCCTGCTGAAGAGTGCGTCCTACCTGCTGCACATGGGCAGCTTCTCCCAGGTGCGCAGCTGGCTGCTGCGCAACAGCGCGACCATCATCCAGGACGATTCCGGCATTCCGCTGGCGAGCTATGATACGCGCGCGTGGCGCTTCTTCCCCTTCGGGCGTTACTCCGGACCGATCGACAAGTTTCCGGACATGTATCAGCCCAGCTACGCGAGGCTGTTCGAACGCGCGCAGCCGCTCGACTTCGGCATCGGCTATCGCTGGCGCACGCGGGAGTCGAACGTGCTGCTGTCGGTGAGGGCGCCGGCTGGCGACGCCACCATTTCGGCGGAGGCCACCGGTCCCGCTGAGACCGGCGCGGCGCCGCGCGCTCGCCGGGGTCCACGTCCGCCGGCGTCAATTCCGAACTACCCGCCGCCACCGCGCCGCGATGACTTCTTCTTCTTTCCGCGGTGGTGAGATCTTGAGTTACCCTGTCGAGTGACCCCGTAACGCACCGTGACCTGGCCTGCCTCCGCGTGTCACCAATGCACGCTCTGGCTCGGCACGATGTAGGAGGTCGTCGTCGGGGGCAGGGTGGTGCTGTCGTCGAGATAGCGCCAGGCGCCGACAATGGCGATCAGCAGCGCGATGATGCACAGCAGGTCGACCTGTCGAACGTCGTGGCTGGTGTGATGGTCATGCGTAGGATCGGAGCCGATGCCGGTGCGGGATCGGCGCGATCTCGGGTGGATCGTCCAGCGCATCGTTGGTCCTCCCAAAAAGGAGTTTCAACATCAATGCAGCACCGCGCGGCGACGTTCCTTTGAACGCGACCGCCCTCATTGATCAGACTAATCCTTGCTCGAAACTTTGCTAGTCCGATTTTCCTCAAATCAGACGATCTTCGCAAAGATCTCTGCTGCGGCGCATCAGGCCGGTCCGTTCACGCCGCGCCAACGTGCGTAGCGCCAAGGCAGATACCAGCTGGCGCCGGCCGGACTGTCAGCCGGGACATTGTCGATGCCCGACGTGCCGAACGGCTGACAACGCAGCAACCGCGCCAGCGTCATCCAGCCGCCGGCCCAGAGGCCGTAACGCGCGATGGCTTCGTCGGCATAGACAGAGCAGGTGGGCACGTGGCGGCAGTTGGAGCCGACCAGCGGCGACAGCGTGACGCGATACAGCCAGATCAGCATGCGCGCGCCGCGGCGCGGCATCTGCGACAGCAATCCTGACAGAGTGTGCGCTGAATGGCATGTCGGGTCAGTGCATGAGTGCTTCATGGGCGCGCTGCCGTACGGATGTGCGCACGATGAGCAGTTCCTCGGCAGGAACCAAGCGCTCGCGTGCTCGTGTGGTGATGTGATGCAACAATGGCCGGTTTTCAGCAGCGCTGCGGTGCGGCGCACCTGGACGGTCAGGAATTGCCCGGATACGATTCCAGACAACGATGTGACAGAGTCATAACGGATTTGAGGCCGATTTGTCAGGTCTGCCAGCGAGGACGACGGGGAACTGCATACCGAGCGGGGGGAACGGAGTGCGCGTGAAATTGCTGCGGTCGCGTGGATTGCGCTGGATGCTTCTCGGTGTTGCAGCGCTGGGCATGGTCCTGAGTGGCGCGGGTTCCCTCCTGTCCAACGCCGCGCGCGCCGGCGGTGCGATGGAAGAGCGCAAGCTTCCGATGCGGTTCAGCTGGGTGGCCTGTGAGCCGAATTGCAGCTGGGTCAGCGCGGTCGGTATCGTCACCAGCGACAGTCCGAAGGATTTCGAGGACTTTGCCCGTGACCGCGATCTCAGCGGCGCGACGCTTGTGCTGGATTCCAGTGGTGGCTCGGTCAACGACGCGATCACGCTCGGCCGCCGCTTCCGCGCGCTGAAGATGCGCACCACGGTCGGCACCACGCAGCGACCCAGCCGCGCCAACGAACGGCCGCGGATCGTGCCGGAGGCCTATTGCGAGTCGATGTGCGTGTTCCTGCTGCTCGCCGGCACGAACCGCTATGTTCCCGACACAGCACATGTCCGCGTTCACCAGATCTGGATGGGCGACCGCGCCGATGACGCCAAGGCGGCGAGCTATTCGGCTCAGGACCTCATGATCGTGGAGCGCGATATCGGCCGCCTCGCCAAATACACCTTTGACATGGGTGGCGCCGGCGACCTGCTGCTGCTCGCGCTGAACGTCCCGCCGTGGGAGGATCTGCACGAGCTGTCCCGCGCCGAACTGCGTTCGACCAACGTGATGACCACGGAGCTGCTCGCCGACGTGATGCCGCCCAGGGGCACGACGCCGGTCGCCGAGGTGGTGTCGAAGCGGGCGGAGCCGGGCCAGGCCAAGCAGCAGGACCGCTTCTCGGTGTCCTACGAAAAACCGCTCTCGCGCACCGCCGAAGCTCTGCCTCCGGCGACGGTCGCTGCTACGCCGCCGCCGCAATAGGATCGGCTACGAGTGCCGCCGCTGCGGCCGGAGTCAGCGACAGCGTCCGCCTGAAAGGGCAAGCATTGGCGACATCGGCTCTCAGGAGCCGTATCGGTGACCTCCGGATGTCGCTCCAGTCTTGTTCTGCGGGCGCAGGCCTCCACTCATCCCCGTGACATCAAATCTGAGGCGCGCTCCCTCCACATCGTCATTCCGGGGCAGCCCGCAGGGCTGAGCCCGGAATCCATGACCCCGCGCGGTCGTGGGACAAGGACAAGCGCAACCGTCATCTCGGATCAAATGCCGGCCTGTGGTGATGGATTCCGGGCTCGCGCTGCGCGCGCCCCGGAATGACCCGGAGAGGGAGTATGCCGGCCGGGTGGCTCGTCGGCTGTCGGCTCACGCTGCAGAGCCGGACTCAGCCCGTTGCGGCCTCGGCCTTCGCCCCCGCCTTCGCCTCGATCTGGCCGATGGCGTCGACCACTGCGTCGAAGGTCAGCATCGTCGAGGCATGGCGAGCCTTGTAATCGCGGACCGGCTCGAGCAGGGCGATGTCGGCCCATTTGCCCTCGGGCGGGGCGCCGTTCTCCTTCAGCATCCGGCGGACGGTGTCGCGCAGCTCCCGCAGTTCGCTGGCGCTGGAGCCGACGACGTGGCGCGCCATGATCGAGGACGAGGCCTGGCCCAGGGCACAGGCCTTCACGTCATGGGCGAAATCGGTCACGACCGGGCCGTCCATTTTGAGGTCGACCTTCACCGTGGAACCGCACAGCTTGGAATGGGCCGTGGCGGTCGCATCGGGGTGCTCCAGCCGTCCGAGACGCGGAATGTTGCCGGCCAGCTCGATGATGCGCTTGTTGTAGATGTCATTCAGCATGTTGTCTGACGTCCAAGAGATCCTGCCGGAATTACCGGCGGCTCGGCCTTGGCGGCCGGGTTTCATCGCCCTATATTGCGACTATATGGAAACGATTGGCAGGAATTCCAGCCACATCCACACGCCCTGGGCGCCGGAAGCGCCGGGCTTGCGGGTACCACCTCTGCAGGTGACGCCGTCCAAGGTGACGCTCTGCCGGTGACACTCCGGTCGGTCCGCCGACCGGTCGAACGGAGACGAGATGGACACTTTGATCAAGACGCTGCGCGCCAACAAGCCCGAGGGTAAGCCGTCCGAAACCAAGTTGACGGGTGAGCGACCGGCGGAGCTCGATCCGGCCGAGTTTCTGGCTGCGGCGGTGCGCCCCGACCGTCCCCGGCCGTCGCGTGCCGAGGCCGAGGCCGCCGTCTACACGTTGCTCAATTACATCGGTGAGGATCCGACCCGCGAGGGGCTGATCGATACGCCGCGCCGGGTGGTCGAGGCCTATGACGAGCTGTTCCAGGGCTATCACCAGTGCCCGGCCGAGGTGCTCGACCGCACCTTCGGCGAGACCGCCGGCTATGACGACTTCGTGCTGATTCGCGACATCGAGTTCACGTCGCAATGCGAGCATCACATGATGCCCTTCTACGGTCGCGCGCATATCGCCTACACGCCGGTCGAGCGCGTGGTGGGCCTGTCGAAGCTGGCGCGGCTGACCGACATCTTCGCCCGCCGGCTGCAGACCCAGGAGCATCTCACCGCGCAGATCGCAGCCGCGATCGACGAGGTGCTGAAGCCGCGCGGCGTGGCCGTGATGATCGAGGCCGAGCACACCTGCATGTCGGTGCGCGGCGTCGCCAAGCATGGCGCCGTCACCTTCACCAGCCGCTTCACCGGCATGTTCCGCGACAACCCGGCGGAGCAGTCGCGCTTCCTGTCCATGGTGCGCTCGCCGCAGCGCTGAGCGCAGCAGAGTTCAGCTGTTTCGGGCCTCGATCAGAGAAATTCCGTGTCTTCATCCTCGGCTGAGCGCGAGGAGGGCGTTGCCTTCCTCCCGAAATTCGACGCCGCCGGTCTCGTCACCTGCGTGACCACCGACGCCGTGAGCGGCGACGTGCTGATGGTCGCGCACATGAACGACGAGGCGCTGCGCAAGACCATCGCGACCGGCGAGGCCTGGTACTTCAGCCGCTCGCGCAATGCGCTGTGGCGCAAGGGCGAGAGCTCGGGCCAGACCCAGCGCGTCGTCGAGATGCGCACCGATTGCGACCAGGATGCGGTGTGGCTGCGGGTCGAGCAGCGCGGTGCGGCCTGTCACACCGGCCGTCATTCCTGCTTCTATCGCAAGGTCGAGAAGGCGGGCGATGGCGAGTCGCGGCTCGTCTTCGTCGATGCGGACCGGCTGTTCGATCCGGCTGAGGTCTATCGCAAATAGGTCGGTCAGAGAGCCACGCGAGCGCGCGCCGGTGGGTCAGAGACCTGCATCCGGGGATCGCCGGACTCGTTCATTGGCCTTGTCAGTTCTGTCAAATTAACCGGCCATTAACCATCAAAGCCGCATTTTGCCTGATGTTTCCGGCGCGTTCGTCTGCCAGCGAATCTGCAAACAGCGGGTCTTCCCATGTCGGTCGACGCATCCAATTCCTCGCCCACCGGTCTCCTCGACAACGTCCGCGCCAAGGTCGCCGGCGCGATCAAGCAGGCTGCGGATACGGTCGGCACCAGCTTCGAATATCTGTTGTCGACGGCCAAGATGGAGTCGGACTTCAACCCGACTGCCGGCGCATCGACGTCGTCGGCGCGCGGGCTTTATCAGTTCATCGACCAGACATGGCTCGGCACCGTCAAGCAGGCGGGCCCCGATCTCGGCTATGGCCAATATGCCGACGCCATCACCCGGACGTCGTCAGGCGACTATACGGTGAGTGATCCCGCCATGCGCCAGGCGATCATGAAGCTGCGCGACGACCCCAAGGCGTCGTCGGCCATGGCGGCGGCGCTGACGCAGTCCAACAGTTTCCAGCTCACCGGGATGATCGGCCGGCGGCCGACCGATGCCGAACTCTACATGGCTCACTTCATGGGTGCGGGCGGCGCGGCGAAGCTGATCACCAGCGCCCAGGATACCCCGAATGCCTCGGCGGCCCGGCTGTTTCCCGGCGCAGCCGCCGCCAACCGCTCGATCTTCTACGATCGCGACGGTGAGGCCCGCAGCGTCTCCCAGGTCTATTCGGTGCTGAGCTCGCGCTACGCGGGCGCCGCCAACTCCTCGGCGACGCGCGGCGCCCTGGCGCTGTATGGTGGATCGACCAATGTCGCGGCCAATGCCGCCGGCGGTGGTGCGCTGCCGACCACGGACACCGCGACCTTCCTGTCGATGTTCCCGGATGCGCGGGGATCGTCGCAAGCCGCGTCCGCAACCACAGCCGACGCCTCGGCGGGGCGGCCGGCCGATCCGATGTTCCGCTCGCTGTTCCAGGTCGATGGCCAGTCGGGCCAGACCGTCTCGCCGACGGTCCGCGAGTTGTGGGGCCGCTCCTCGGTGGCGAGCGCCGGCTCCGGCGATGGCACCAGCAGCAATAATGAGGGCAGCGGCAGCGGGCAGCGCCGGCTCGACCTGTTCAGCGATCGCAACGGCACGTTCTCGGGCTGAGGTGACGCGTATCTGCTCCGGCGCGCATCCAAGAGATTGATCCGACAGTATTAATCCGGTGATCCCGCGTCGCTTGGCGCGGTGGCCCGCCTGTGCATGCCGTCCGTCGAACTACTGAGAAATGGGGCAGTTTTCGGTAATGGAGTAATCAATCCGGTCGAGGCTTAACAAAACATCAACAAAACCAGCCACTTATGGTGAACGCTTTGTTAAGCGTCGTGGTTTATTTTCGGTGTTGTTGAGGCCCTCGTGGCCTTGTTTGCAAAGTTGCGTAAGCCGGAAAGACCATGATCGTTCGGCAGTTTCTCAGTTGGGTCAGAACCGCACCCGCAGGCGAGCGGGCAGAGGCCACCAGGGCTCTCGCGCGGGCGTGGCTGGTGTCGGATCTCGGCGAGGAGGATCGCTGCGCCGCAGAGGGCGCGCTCCTCATGCTGCTGGATGATCCGTCGCCGCTGGTGCGGCAGGCCATGGCGGAGGTGTTCGCGCGCAGCGAGGACGCCCCGGCCGCCATCGTCCAGGCGCTCGCCACCGACCAGCCCTCCGTGGCCGCGATCATCCTCGAACATTCGCCGCTCCTGCTCGATGCCGACCTCGTCGACATCGTCGCGACCGGCAACTCCGAGACGCAATGCGCGATCGCGCGGCGCATCGGCGTGCCGGCGCCGGTCTGTGCCGCCATCGCCGAGGTCGGCAGCGCGGCGGCCGCGCTCGAGCTGATCGAGAACGCCTATGCCGCACTGGCGCCGTTCTCCTGGGATCGCATCGTCGAGCGCCACGGCCATCTCGCCGCCATCCGCGAGGCCATGCTGGTGCTCGATGATCTGCCGGCCGCAACGCGCGCGGCGCTGGTCGACAAGCTCTCGCAGACGCTGGCGCAGTTCGTCGTCGCCCGGAACTGGCTCAGCGCCGACCGCGCGGAGCGTGTCACCAACGACGCGCGCGACCGCTCGACGATCACCATCGCGGCGCGTTCGCGCGGCGAGGAGCTGCGCGGCCTGGTGCAGCACCTGCGGGTCACTTCGCAGCTCACGGCGGGACTGATCCTGCGCGCGCTGCTCTCGGGCAATGTCGAGCTGTTCGAGATCGCGCTGTCGGAGCTCTCCGAGATGCCGCGGGCACGGGTGGCGGCGCTGCTCAACGACCGCGGCCGCGCCAGCCTGCAGGGCCTGCTGCGCAAGGCGGGCATCCCCGACACCACGTTCGATGCGTTCGCGATCGCGCTGGAGGTCTGCCGCGAGAACGGCTTTGCCGATACGCTCAGCGGCGCGGCGATCCTGCGCCGCAAGATGGTCGAGCGCGTGCTGACGCATTGCGCCACCGATCGCGACGCGGCCGAGCCGCTGCTGATCCTGCTGCGCAGATTCGCCACCGAATCCGCCCGCGACGCCGCCCGCGAGTTCTGCGACGAGGTGATGGCCGAGGATTTCGTGGCCGGCCTGGAGTTCGGGCTGATCGCGGCGTGAGGTTGCGTAGCCCGGATGAGCGTAGCGATATCCGGGTTCTCCGAGGCAGCTCGCGTGACCCCGGATGTCGCTTCGCTCATCCGGGCTACGAA
>NZ_CAFJ01000133.1 GCF_000239795.1 Bradyrhizobium sp. STM 3809 | reverse complement strand
CTTGTCCCGGGCATGACGGAGTACCCCATGGGCTGGGTCACTCAATGCGCCAGCGCTCATTTCTCATATGCCAACGCCCTCCTCGCAAGGAGGAGGGCGCAGCGTTCACGTGACAGAGAACGGGAACTTGAAGACCCCCTCCACCTACGCCGTCAGCTTCTCCAGCTCCTTGATGATCGCCTCGCCCATCTGCGCCGTCGAGGCCGGGGTCGAGCCCTCGGCCTTGATGTCGGCGGTGCGCAGGCCGGAGGCCAGCACGGCGGCGACGGCGGCGTCGAGCTTGTCGGCGAGCGCGCCCATGTCGAAGGAGTAGCGCAGCGCCATGCCGAACGAGGTCAGCATCGCGATCGGGTTCGCAAGCCCCTTGCCGGCGATATCAGGCGCCGAGCCGTGCACCGGCTCGTAGAGCGCGCGGCGCTTGTGGGTCTTGGCATCGACCTCGCCGAGCGAGGCCGACGGCAGCATGCCGAGCGAGCCGGTCAGCATCGCCGCGATGTCCGACAGCATGTCGCCGAACAGATTGTCGGTGACGATGACGTCGAACATCTTCGGATATTTGACGAGGTTCATGCCGCCGGAATCGGCGAGCTGGTGCTCGAGCGTGACGTCCTTGTACTCGCGATTGTGGACCGCGGTGACGACCTCGTTCCAGAGCACGCCCGACTTCATGACGTTGCGCTTCTCCATCGAGGTCACCTTGTTCTTGCGCTTGCGCGCGAGGTCGAAGGCGACGCGGGCGATGCGCTCGATCTCATAGGTGTCGTAGACCTGGGTATCGACGGCGCGCTTCTGGCCGTTGCCGAGATCGGTGATGGTCTTGGGCTCGCCGAAATAGACGCCGCCGGTGAGCTCGCGCACGATCATGATGTCGAGGCCCTCGACGATCTCGCGCTTCAGGCTGGAGGCATCGGCGAGCGCCGGATAGCACACGGCGGGACGCAGATTGGCGAACAGGCCGAGATCCTTGCGCAGGCGCAAGAGGCCCGCCTCGGGGCGGACCTCATAAGGCACGCCGTCCCACTTCGGGCCGCCGACGGCGCCGAAAATGATGGCGTCGGCCGCCTTGGCCTTGTCCATGTCGGCTTCCGAAATCGAGGCGCCGTGGGCGTCATAGGCGGCGCCGCCGACCAGGCCCTCTTCGGTCGCGAACGAGGCGAGCCCCTTGGCGTTGAGCCAGCCGATCAGGCGCTTCACCTCGGCCATCACTTCGGGGCCGATGCCGTCGCCGGGCAGCAAAAGGAGTTTCTGGGTCGCCATGGTCGTTGTCCTCGTGGGCTGGTTACGCCCGGGGCTCTGGCCCGGGGCATCCATGATGCTTGGGATTGCCGGCCTGCCGCCGATCGGATCGAGGGCAGGCGGCCGGCAATGAAGCTGTCAAAATCGGCGGAGTGCTAAAGCCCTCCTGCGCCCTTGGCAAGCCACCATTGCCGGGGCAGGTCTTCTGTAGCGGCGGGGCGAGCGATAATGTGCTCGAAAATCGCCGCCGCGCAGCAGGATTTGCCGGCCCATCGCCGTGCCGGAGCATGTCTTGCCAATCGCCCGTTCAGACCCGACTCCGGCCCGCCCGGCGTTGACCAATCTCACGCTGTCGCTCGGGCCGATCATCGGCCTCGGCATCGGCCGCTTCGCCTACGCGCTGGTGCTGCCGGACATGCGCGACACGCTGCACTGGTCGTATTCGGCGGCCGGCTTCATGAACACGGTCAACGCCGCCGGCTACCTGATCGGCGCGCTGATCGCCTCGCACACGGCGCGGCGGTTCGGCGGACTGGCCGCGGTGCGCGGCGGCACGCTGGCGGCGCTGGCCTCGCTCGTGGTCTGCGCCATGACCGGCGACTTCGTCGCGCTCAGCCTGGCGCGGCTGGTGACCGGGATCGGCGCCGGCGTGGCGCTGGTCGCCGGCGGTGCGCTGGCGGCGCGGGTCGCCTTGGCGCGGCCGGCGCAGGCGAGCTTCGTGCTGAGCCTGTTCTATGCCGGACCGCCGCTCGGCATCGTCATCTCCGGCCTGATCGCGCCGTTCGTGCTGCAGGCATTCGGGCCGGGCTCATGGTGGATCGTGTGGGCGGTGCTCGCCGGTGTCGGCGCGGTGCTGATCGTGCCGCTGCTCGCGATGCGGCTGCCGTCGAGCGCCGCGCTGCCGGAGAAACGCGCGGACCGCGTCTCGCTGCGGCCGATGGCGATCTATCTGTTCGGCTACTTCCTCTACGGCGCCGGCTACATCGCCTACCTCACCTTCATGATCGCCTATGTCCGCGATCTCGGCGGTGGCGCGGCGGCGCAATCCGGCTTCTGGTGCCTGATCGGCCTCGCCGGCTTCACCACACCCTGGGTGTGGCGCCGCGTGCTGGCGCTCGACCGCGGCGGCTGGCCGACCGCGCTGATCCTCACCGTGAATGCGGTCGGCGCCGCCCTGCCCGCGCTCAGCCATTCGCCGGTCATGCTGACGCTGTCGGCGGCGGTGTTCGGCCTCGCCTTCTCGACCGTCACGACCGCGACCACGGCGTTCGTCCGCCTCAACCTGCCGCAGAGCGCCTGGCCGCGCGCGATCGCCGCGCTGACCATCTCGTTCGGCATCGGCCAGACGCTCGGCCCATTCGCCGTCGGCGCGATCACCGATGCGATGGGGAGTTTGACCTATGCTCTCAACGTCTCCGCCGCACTGCTGCTGCTCGGCGCGGTGATGGCGGCGATGCAGGGCAAATTGAAGCGGGATCGCGCTTCATAAAGTGTCATCCCGGCGAACGCCGGGATCCATACGCCGTGGCCGATGTAACTGGCAAAATGCCCACGATCAGCCTGCCTCAAACCACTCGCTGTGGGTATGGGTCCCGGCTCAAGGCCGGGACGACGGCGGAGGGCGTGGCGGCGATCGCGATTCTATTCAAGAGAAGCGCTCAGCTCCCGCTGAACGAGTTATACCCCTGGTCCTCCCAATAGCCGCCCTTGTAGTCGTTGGTGACTTCCATCGCGACGACGTATTTGGGGTTCTTGAAGCCGAGCTTGGTGGGAACGCGGATCTTCATCGGGTAACCATAGGCGCGCGGCAGGATCTGGTCGGCGAACTTGAACGTCATCTGGGTCTGCGGATGCAGCGCGGTGCGCATGTCCAGCGGCGAATTGTAGCCGTCCTTGTCGGCGCAGTTGAACCAGACATATTTCGCGCTGATGTCGGCGCCGATCAGCTTGAGGAAGTCGCGCAACGGCGTGCCGGTCCAGGAGCCGATCGCGCTCCAGCCCTCGACGCAGATGTGGCGCGTGATCTGCGTGACCTGCGGCAGCGCGTGCAGCTCGTCGAGCGTCCACGACTTCTTGTTGTCGACGAGCCCGCGCACCTCGAGCTTCCAGTCGGCGGCGTCGATCTCCGGCGCCTCGTCGAGCGTGTAGTAGGCGTTGAACGGGAACGGTTTGGTAATTGCGCTTTCCGGGAAGGTCGGCGCCAATGCGTCCGGATTGAAGATCCAGGACTGCACGGCGTCGTTGAACTTGGAGACCTTCTTCAGGAGCTCCTCCGCGGTGTCGCCGTCGACGACGTCGCAGCCGGTCAGCATGGTCAGCGCGCCCAGGCTGGCGCCGCCCGTGAGGAAGCGGCGGCGGGTGAGATCGGGCATCGCCTTGAGCGAGTCCTTGATCAGGAGCCGCTTGTCGACGCCGGGAATGAGGAACGGACGCTTGGCCATGATCGTATCTCCTCCTTAGCGGCCGATGATCATCGCGCGCAGGCTCTTCGGCACCAGCAGCGCGAGCAGGATGTGGATCAGCAGAAAGGCGCAGATCAGCGCCATGCAGACGAAATGGACGTAGCGCGCCGCCGGATAGTCGCCGAACAGGCTGACCAGCCAGTGCAGCTGCACCGGCTTCCACATCGACAGGCCAGTGAGAACGACGACGATGCCGACCAGGATGATGCCGAGATAGAGCAGCTTCTGCACCGCGTTGTAGACGGTCAGATCGGCATGCGAGAGCTTGAAGGTCAGCGCCGCCCTGATGTCGGCCAGGACGGAAGCCGGCGAGATCGGCAGCAGCTTGCGGCGGAACCGGCCGGTGGCGAGGCCGGTGACGAGATAGGCGAGCCCGTTCAGCATCAGCACCCACATCGCGGCGAAGTGCCACAGCAGCGCGCCGCCGAGCCAGCCGCCGAGCGTGATGCTGCGGTCGAAGCGGAAGTCGAACAGCGGCGAGGCGTTGTAGATCTGCCAGCCGGACATGATCATCACGATCATCGCGACGGCGTTGATCCAGTGCATGACGCGGACCCAGGCTGGCTGGATCACCTTGGCCCGTGAGCTGGCGATCGTCGTCTCGGTGGCGGTGATGCTGGACATGACGGGCTCGATGGTTTGGGGTGGTCTGGAGGTTCCAATCAGGTATACGCCAAAGATCGGCCGCCCGTTACGGGCTCAAACCGGCAAATCGATGCTTTCAGCGCGCTGGCTCTCACAAAAAAGCGAGCCGGGGTGGGCCCGGCTCGCTCGTGGTCACATCCGCGAGGAGGAGGAAGAAACAGATGTGACCGGTGTTTCGACCGGAGATCAGGAGGCCGGCATGAGCACGGTGTCGACCACGTGGATGACGCCGTTCGACTGGTTGACGTTCGGAATCGTGACCATCGAGGTGCCGCCCTTGGCGTCGACGATCATGACGTTCTTGCCCTCGCGCTTGACGGTGAGCTGCTCGCCCTCGACGGTCTTGAGCATCTGGCCGTCCTTCAGGTCCGAGGCCTCGAGCTTGCCGGGCACGACGTGGTAGGTGAGGATCTTGGTCAGGGTCGCCTTGTTCTCCGGCTTGACCAGCGTGTCGACGGTGCCGGCGGGGAGCTTGCCGAAGGCGGCGTTGGTCGGCGCGAACACGGTGAACGGGCCCTTGCCTTCCAGCGTCTGCACGAGGCCGGCGGCCTTCACCGCGGCGACCAGCGTGGTGTGATCCTTCGAGTTGACGGCGTTCTGCACGATGTTCTTCGACGGATACATCGCCGCGCCTCCGACCATCACGGTCTTCTCCTCCGCGCGCGCGGGCGCGACGGCGATCGAGGTCAGCGACAGCGCGCTGAAGGCGGCGGCAGCGAGGAAGGCAATGCGCTTGGACATGGGTAGCTCCTGAACAATGGCGGCGGCAGCGCCGCGTGATGAGTTCGACTGCGACACCGATGCTGTGATGAGCGATGCGCTCTTGCGTCGTGTCGGGCCGAGCTACGCGCGCTGCGCCGAGCGAGTTTCGCGGCATAATTTAACGTGATCCGTGAAACCAATGGCGACCGAGATCGTCTCGCCGGTTCATTGGCCGAGATGTCGCGCGCCGGAATGTCGCAGCTGCGCGGGTCTCATCAGTACGAGGTCGGCCATTGGCTGATGACGGCGGGCTCTGCTCGGCCATTAACTACGATGCCAGCCGGGGCCGGCAAAGCTTGCCGAAAACATTGCGAGTAAGACTTTCTTAAGGTTGATTGGTCGTCACGACGCCGGCTGCGGGAAGGGGATGTCCTGCACGGCCCGGCGCGATCGGCGGGGGTTTCCTACAGTGAACAGAACGATCTGGATTGCGGGGTTCTGCCTCGTGATAATCTGCTGCTTGCTTGCTACCAAGATGGTGCTCGCCGCGGTGACGCCCGGCGACATCGCCGGCGAGACGACGTCGTCGCTGATCCGCGAGCCGATTCCCGGCGTTGATACGCTGAGCGAATCCGATCGCAGCTTCGAGGCTCAGCCGGTCGACATCAACGATGCCGCGCGTCTGCCGCTGGTCTCCAAGGCCGTGCGAGCGGATGGACGTGTTGGCTCCGCCGCGCGGCGGACCAAGCCGACGAGCAAGACGGCCGTGTTCCGGCCGACCAAGCGCAATCCGCAACCCGTGAAGACCTCGGCCGCGTCATGCCGGCAGCTCGATCCGATCGCGCGCTTCCTCGCGTCGGCGAAGATCGGCCCGCGCTGTCAGGCGTGATGGATTGTGAGGTCAGGCCGAGACGGCCGTCACCACCTGCGCCAGCAGCTGCTCGCGCCGCGTCTGCGAGCGCTGGCCCTTCATGGTGGCGGCGAAGCGCTCGAGGATGCCGTCCTCGAACGCCGTGACGATGGTGTCGTGCACGTAGCTCTTGCGGCAGATCGCCGGCGTGTTGGTGAGCTCGTCCGCGGCGGCGCGGATCGCCTCCAGGATCTGCTTCTTGCGGCCGCGCGCGCTCGCCGCCGGCGTGATCCGCGACAGCGTCTCCAGCGCCACCGCCGACGCCATCAGGGTGCGGAAATCCTTGGCCGAGATCTTGATCCCGGCGATCTCGCGCAGGAACGCATTCACCTGCGTGGTCGAGACGGCGCGCACCACGCCCTGCGCGTCGCGGTACTGGAACATGCGCCGGCCGGGCAGGCCGCGCAGGATGCCGACGGCGCGCACCAGCTTGGCGGCATCGCATTCCTTGCGCACCGCCTTGCCGCCCTTGGCCTTGAAGGTCAGCACCAGGCAGTCGTCTTCCAGAATGACGTTCGACTTCAACAGCGTCGCGGCGCCGCGGGTGCCGTTGAGGCGCGCATAGGACTCGCTCCCGGGGCGGATCGCGGTGCGCGCGATCAGCTCGATCACAGCGGCGAGCGCGAACTCGCGCGTCGGCTCCTCGCCGGCGAGATGCTTGGACACGGCGCGGCGGATGCGCGGCAGCGCGCCGACCAGCTTGGCGAGACGATGCGCCTTGCGATGCTCGCGCACCTTCTCCCAATCGGCGTGATAGCGATATTGCAGCCGGCCGGCCGCATCGATGCCGACCGCCTGGAGATGCGAGCTCGGGTCGGCGGCGTAGCGCACCTCGCGATAGGCCGGCGGCACGGCCATCGCGTGCAGCCGGCGGATCGTGCCGGCATGGCGGATCTGGGTGCCGTTGGCGCGGATGAAGCTGTAGCTCTTGCCGCGCTTGATGCGGCGGATCGTCAGCTCCGACTGATCGCCGAGCTTCAGCCCGATGCGCTTGGCCAGTTCCTCGACCGTGGTCTTGGCATGGGCCTGGGCACTGGCGGCTTTCGCGTGGGCGAGGTCCTTCAGGGTCAGCTTGCGGCGGGCCGGCTTCGGCGGCCACTGGCCCAGCGCCTTCGCGAGCGCCACCTCGGGATCGGCCGGGCCGACCCTGGGACTCTCGAAATTCTGCTGGTCCATCATTGCTTTAGACGCCCTGCCGTCGTGTTCATCCGCTCAATGCCCCGGGCCACGGTTTAGTTCCGACCGGGTTATCCACAGCTTGAGGGCGATTTAGGGCGTCGGAGCGCCGATGGCGAGTCCCTAAATTCACGTAGAAAGGTTTTTTGATACCGTCGAATGGACCGCTTCAGGAGTAACCTTGATGCCATGGGCTTTGGCGGGGGTCCGCCAAATCCGGCTTCCTCAACCTCCGCGCACAATTCTTTGATCCTGCGCAGACTGCCTCCCCGCCGAAGGTCCTACTTGTCTTGCCTTGTCGCCGCCGGTTACGCGGACGCATAGTGGGAACAACGATGGCTTGCTGAGGGTATCGATGGCGAGCCGCATGTGGAGGGTGTGAAATGTCCGAGAAGATCTACGACGTCCCGGCCGAGTGGGCCAAACGCGCCTTCGTCGACGACGCCAAATACCAGGAGATGTATGCGCGCTCGATCAATGACCCGAACGGCTTCTGGGCCGAGCAGGCCAAGCGGGTCGACTGGATCCATGCGCCGACCAGGATCGAGAACGTCTCCTACGCGCCCGGCAACATCTCGATCAAATGGTTCGAGGACGGCGTCCTCAACGCCGCCTACAACTGCATCGACCGCCACCTCGCCACCCGCGGCGACCAGACCGCAATCATCTGGGAAGGCGACGATCCCTCGCAGTCGAAGAACATCACCTACCGCGAGCTGCACGACGAAGTGTGCAAGATGGCCAACATCCTGCGCAACCGCAACGTCAAAAAGGGCGACCGCGTCACCATCTATCTGCCGATGATCCCGGAGGCGGCCTATGCGATGCTGGCCTGCGCCCGCATCGGTGCCATCCACTCCGTGGTGTTCGCCGGCTTCTCGCCGGATTCGCTCGCCCAGCGCATCAAGGATTGCGACTCCAAGGTCGTCATCACCGCCGACGAGGGCCTGCGCGGCGGCCGGAAGGTGCCGCTGAAGGCCAATGTCGACGCGGCGCTGAACAAGGTCGACAATGTCGACTGGGTCGTCGTGGTGAAGCGCACCGGCGGCAAGATCGAGATGAACCCGACGCGGGACCTCTGGTACCACGAGGCCGCGGAGATGGTGACGACGGATTGTCCGTGCGAGCCGATGAACGCCGAGGATCCGCTGTTCATCCTCTACACCTCCGGCTCGACCGGCCAGCCCAAGGGCGTGCTGCACACCACCGGCGGCTATCTCGTCTACGCGTCGATGACGCACCAATACGTGTTCGACTATCACGAGGGCGACATCTACTGGTGCACCGCCGACGTCGGCTGGGTCACCGGCCACAGCTACATTCTGTACGGGCCGCTGGCGAACGGCGCCATCTCGCTGATGTTCGAAGGCGTGCCGAACTATCCGGACAATTCACGGTTCTGGAACGTCATCGACAAGCACAAGGTCAACATCTTCTACACCGCGCCGACCGCCATCCGCGCGCTGATGCAGGGCGGCGATGCGCCCGTGACCAAGACCTCGCGCGCCTCGCTGCGCCTGCTCGGCTCGGTCGGCGAGCCGATCAATCCCGAAGCCTGGGAGTGGTATCACCGGGTCGTCGGCGGCGGCCGCTGCCCGATCGTCGACACCTGGTGGCAGACCGAGACCGGCGGCATTCTGATCACGCCGCTGCCCGGCGCGACCAAGCTGAAGCCGGGATCGGCGACGCGGCCGTTCTTCGGCGTGGTGCCGGAGATCGTCGATGCCGACGGCAAGACGCTCGAAGGCGCGACCGAGGGCAATCTCTGCCTCACCCGCTCCTGGCCGGGCCAGATGCGTACGGTCTATGGCGACCACGCCCGGTTCGAGATGACCTACTTCTCGACCTACAAAGGCAAGTACTTCACCGGCGACGGCTGCCGCCGCGACGCCGACGGCTATTACTGGATCACCGGCCGCGTCGACGACGTCATCAACGTGTCCGGCCACCGCATGGGCACCGCCGAGGTCGAAAGCGCGCTGGTGGCGCATGCCAAGGTCTCGGAAGCGGCCGTGGTCGGCTATCCCCACGACATCAAGGGCCAGGGCATCTACGCCTATGTCACCCTGATGGCCGGCGAGACGCCGAGCGAGGAACTGCGCAAGGAGCTCGTCGCCTGGGTCCGCAAGGAAATCGGCCCGATCGCCTCGCCCGACCAGATCCAGTTCTCGCAAGGCCTGCCCAAGACCCGCTCCGGCAAGATCATGCGCCGCATCCTGCGCAAGATCGCCGAGGACGAGCCGGGCGCGCTCGGCGACACCTCGACGCTCGCCGATCCCGCCGTGGTCGACGACCTCGTGCAGCACCGGCAGAACCGCAAGGAGAAGCAGGCCTGAGTTCGGACTCTCGGCCGCCATCGGCGGCAGCGACGCGGTCGGCGGTGCCGTTCGCGTTTGCTGCCGCCGTGGCGGGTCGATTTGCATCCGGGGGCGGTGCGATGGAACACGAATATTGCGCGATCGCGGATCTACGTGCTAAGGTTGTGTCACCGGCATAGGACCGGGTCACACAAGATGGTTCCGGATGGCAGGGCCGAACGGCCCGTGGTCATCGGTGGGGCGCTCAAGCGTCTCGCTCAGGAGGCCGGGGATGGGGTCTTTGTGCTCATGAACATCCCCCCATTTGCTGTATGCTGATCAGCATCTACTTGCCTTTTTCCGATTACCGGACCCTGATGGTCCCGGGCTTCCGCCGGCTTGCGAAGCCCACATGGCCCTTTCCCGACCAAGGAGACGGAGTTCACCTTCGCAGCATCGGCGCAATCAGACAACGCCGGAAGCTCGGCTTCGAGGGATGGGTTGGCGAGGACCGACTGGCTTTCGGCGTCAATGCCCTGACCGTTCAGCTGAGACGGCGAGACGATGCTCACCAATTGGGACGACTGCGTCTGATCAGGAAGGCCTGCTACTTCGACGGCCTGACCAATGGCAGGATCGAGCTTCTGTTCGGCGCCGAGCCACCCAACATCGACAAAAGGGCGGCGCTGCAAGCCGCCGGCTACTTCCTCGACCTGAAAGCCAGGATCGCGAAGGGCGGCTTCGAAGGCCCTCTCGTGTCGGTGCCGCCAGCCCTGGCGAGGCTATGGGCGGACGTGACGGTCTCGCATGGTCAGCCCAGCCATTCGGAATGGGTCAAGACCGGCAGGCCGGTGTGTATCGTGGAATGTGACCAGCCCCTCACCCCTGACCGCGGCAGCCAACAGGAGACCGAAGCTGTGGTCCAGCTCGCGCTGATCGCCCGGCCACGACGCACAGAGGTCATCTTGATCGCCCCAAGCCGGAGCATCGAACCGGGCGGATCGGACAGCAGATCGCAGTTCCGCTTCGCGGCGCGCTACGTGCGAACCTACTCTCTGCGACTGCTCCAGAACGCCGAATCGCTGTCGCTGCTGTTCGCCTTGCCGCTTGCGGCGATCGATGACGACCGCGTCCAGAACCTCGTCAATGAGTATACGCGGCAGATCAACCGCTCGCGGCAGCGGATGGAGCCGTTCCGGGCCGCCGATCTCGTGCAATACTGCTACTCGGCCTTCGAGCGGCTTTATCCCGGACGGATCGCGGCGCTCCGCGTTCAACTTCAAAACAGCAACATACGGCCAAACCTGGTGCGAAAGATGCTCCAGTTTCTCGACCTATCGGAAGCCGCCAACCTTCAAGTTTCGGGCGGGATCAACCTCGGCGATGGCGACATGGTGCAGGGAGACAAGGTCATGGGCGACAAATACGAGAACATCGATGCCAAAGGGCAAGGTATCGCGATCGGTCGCGGCGCTACGGCGAAGGTGACCGCCAGTTCAAACAACGTCGATAGCATTCACACCGCCCTCGCTTCACTGGCGGATGAGGTCCGGAAACAGAGTGGCCGGGATGACGCGGAAACCGAGGCCACGCTGGTCGAGGCTGCGGCCAAGAAGGCCGGCGAGGGCGACGAAGCCGGCGCCGCCGCCATCCTGAAGAAATCGG
>NZ_CAFJ01000134.1 GCF_000239795.1 Bradyrhizobium sp. STM 3809 | reverse complement strand
CCGTCCGGCACCTCGTCGAGCGGCAGGTTGGGAATGGCGGCGAGTTCGCGCGCGAGATCCTTGTCGGCCTGCCTGGCGGCCGTCTCGAGCTCGGGCATCGTGGTCTTGAGCTTGGCGACCTCCTCCATCAGCGCCGACGCCCGCGCATCGTCCTTGGCCTTCTTGGCCTCGCCGATCTCCTTGGAAGCCGCGTTGCGCCGCGCCTGTGCCTGCTCGGAGGCCAGGATCGCCGCGCGCCGCCGCTCGTCGACGGCGAGCAGCTGCGACGACAGCGGCGACAGACCCCGGCGCATCAGCGCCGCATCGAAACCTTGCGGATTGTCGCGGATCGATTTGATGTCGTGCATGGTCGTTCGGTCCTGGGAACGAAATGGGGTTCGCGAGTCGCCCTGGGTCGCAGGTCGGCTTGCACTACCGCGAATGGCAACGGATGGGAACAGGCAAGCCCGGGAGGAAGCCCGGGCAACAGGAGCGCCCTATTCGGACGGGTTGGTCGGCAGATTGCCGGAGCCGGCCGACGATCCGGACCTGGCCGCAGCCGCCTGCTTCTCGACGATCCCGACCGCGATGATCGCGCCCTCGTAGAGCGCCAGCAGCGGCAGCGCCAGCGACGCCTGGCTCAGCACGTCCGGCGGGGTCAGCACCGCGGCAATGATGAAGGCGATGACGATGAAGTACCGCCGCTTCTCCTTCAGCATCTGCGAGGTCACGATGCCAATGCGGCCGAGCAGCGTCAGGATGACGGGCAGCTGGAACGCGATGCCGAACGCGAAGATCAGCGACATCATCAGCGACAGATATTCGCCCACCTTGGGCATCAGCGCGATCTGCGCCGTCTCCGGGCCGCCGAGCTGCTGCATGCCGAGCGAGAAGCGCACGATCATCGGCCACACCGCGAAATAAACCAGCATGGCGCCAAGCAACGAAAAAGAACGGGCGTGGCGATCAGATAGGGCAGGAACGCATTGCGCTCGTGGCGATAGAGACCTGGCGCGACGAACTTGTAGATCTGCGTCGCCACGATGGGGAACGAGATGAAGCCGGCCCCGAACATCGCGAGCTTGAGCTGCGTGATGAAATATTCGAGCAGCTGGGTGTAGATGAACTTGCTGTTCTCCGCGCCGGCGACCCAGACGAACGGCAGCACCAGGATATTGTAGATCTGCTTGGCGAAGAAGAAGCAGAAGATGAAGGCCACGCCGAAGCCGAGCAGCGCCTTGATCAGCCGCGAGCGAAGCTCGATCAGGTGATCCATCAACGGGGCCTTGCTGGCCTCGATATCTTCGACGGTCATGACGCTTTGGCGTCCTTCAGACGTTCGGCCTCGGCCGTTGCCGCGCCATCGACGGGGTGCGGCTGCGGCTCCGGCTTGATTTCGCGGACGATGGCCAGCGGCTCGCTGGCGGCCTGATGCGCCTCGGCTTCCACAAAGGTCTCGACGCGCGGAGGCTCGGGCGTCGTGGGAATGACAGGAGTCTCGGGCGGCGCGGCAACCGCTTCGGATGCAGGCGCGACCGGTTCCGCCGGCTTGTCCACGCCCTCGATATCCAGCGCCTTGTCGACGTCGCGCTGCAGCGATGACATCATGCCGCTCGGCGAGAAGCCGCTCGCGGCCTCCTTGACCTCGTCAAAGCTCTTCTTGAGGTCTGCCATCTCGGCCTCGCGCATGGCCTCCTGGAACTGGCCCTGGAATTCCGAAGCCATGCGGCGGGCCTTGCCCATCCACTGCCCGACCATGCGCAGAACGCCGGGAAGCTCCTTGGGGCCGATCGCAATCAGCGCGACGACCCCAATGACGAGCAGTTCACTCCACCCGATATCGAACATGTAACAATCCGCCTACGCGACGACGCCTCTGTTCCCGCCCTGCCCCGTCCGAGCAGGTTCGCCCCAAGCGGGAGCGCGCGCCGCCCGCGCCTTTCACGCGCAGATCAAACGGCCTTGCTGCCGACATCCGTGCGGGTGGCCGAAGGCGTGGCGCCGTGGTCGATCGACTTGACCGGCTCGGTCTTCTCCGGCGCCTTGTCGTCGTCCTGCATGCCCTTCTTGAAGGCCTTGATGCCCTGCGCGACGTCGCCCATGAGATCGGAGATCTTGCCGCGTCCGAACAACAGCAGGACGACCGCGATCACCACGATCCAGTGCCAAATGCTAAGCGAACCCATCCTGCAACCCTCCAAACACCGGTGCAGCCTTCACCCGGCTGCCCGTCGACGCTACCGCCGAAACCGCGCCATTTCCATGGGCTTGACCGCGACACTTCGCTTCTAGCATTCGATTGCGAAACAGCAACACGAACACATCGCGACGGGGGCCGAAAATGACGCGCGGACAGCCCGATATGGGCGGAAGGTAGGCGTCGCCGCCCGCAAAAACAAGCACTTCAGCTCCGGCAAATCACGGCCGGAGCTACGTAATAACGCGAGTGTTAACGGCCGCGGGGGCCGTCACCCCTCCCGGTGCTCGGAGCCGTCCTCGTCGGTATCGCGGTCGGCCGCATCGGAGTCGACCTCGGCGACATCACCGACCTCAGCCTCCGCCTCATCCTCTGTTGAAACTTCGGCCAGCTCGGCGACGGTTTCATCTTCCTGCTCGGAGGAGAGCGCCTGGTCGTCGATCTCGTCGACGAGTGCCTCGTCCTCAAGCTCCTCGACCTCGAAGTCCGCCTCGTCGGTCTCGGCGTCCGTCTCCGCCGTCGCGATCGTCAGATCGCCGACGACAAGCTGCGACGAAGCCTCGTCATCCGGAACGGCAGCCTCGGTCTCCGCGACGCCCGCCTCTGCGGTCTGTGACAGCGTTTCGACCACACCGCTATCGACCGAGCCCATGTCCGCCACGGCCGCTTCGGCCTCGGATGTCTCCGCCTCGGCAGCGCCCGCTTCGCCAGGCTCGGCTTCGACCGCCGGCGCCAGCGCCAGGTCGAGATCGCCGGGATCCAACGGTTCCTCGTCCTCGCGCAGCGTCGGATCGTCCGACGGCGTCGGCACGGTGAAGCCGGTGGGCAGCCGCGAATCCAGCAGGCCAGTCCCCTTCAGCTCCTCCAGGCCCGGCAGATCGCCCAGGGTCTCCAGGCTGAACTGGGCGAGGAACGCATCGGTCGTACCGAAGGTCAGCGGGCGGCCCGGGGTCTTGCGGCGACCGCGCGGCTTGATCCAGCCGGTCTCCAGCAGCACGTCGAGCGTGCCCTTGGAGGTGACGACGCCGCGGATCTCCTCGATCTCGGCGCGGGTCACCGGCTGATGATAGGCCACGATCGCCAGCACCTCGATCGCCGCGCGCGACAGCTTGCGCGTCTCGGTGCTCTCGCGCGTCATCAGCCAGGCGAGATCGCCGGCGGTTCGGAACGTCCACTTGTTGGCGACGCGAACGAGATTCACGCCGCGATTGGCGTAATCCGCCTGCAATTGCGCGAGCGCGGCCTTGATATCGACACCTTCAGGCATACGCTTGGCGAGCGTGGCCTGCTCGAGCGGCTCGGCCGAGGCAAACAGCAGCGCCTCGAGGATGCGCAACTCTTCGGGGCGCACCTCGGGCTCGCTCGTCGCGATCTCGTCGGGCTCTTCCATGCGCAGTTCCGCCAAGCTTGCCATGGCAGGGTCTCCTTCTTCGTTACTCAACCGTCAAGTCCGGCGCAGCCATGGCGCCGGGCTGGTTCGGTGGACGCTTACGAAAATACAGCGGCGCGAACGCCTGCTTCTGGTTCAGCTCGAGCTTGCCTTCGCGGACCAGTTCCAGAACGGCCGCGAAGCTCGAGGCGAAGACGGTGGCCTTTTGCGTGGGCTCCGGGACGTAGCTCAGCAGATAGTCGTCGAGGCATCCCCAGTCGTCCGACACCTCGGTCATGCCGACCAGCCGCTCGAGCGTCGCGCGCGCTTCGGCCAGCGACCACACTGTGCGCTTGGCCATATGGACTGACGTCACCACGCGCGCCTGGCGCTGGATGGCGTAGGCCGACAGCAGGTCGAACAGCGTCGCCGTGAATTTCGGCTTGCGGACCTCGGCGATCGACTCCGGATTGCCGCGCGGGAACACGTCGCGCTGGAACTGCGGCCGGTTCATCAGGCGGTTGGCGGCCTCGCGGATCGCCTCCAGCCGGCGCAACCGGTTGGCGAGCGCAGTCGCCATCTCCTCGGCGCTCGGCCCTTCCTGCGCCGGCGGCTCCGGCAGCAGCAGGCGCGACTTCAGGAAGGCGAGCCAGGCCGCCATCACGAGATAGTCGGCGGCGAGCTCGAGCCGGATCTTGCGCGCGGCTTCGATGAACTGGAGGTACTGGTCGGCGAGCGCCAGGATGGAGATCTTGGCGAGGTCGACCTTCTGTTGCCGCGCCAGCGCGAGCAGCAGGTCGAGCGGGCCTTCATAGCCCTCGACGTCGACGACCAATGCCGGCTCGGCTTCGGCCAGCTCCGTCGTGGGACGGCCGGTTTCAAACGACAGAATTTCAGCGGTCATGCGCTCGCGGGTCCCAGCCGGTTGATCAGGCCATCGAGCTCGGCGCTGAATGCGCTGCGGTCGATCCCTTGGGGTGCCTTGCGCGCCGCAAGCGCGCGATTGGCGCGGATCAGAGCCTGACCGGCAAGCTCCGGCGTCTCGGCGGCGACGGCCTGCATCTCGTCGAGCTTGCCGTTGCAATGCAGAACCATGTCGCAGCCGGCCGCGACGATCGCGCGCGTGCGCTCGGCGATCGTTCCGGCCAAAGCATTCATGGACACGTCATCACTCATCAACAAACCCTGGAACCCGATCCGTTCGCGAATCACCCGCTGGATCATTGTCGCAGAAGTCGTGGCCGGATGGGCGGCGTCGATCGCGCTAAACACAACATGTGCAGTCATGGCCATCGGCAGGTCGGCAAGCGGCCGGAAGGCGGCGAAATCGGTGGCGTCGAGCTCCGTTTCCGGCGTGTCCACGGTCGGAAGGCGGTGGTGACTGTCGGCGGTGGCGCGGCCATGACCCGGAATGTGCTTGAGCACCGGCAGCACCCCGCCCTGCTCCAGCCCCTCGGTCACCGCGCGGGCAATCGCCGCCACCTTGGCCGGCACCGTGCCATAGGCGCGGTCCCCGATCACGGCATCGGCGCCTGCGACGGGCACGTCGGCCAGCGGCAGGCAGTCGACATTTATCCCCAGCCGGCTCAGATCGTCTGCGATCAGGCGGGCGCTGAGCCAGGCGGCGCGCAGGCCCGCGGCCGAATCAAGGTCGTAGAGCCGGTCGAACACCACGCCCGCGGGATAGGCCGGCCAGTGCGGCGGCCCCAGGCGCTGCACCCGCCCGCCCTCCTGGTCGATCAGGACGGGGGCGTCGGAGCGGCCGGCGCAATCGCGTAATTGCTGAACAAGTGCAGTCACTTGCGCAGGTGACTGGACGTTTCGTTTGAACAGGATGAAGCCCCACGGCTTCGCATCGCGGATGAAGGCGCGCTCGGCCTCGGTGAGGTCAGGGCCGGAGATGCCGGTAATGAAAGCCCGCATGGTCATGCGGGCCGCATAGACCCCCGCCTCGGGGTCGGTCAAGCAAGCCTTAATTGTTGCTAAACGGGAAACACTGTCCGCCGGCGGTTTTCAACGTTCCGCACATCTTGTTGGCCTCTTCCTTCGTCGCGAAGGGGCCGACGGCTGCGCGGTACTTGACGCCGCCCTTGTCGCCCAGGTCCATGCGCTTGATGATCGGCTCGTATTTGCCGAGCACGGCGCCATACTTGTCCTGGACCGCCTTGTAGGACGTCATCGCCTCGGCTTCGCTGGCCTGCGACGAGATCGAGACGAGATAGCCGCCCGTCCGTTCGGTCTGGGTCTGCTCGGTGACCGGCACGGCCGCCGCAATGCGGGCCGGCGCGGTCGCCGGCGTCGCGGCCTGCGGCGCCAGCGGCATCGGCGTGTCGGTCGCCGCAGACGCGTTGGCATTGGCCGGCGACTTCTTGCCCTTGGCCGGCTTGGCCGGCGGGGTCGCCGGCATCGGCGCACCGCCCGGATCGGCCGCAGCCGACTGATTGCCACCAGTCACCGACAGCGTCTTGATCGGTCGCGGATCACTGTTCGGCAGGATGCCGTTGGCATTGGCGATCTGCGCCGGCGTCACGCTCGGCGGGCTCGCCTGCGGCGGAGCACCGGTCTGGCCCATTTGCGGAAACACCACGCGCGGACTGCCGCTGCGCGTGTTCAGGTCCATCGGCGTCTCCTCGCGGGACACCAGCTTCTCGCCGCCATCGCCGCCGAGCAGGCGGTCCGGCACCTTCGGCGTCGTATCCTGCTGCGCCATGATCTTCGTCGGGCTGTTGTCAGCCCGGATGATCGGCGGCTCACCGGTCCGGCTCGACGAGATGTAGGTCTTGTAGCCGTAGGCGCCGCCGGTTCCGACCACCGCGAGGGTCAGCACCGCAAGCACCGTGCTCATGCCGCCGCGCCGCCGCGGCCGCTCCTCTTCCTCGCCCTCGTCGTAACCGTCCTGGTAGCCGTATTGGCCATCCTGGAAATCGCCATCGCCCTGGAACCCCTGCTGGCCCGAGCCCATCTGGCCGAACAGGGCGTCGTCATAGCGCGACGCGTCCTGCTCGCTGTCGTCGAAGCCATCGCGGTTGTAGTCACGATCGTTCTCGGCAAAGCCATGACGCGCGTCGCCAACGCTGTAATCGAGCTTGGACAGCTGGTCAGCGAATTCAGCGTTCGGATAGCCGGGCTGCGGACGCGGGGCGGCGGCGGCAAAATCCTGCTCGGGGAAGGCCGGCTGGGCGCGCGGATCCTGGAAACCGGCGGGGAACGCGGGCGGGGTTGGCGCGGGCTGCGGCGCCTCACGCCCCATATCTGCAAAGGGATTGGCGGCGGCCGGCTGGGCACGCTGCATCCAGGCCGGAGCTCCAGCCGGAGGCATGGCGGCCTGCGGCTCCGGCGCAGGTGCTGCCGGTCGGGCCATCGGCCGCTGCTGGGGCTGAGGTGTCCCCCGGCCCGAAGCTGCAAAAGGATCATTCTGCCCGATCAGACGGGCGAGCTCGGCCAGCGGATCGGCATCGGCCTGCTGGTTTCCACCGCGGCCAAAACCATCAGCGGGAAAGGGTCTGTCCTGGTAACGATCAGCCATCGTGATGAAGCGTCCCTGCGGGTGAGCCGCATATGCGTCCTAAGGCGGACCCTGCCAGATTGAGGCCCCCAACTGAAGTCGCGTGTTTCCCCCAATCAGCGCATTGCATCAGGAGCATTAACGCCCAAGATCGCAAGTCCCGACGCCAGTACCGAGACGACGCCCTGAACCATGGCCAAACGTGCCTTGGTCAATTCTGCATCATCATCGATAATGAAGCGTAAATAGGGCAAATCCCGCCCCCGGGTCCAGAGGGCGTGAAATTCGCTTGCAAGTTCATAGAGGTAGAAGGCGATCCTGTGCGGCTCATGCGCCAGGGCCGCGCTTTCCACCGTACGTGGGTACAGCGCCAGCCGTTTCAAGAGGTCGTGTTCGGCCGAGTCGGTGAGTTTTTCCAGCTTCGCCCCGCGCAGGAACGCGATCCGCGCCCCCTCCTCCTCCGGCAGGTCCGGAAAGCTCTCGCGGGCATTGCGGAAGATCGAATGCCCTCTCGCGTGCCCGTACTGGACGTAGAACACGGGGTTGTCGCGCGACTGTTCGATGACCTTGGCGAGGTCGAAATCGAGCACCGCATCATTCTTGCGATAAAGCATCATGAAACGGACGGCATCAAGCCCCACTTCATCAACAACTTCGCGCAAGGTCACGAAGTCGCCGGAGCGCTTCGACATCTTCACCGGCTCGCCGTTGCGCAGCAGCTTCACGAGCTGCACGACTTTGACATCGAGCACCGCCTGCCCGCCCGAGACCGCCTGCACGGCCGCCTGCATGCGCTTGATGTAGCCGCCGTGATCGGCGCCGAACACGTCGATCAGGTCGGCGAAGCCGCGCTCGAACTTGTTCCGATGATTGGCGATGTCGGATGCGAAATAGGTGTAGGAGCCGTCTGACTTGATCAGCGGCCGATCGACGTCATCACCATAGGCCGTCGCCCGGAACAGCTCCTGCTCGCGATCCTCCCAGTCTTCGACCGCCGCGCTCTTCGGTCGCGGCAGACGTCCCAGATAGACGTCGCCACGCTGGCGCAGGAAGTCGATCGTCTCGGCGACCTTGTTGTTGCCCTGCTCGATCAGCGAGCGTTCGGAAAAGAACACGTCGTGCCTGATGTTGAGCGCGGCGAGATCATCCTTGATCTCGGCCATCATCATCGCGATCGCCGTGTTGCGGACGATCGGCAGCCACTCGGCCTCAGGCATCGCCTTCAACCTGTCGCCATGCTCGGCGGCCAGCGCCTGCCCGACCGGCTTCAGATAATCACCGGGATAGAGCCCGTCGGGAATGACGCCGATGTCCTCGCCGAGCGCCTCGCGATAGCGCAGGAAGGCCGAGCGCGCGAGCACGTCGACCTGGGCGCCGGCATCGTTGATGTAGTATTCGCGGGTGACGTCGCGGCCGGCGAACTGCAGCAGGCTGCAAAGCGCGTCGCCGAACACCGCGCCGCGGCAATGGCCGACATGCATCGGCCCGGTCGGATTGGCCGAGACGTATTCGACATTGACCTTCGGCGCGCCCGGAACAGGTGCCACGCGGCCGTAGTCGGCCCCCTCGCGCAGGATCGTGGCCAGCGCCCGCGCCCAAACCGTCGGCTGCAAAGTGAGGTTGATGAAGCCGGGACCGGCGACGTCGACCTTGGCGACCAGCTCATCGGAGCGCAACCGCTCGGCGATCTGCTCGGCGAGATCGCGCGGCTTGGCCTTGGCCTCCTTGGCCAGCACCATCGCGGCGTTGGTGGCCATGTCGCCGTGGCTCGGATCACGCGGCGGCTCGACCACCACGCGCGAGAAATCGATGCCCTCGGGCCAGCCGCCAGCCTTGGCGAGCGCGGCGCAGATGGCGTGCACGCGGGCCAGCATGTCGGCGAAAAGATAGGGGGTGGACGCTCGTTCAACCATGCCGCCGCCTAACGCAAATCCGGGGTCGAGTCAAAAAGCCGGTGGTGCTCGGTTAACGCGAAACGGTCGGTCATTCCGGCGATAAAATGGCTGATCCGGCGCGCCCGGTCGCCCTCTCCCGCGCAATCGTCGAGCCAGCCGGCCGGCAAGGTCGCGGCGTCCTGCTGATAGCGGCCGAACAGGTCCGCCACGATCCGCTCGGCATCGCGCATCACCCGCATCACCCGCTCGTGGCGATACATCCGCTGCCAGAGGAATGCCTTGATGGTGGCCTCGTGCTCGGCGACATCGGGCGCAAACGCCACCAGCGGGCCGGCCTGGCGCCTGACGTCATGGGGCGACACCGGCTTCGCGCGCTCGATTCGGCGCTGCGCCTCCGTGGCCACCGCCGCGATCAGATAGGAAATCAGCTCGCGCACCAGCTCCGCCCCGCGCCGGATATCGTCGAGCGACGGATAGTGCCGGTCGATCTCGGCGATCATGGCGGCGAGCAGCGGCACCTCCTTGAGGTCGTCGACGGTGAACAGGCCGGCGCGCAGCCCGTCGTCGATGTCATGGGCATCATAGGCGATGTCGTCGGCGAGCGCGGCGACCTGGGCCTCGAGCGAGGCGTAGCTCCACAGCTCCAGGTCGAACCTTGCGTTGAACTCGGCAATCCCGGCGGGGACCGGCCCCTGCAACGGGCCGTTGTGCTTGACGATGCCTTCGAGCGATTCCCAGGTCAGATTGAGGCCATCGAAATCCGGGTAACGCTGCTCGAACGACGTGACGATGCGCAAGGTCTGGGCATTGTGGTCGAAGCCGCCATGCTCCGCCATGCAGCGGTTCAGCGCCCGTTCGCCGGCATGGCCGAACGGCGGATGGCCGAGATCATGCGCCAGGGCCAGCGTCTCCGTCAGGTCCTCGTCGAGCCCGAGCTGGCGGGCCAGCGCGCGGGCGATCTGGGCGACCTCCAGGGAATGGGTCAGGCGGGTGCGGTAGTGGTCGCCTTCGTGGAAGACGAACACCTGGGTCTTGTGCTTGAGGCGGCGGAAGGCCGTGGAATGGATCACCCGGTCGCAATCCCGGCGGAACGGGCTGCGGGTGCGCGACGGCGGCTCGGCGAACAGGCGGCCCCGGCTGCGATCGGGATCGCAGGAATAGGGAGCGCGGGGAGCAGCCATTCCGACCGACACGGGCGATTGTTCCTTTTGCGATTTGATTCCAGGGCGGGGCCCACTTAACTATGGGGAGTGCCCGAGACCAAATGAATAGGGCATGACGCGCGACCCGGAGACTGCCATGACCGATGCCTTGATGACCGATGCCTCGACCGGCCCCGTCACCATCAGCGAACGCGCCGCCCGCCGCATCGGTGAGATCCTCGGCAAGGAGAGCGCCGGCGCGATGCTGCGCATCTCGGTCGAAGGCGGCGGCTGTTCCGGCTTCCAGTACAAGTTCGACATCGACCGCGCCAAGGCCGAGGATGATCTCGTCATCGCGCGCGACAAGGCGGTCGTGCTGGTCGATCCGGCCTCGGTGCCGTTCCTGGCCGGATCGGAGGTCGATTTCGTCGACGACCTGATGGGCGCCTCGTTCCGGATCAACAATCCCAACGCCACCGCCTCCTGCGGCTGCGGCACCAGCTTCTCGGTCTGATTTCT
>NZ_CAFJ01000135.1 GCF_000239795.1 Bradyrhizobium sp. STM 3809 | reverse complement strand
GGAGCTGCTCGTTGGTCGTCGCGTAGGGTGGGCAAAGCGCCGCCGTCAGGCGGCGTGTGCCCACCGTCGGTCGGCATGCGCGGTGGCGAGATGGTGGGCACGGCGCCATGACGACCTGGGCGTGAGGTGACGGCTCGGCTGCGCCTTAGCCCACCCTACGGACCTTGATTTATCCTGCGGGAGACGTCCCGGATCGTGCTTACCCTTGGGAAGGTCGATGCAGCATGGCGCGGGCGGATCGCGCGTAGCGCGTCAGTCCTCGTCGTCCTCGGTCTCGTCGAGCTCCTCCAGCTCCTCGCTCGCGTGGTCGATCACGTCGATGGCCTGCTGGACCTCGACGAGGCTCTTCACCGCAGTTTCCGTTTCGCCCTTCGTATAGCCGGCCGCAACGGCCTTGGCCAAATTCAGGCGCAGTTCGACCAGCACGTTGCGCGCGGTCAGGAAGATTTCGAGGTCGTTGTCGGCCATGTTGCTCCTCGTCAAGGCTGTCCGTTCGATTGGTAGCGGCAGCGTATGGCGGGCGTATGTCGGATCGGGTGTGCATCGGCTGATCGCGGTCGTGTTGCGAACCCGTGGCGGCGGCAGGCCTGTCGCAGTTGATGATCGCAGTTTTGCACTCGTCTTTCTCCACGGCGGCAGCATCACTGAAGTTGCTCGCGTGTCGGCCAGGGCGGCGCGGTCCATAACGTCTTCCATGCACCTGCGCCGCAATTGTCCAGCCGGAAGTCGACCCTGATCAACGACAGCGCTTCTCCGTCAGGCGCGAGCTTGTAGATGTGTCTGACTGCGCCCGTACACATGTCGTTTCCCCCGGTGGCCTCGAACACTTCGTCGTCCTTGTTCCAGGTGACGAAGCCGGCACTGTCGGCTGCCACGAAGCCGCGTTCGGGAGCCATCTTCGTGAGCTGCAGCAGCCGGGGCCGCCGGCGGTCCTGAAGGTCGAAGATCTCGTGCCACGTGACCGCGATCCCGAAACAGGGAACGAGCGCGAAACGCCTGGTCTCGATGACGAGGAAACGAACGGGCAGCGCCTTGAGATCTTCCTTGTATCGGCAATTGGTTTGCGCGATCGCCCGCACGAGCTGCTTTGGCAAGAGGTCCGGATCGTGAATTTCGAATTCGCTTTGTCCCTTGAAATCGATCCCGTCGAACTCACTGGTCTCGAACTTCTTGATGTGTGAGGCTTCGTCTTCGCTCCGCGCGGGAGCAGCGACGGCCACGGCCAGACAGAGCGCAATCAGCAAGGTCCGAACGATGGATGGGCGATGTTTGCTCATCTGGTGTCCTTGCCATGAACGCCGTCGCTCGGGCCAATCCGCAAGCATGGCGCGGCGACGTGGCCACCGGATATAGGCGCTCAGCGATGCGATGCTAGCGCGTTCAGCCGCCCATGCCATGCTACGGCGCGGCGATCGGAGCTGGATGCGGCAGGTGGTACGCCGCTCACCGCCATCGCATCTCGCCGTCCGAGCACGGCACAATCGTGCCGCCGGCATGCATGCAGCTGCGGTACAGCGGCGGCTCGACGAAGCGGCCGGACCAGATGCCGCGGCTCGCGCGGCGGGCGGCGAGCTGGTCGGCGGCATAGGCGCCGTGCGAATATTGCGGCTCCTCGATCGCGAGCCCGCGCGACACCATGAAGCGGCCGAGATCGCTGCCGCCGGCCACGCAGCGCGCGACGATGCGGCCGTAGCGGTCGCCGTCGACGGGCGTGCAGCGCACGAGCCGGTTGCGGGTGAACTCATCGAGCGTGTTGGCGGCCAGGGCGCCGCAGCGATACGGCTTGCGGTCGCGGCCGCGGCAGAGCTGCGCGCTCTCGGGCGCGTCGATGCCCCAGAGGCGGATGCGCGCGCCGTGTAAGTCGAGCGTATCGCCATCGACGATGCTGGCCCGGCCGACGAGATCGGCGGCCGCGAGCGGCGACGCGGCAAGCGTGCAGAGAACGACGCAGGCTAGGAGGAAGGAACGTCGCACGACCGGCACCCGTGGCATTGAAAGGGGACTCCTCGGGCCAGCGAATCGCCCGCGGAGCATCCGGTCTTATAGACGAGACGGGATGCGCGCCGACGTGGCACGTGCCGCGCCGGCACGTCGTCATGGCCTCCTGCGCCGGATGCGCGCTCGAGCGCCGTGCGACATCGGCTCAGCAACAGCAATGGCGGATGTTCATCGCGCGCGGTGCGCCTCGACTTCGGCGGCGAGCGTGCTCAGATGCTCAGCCAGGCGCGCGAACAGCTCGCGCTTGTCGCGATCGGTCGCGAGATCGCGAATGACGGCGCATTCCGCCGCGTCGGCCCGCAGCTTGTCTGGCTGCGTCGTCCACTCTGACATGTTTTCGCTTCCCTGCCGCGCCGGCAAGATTGCGAAACGAGGGTTGTTCGACATTGTTCCGCGTGCGCCGAGATTTTTTTGGTCCGCTCGTTCCTGTCCCGATCAGGGTACCTCTCGGAGTGCGCGTCATGCGCTCATCGCACGAGCGTCCTCCTAGCGCTCGCCCGGCCACCAGGTCGAGGCCGGATGCGCCGCCGAGATCTTGGTCTCGCGCAAGGCCACCAGCGCGCTGCGCTTGTAGGCGCGCCCGGTCCGCCGCGAGCAATCCTGACAGCGCATGTAGCGCTCCAGCTCATGGATCGGCGTGGTCTTGGCGCGCCTGATGATGTCGAGCGCGACGGTCTGGTTGGTGTCGCAGCCGAGGCAGCGCACTTCGAGATAGTAGTAGCCGGCATTGAGCGCATCGCCGAGCAGCGGCGAGGGCTGCGCCGGACCCTTGTAGCCGAGCATCCGCTTGTTCCAGGCCTCGCACGCCAGGCGATCGGCCTCCTTGCGGGCGCGCGCGGCCTGCTCCTGGGCGATGCGGATGCCGGCGCCGTAGAGTCTCTCGCGCGATTTCGTCGTCATGGCTGCCATGATCGGCGCTGCGGGGCGCGTCGGCAAGCCGCTAGGATTAGCGCGCGACAGACACGGAGATACAAGCGCTCTCGCAGGCGGCGCTCCAATACCGCCACGGGCGGCGCGCATCGATGAGGATGCCGGTCGGAGCCTGACGGCGAGCGTCCTGCGAGGCTGTAGTTGTTCCATGCCACGGCAGGCGTGTTCCGCCGGACGCAATCGAAGCAGCGCAACGCAACTACACCAGAAAAGTTCCAAAAATTTTTGCCCTGCTGCGGCAGTTCCTTCAGCTTGTTCCGATACGTCCCCGGCGATAGAGGTTGCGCTCGGGGTCAATCGTGCGCGCGGGTCAGAGTTTCTTGAATTGGATGGTTCGACGCAGGCCGTGGTCGCCGACCACGTTTCTGCTCACGACTGTGGCCGTGGCGATGTCCGCTGCGACGCGCGCCGGGTTGGATCATGCCGGCGCGACCCTGGCCTATGCGCCGTTCTTCCCGTCGATCGTGTTTGCAACGCTGATCGGTGGACTACCGGCGGCCGTTTTTGCCGCGTGGCTGTCGGCCGCTGTGGTGCTGATCGGATTCACCGATCGGCCGGGTCACGAGGAGGCGGTCAATCTCGTGGCGTTTCTCGCGGCGTCTGCGCTGGTGATCTGGCTCGCCAATCTCTGCCGCGGCGCGCTGCTGGAGCTGAAGCGCAACGAGCATGCGCGCGAGCTGCTGCTCGGCGAGCTCAGACATCGCGTCAACAATCAGCTCGCGGTGTTCCAATCGATCGTCCGCTCCAGCCTGTCGGGCGAGGATCACGACAAGGGCGAGGCGATCGCGCTGCGGCTCGACGCCGTCGCGCGCGCCAATACGATCGCCTGGTCGAGCCAGCGCGTCATGACCTTGCGCATGCTGGTCGAGGCCGAACTGCAGCCCTATCGCGCCTCCGGCCTGGTGACGATCGACGGGCCGGACGTGCCGCTGGGGCCGGAGGCGATCCGCAATCTCGCGCTGGTGTTTCATGAGCTCGCGACCAATGCGGTCAAGTATGGCGCGTTGCGCGGCGATGGCGGCCGGCTCGAGGTGCAGCTCGCGCAGGATGGCGGCCGCAGCGTCGTGACCTGGCGCGAGCTGTCGGGACATGCCGTGACGCCGCCGGCGGGCGAGGGGTTCGGCACGCGCATGATCCGCGCCAGCCTTGCCGCGATCGCTGGCAGCATCGAGCAGGATTATCGCGAGAGCGGCCTCGTGTGCCGCATCCGGTTCGAGGCGGATGTGTAAGTCAGCCGCGCCTGATGCCGCTGATTTCAAGAGATGGTTCCCATCGCCGATGTGAAACGGCTGCATCCGCCACGCGTAGGTATGAGATGGACCGACGCGACATGATGCTGCTCGCCGGGTTGCTGCTGATCGCGCTCGTGATCACCTGGCTCGGCACCGACTATGTTCTCAACCATGTCGTCACCCCGCTGATCGACGACGGCAGGCTGCAGCGTCCGGATCTCCGGCTGATGCGGCCTGCGGCGACGTCGGCATCGTTTGTCCGCCACGCGGAACGAGCGTCGGCTTGATCGCCGGTGTGAAACGCTCCACCATCGCGCAAACGGCGCGCGGAGGCAGCGCGCAAGCAAGGGCGGGAGACATCGGATGAAATGCTATGAGCTGCAGGGGCCCGGCGGCATCGACGCGCTGGCGCTGGTCGACAAGCCCGTGCCGGCGCCGGCGCGCGGCGAGGTGCTGGTGCGGATCGTCGCCGTCAGTCTCAACTATCGTGATCTCCTCACGGTGAAGGGCGGCTACGGCTCCAGGCAGAAGTTTCCGCTGGTGCCGTTGTCGGACGGCGCCGGAACCGTGGAGGCGGTCGGCGGCGGCGTGACCGCGTTCGCACCGGGCGACCGCGTGATCGGCAGCTTCTTCGAGAGCTGGACCGGCGGCGAGCCGAGCGAGGCGAAGATGCGCTCCGCGCTCGGCGGCGCCGTCGACGGCACCTTGAGCGAATATCGGATCTTTCCGGCGCAGGCGCTGGTGAAGACGCCGGCGCATCTCTCCGACGTCGAGGCCGCGACCCTGCCATGCGCCGGCGTCACCGCCTGGAGCGCGGTCGTCAAGCTCGGCGGCATCCGGCCCGGCCAGACCGTGCTCACGCAGGGCACCGGCGGCGTCTCGATCTTCGCGCTGCAGATCGCCAGGATGGCGGGCGCACGCGTGATCGCGACGTCGTCGAGCGAGGCCAAGATCGCGCGGCTCAAGGAGCTCGGCGCCGACGTGACGCTGAACTACAAGACGACGCCGGACTGGGGCAGGCAGGCGCGCGAGATCACCGGGCAGGGCGTCGATCTCGTCGTGGAGGTCGGCGGCGTCGGCACGCTGAACGAGTCGATCCGCGCCACCCGCATCGGCGGCACCATCGCCTTCATCGGCGTCCTCGCCGGCGCACCGGCCTCGGAGCTGCGCCTGCCGCTGATGGTGATGCAGCAGCAGCGGCTGCAGGGCGTCACCGTCGGCTCGGTCGACGACCTCCAGGCGCTGGCCAATGCGCTCTCGCTGCATCAGGTCAAGCCGGTGGTCGACCGCGTGTTTGCCTTCGCCGAGGCGCGCGCGGCGTTCCACTACATGTCGAGCGGCGCGCATGTCGGCAAGGTCGCGATCGCGGTGGGCTGACGGCTGCTGCCGTCTCTACCGCACGCCGCACGCGCGTCGCCGCCGTCCGCTCTTGCCGCCGTCATTCCGGGGCGCGCGCTAGCGCGAGCCCGGAATCCATACCCACAGACGGGTATGTGGCGCGAAACGATCGAGAGGCTTGTCGGCGCCTCACGACGGTTCGGGGTTATGGATTCCGGGCTCGTCGCTTCGCGCCGCCCCGGAATGACGAGCGGAGCGAGACGGGCTGTTATTAGCGCCGCGGCGGCATTCGGTGCTGCTTCGGCAGCTTCAACTGCCAGCGGCCTCTTCGGGGACGAGATAGGACCAGCCTCTCAGGTCGAACGGCGCAGGAACGATATCCGTGCCGTTACGGGCCGTAGGCGGTCAACCTTTGGCTGGATCATTCATCGTCGCCTGCCGCCCCGGCCATGTCATCGCGACGACGCCGATCACGATGCAGGCGAGGCCGATCAGGGCGGTCGGCGCGAGGTGCTCGCCGAGAGCGGCGACCGCGATCGCCACGCCGATCGGCACCCGCAGATAGGATTGTGCTGTCGCGCCGATCGAGCCGAGGGTCTGCACCAGGCGGAAATAGATCACCATCGCGGCCGCGGTGGAGACGGTTGCGAGCGCGAGCAGCGCCAGCAGCGAGCGTGGCGACGGCGTCAGGCTCCAGGGATGGTCAATGACCAGCGCGAGCGGGATCAGGATCGCGGCGCCCGACAGCAGCGATCCCGCAGCGGGCAGCATCGGGTCGAGGCCCTTGAAGCTCTTTCCGACGATCGCGGCGCCGGCATAGCAGATGGTGGCGACGACGATCGCGAGCTGGGCCCATGCTTGCTGGCCGAGCCCGTGCAGCGCCTCGACGCCGACGATCAGGCAGGTGCCGGCGAGGCCGGCCGCGACGCCGACCAGCTTGCGCAAGGTGACGGGCTCGTGGCGGATGATCAGCGCGGTCAGCAGGAAGGCGAAGATCGGCGAGGTCGCGTTCAGGATCGTGGCGAGGCCGGCCTCGACGCTGCGCTCGGCCCAGGCGATCAGCGTGAACGGGACCACGCTGTTGAGGCCGGCCTGCATCAGGAAGCGGCGCCAGGTCACGCGATCGCGCGGCCAGGCCAGCCCGCGGGCGCGGAGCAGGGTTGCGAGCAGCAGGCCCGCGATCAGCGTGCGCGCGGCGATCAGAGTGAGGGGTGGGATGGTCTCGACGCCGATCTTGATGAACGTGTAGGAGGCGCCCCACAACGTGGAGAGCAGGAGCAGGAGGGCAAGCTCTGTCGTGAGGTCGGAGCGGCGCTGCATGCGGGCCTCGCGGGCGGGAGAAGGATGGCTTCTCCTAGCCGCGCTGCGGCGCCTGAGGTTTCGATGCGGGACGAAGTATCATTGGTGAAAGCGCGTGCCCTTGCGGTTCGCGCTCTCCGCCCCTGGATCGCTTCGCTGCGCTCGCGATGACGGAGCTTGGTGCACGTTCGTTGCCAGCCACGATCGCGAGTCCGTAGGGTGGGCAAAGGCGCGACCGTGCTGTCTCGCGGCGGGAGATCGTGATGGCGCCGTGCCCACCGTCTCGCCGCTGGTGATGCCGCCACGACGGTGGGCACGCAGCCGCCTTTCGGCGGCCGCTTTGCCCACCCTACGCTTTCATCAACGGATCAGTTCGCCGGCATGCTCTTCTCGACCAGCTTGACCCAGTAGGAGGCGCCGGCGCTGAGGATGTTGTCGTTGAAGCGGTAGGCCGGGTGGTGGCACTCGTTGCCCGGGCCCATGCCGAGGAAGACGAAGGCGCCGGGGCGGGCCTCGAGCATGAAGGCGAAGTCCTCGCCGCCCATCAGCGGGATGGCGCGGTCGTTGACGCGCTCGGCGCCGGCCACGTCGCGGGCGACGTCGGCGGCGAAGGCGGCCTGTGCCGGGTGGTTCATCGTGACCGGATATTTGCGCTCGTAGATCGCTTCCGCCGTGCCGCCATAGGCGCGTGCGGTGGCCTCGCAGACCTCGACGATGCGCTTCTCGACGAGGTCGCGGATCTCCGGATCGAGCGTGCGGACGGTGCCGAGCATCTCGACGGTCTCGGGGATCACGTTGAAGGTGGTGCCGCCATGGATCGCGCAGACCGAGATCACCGCCGACTTCAGGGGATCGACGTTGCGGGCGACGATCGACTGCAGCGCGTTGACGATCTGCGCGGCGATCAGGATGCTGTCGACCGCCTTGTGCGGGCCGGCGCCGCCATGGCCGCCCTTGCCGGTGACCTTGATGTGGATCGCATCCGCCGAGGCGAGCATCGCGCCGGGCGAGATCTCGAAATGGCCTTCCGGAACGCCCGGCATGTTGTGCATGCCATAGACCTCCTGGATGCCCCAGCGCGTCATCAGGCCGTCGTCGACCATCGCCTTGCCGCCGGCGCCGCCTTCCTCGGCCGGCTGGAAGATCACGATCGCGGTGCCGTCGAAATTGCGCGTCTCGG
>NZ_CAFJ01000136.1 GCF_000239795.1 Bradyrhizobium sp. STM 3809 | reverse complement strand
TCGTCATTCAGGGGGCATGATCGACGCATCACTCGGGCACCACGTGCCGCGAGAAGGTCCCGTCATGTTCCGGTGTGCAAATGTGCCCACCAGGTCCTCCGTCGTCGTCCCGGCCTCGCGCCGGGACCCATAACCCCAGGGAGATGTGCGAGGCACGATGGCCGACCGATCGCGCCCAGCCATATCCGCCGCGGCGCATGGGTCCCGGCTCAAGGCCGGGACGACACCGAATAGGACGTGCGCATCTCGGCAAATCCGCCGGGAAAGATGCCCGATCGAGAGTGTCGTGAGCCGCCGCAAGTTGACGACGACACTCCATCATACCGCTCGGAACCGGCGTGAGCACCGCTCTCTCACGCAGGATGTCGGAGCCTCGCAAAACACCTCCAGATCGACCGTAGAAATTCGGGATGAAGTCGAATTTTCAATTCTTATCAATGCTTTGCGGCTGTCATCCAGCTGTCATCGAACCTTTATAAAAGCCACACCGAGGCCCCGTAAAGCGGCCCGGGAAGCGCAATCGGGTGCAAATGGCGCTTCGCTTCCCAAGCATGGAGACCAGCTATGAATTTCGTCAAAGCTATCGTCGCTGCCGGCTTGGTCGCCGCATCGACGTCGGCATTCGCTGCCGACATCACCGGCGCGGGCGCGACGTTCCCGTTTCCGATCTATTCGAAGTGGGCGGACGCCTACAAGAAGGAGACCGGCAACGGTCTGAACTACCAGTCGATCGGTTCCGGCGGCGGCATCAAGCAGATCCAGGCCAAGACCGTGACCTTCGGCGCCACCGACGCGCCGCTCAAGGCCGAGCAGCTCGACAAGGACGGCCTGGTGCAGTGGCCGATGGTGATGGGCGGCATCGTGCCGGTCGTCAACCTCGAGGGCGTGAAGCCGGGCGAGATGGTGCTGGATGGCGAGACGCTCGCCAACATCTATCTCGGCAAGATCACCAAGTGGGATGACGCCGCGATCAAGAAGCTGAATCCCAGCGTCAAGCTGCCGAGCGAAGCGATCGCCGTCGTCCGCCGCTCCGACGGTTCGGGCACGACCTTCAACTTCACTTATTATCTCTCCGAGGCGAGCGCCGACTGGAAGAGCAAGATCGGCTTCAACACCGCCGTCGAATGGCCGGTCGGCGTCGGCGCCAAGGGCAATGAGGGCGTGTCGGGCAACATCAGCCAGACCAAGAACTCGATCGGCTATGTCGAATACGCCTATGCCAAGCAGAACAAGCTGACCTACACCGGCATGGTGAACAAGGCCGGCAAGACCGTGCAGCCGACCGTCGAGGCCTTCCAGGCCGCGGCCGCGAATGCCGACTGGGCCAAGGCTCCGGGCTACTACGTGATCCTCGCCAACCAGCCCGGCGACAAGTCCTGGCCGATGACGGCGGCGACCTTCATCCTGATGCACAAGGAGCCGACCGACAAGGCGGCGTCCGCCGAGGCCATCAAGTTCTTCAAATGGTCGTTCGAGAAGGGCGGCAAGATGGCCGAGGAGCTCGACTACATCCCGATGCCCGACAGCGTCGTGAAGCTGATCGAGAAGACCTGGTCGGCCGACATCAAGAGCTGACATCGACGACGAATTCCCCTCTCCCGGGGTGCCGGGGGAGGGGACGCTATCGGGGTCAGGCGTGTCAAAAAAACAGGGGGCAGAATTGGCAGAAATGGCGGTTCAGACCGAAGTCAGCGATATCGCGGCTGCTGCCGGGCCCTATGACCGGGCGCGCGCGCTCAGCGCTTTCAAGCTCGGCGATGTGACGTTCTACTGGATCACCCGCCTGTCTGCGATTTCGGTCCTCCTGATCCTCGGCGGCATTATCATATCGCTCATCATCGGCGCCTGGCCGGCGATGAAGGCCTATGGCTTCGAATTTCTGGTGACCAAGCGCTGGGCGCCCTCCGCCGATCCGCCGGTGCTCGGCGCGCTCGGCCCGATCTACGGCACGCTGGTCACGTCCTTCATCGCGATGCTGATCGCCATTCCGGTCGGTCTGGGCGTCGCGATCTTTCTCACCGAGTTGTGCCCGCAATGGCTGCGCCGCCCGATCGGCATCGCCATCGAGCTGCTCGCCGGCATTCCCTCGATCATCTACGGCATGTGGGGCTTCTTCGTGCTGGGCCCGTTCCTGGCCTATACGTTCCAGCCGTTCATGATCAGCCTCTGCGCCAATATCCCGGTGTTGCAGGACATCTTTGCCGGCCCGCCGTCCTATCTCAGCCTGTTCAACGCTTCGTTGATCCTGGCGATCATGGTGCTGCCCTTCATCACCGCGATCTCGGTCGACGTGTTCAAGACGGTGCCGCCGGTGCTGAAGGAAGCCGCCTACGGCGTCGGCTGCACGACCTGGGAGGTCGTCCGCAGCGTCGTCATCCCTTATACGCGGGTCGGCGTCATCGGCGGCGTCATGCTGGCGCTGGGCCGCGCGCTCGGCGAGACCATGGCGGTGACCTTCATCATCGGCAACTCGTTCAGGATCTCGTCCTCGATCTTCGCGCCGGGCACCACGATCTCGGCGGCGATCGCCTCCGAGTTCCAGGAGAGCGACGGCCTGCACCAGTCCAGCCTGATCCTGCTCGGCCTCCTGCTGTTCGTTCTGACGTTCTTCGTGCTCGCCGCAGCCCGGCTGATGCTGATGCGGCTCGAGACCAAGGCGGGGAAATAAGCTCATGACCGCCGTCGACGTTCAGCCCACCCCCGTCAATCCGATCTACACCCGCCGGCGCCGCACCGACATCGTGGTTCGCGCGCTTTGCTTTGCTGCCGCCGCGTTCGGCGTCACCTGGCTGGCGCTCATCCTGTTCACGCTGTTCTACAACGGCCTCGCCGGTCTCAGCCTGCAGGTCTTCACCGCCGACACGCCGCCGCCGGGCTCCAGCGACGGCGGCCTGCGCAACGCCATCGTCGGCTCGGTGATCATGACCATCATCGGCGTCGGCATCGGCGCGCCGCTCGGCCTGTTTGCCGGCACCTATCTCGCCGAATACGGCCGCAACGACAAGCTGACCTCGGTCATCCGCTTCATCAACGACATTCTGCTGTCGGCGCCCTCGATCATCATCGGCCTGTTCATCTATGGCGCGGTGGTGGTGCCGATGGGCGGCTTCTCAGCCTTCGCCGGCTCGCTCGCGCTGGCCGTGATCGTGATCCCTGTCGTGCTGCGCACCACCGAGGACATGCTGCTGCTGGTCCCCAATCCCCTGCGTGAGGCGGCCTCGGCGCTCGGCCTGCCGCGCTCGCTGGTGATCCGCCGCATTGCCTACCGCGCCGCGCGCTCCGGCCTGATCACCGGCGTCCTGCTGGCGACCGCCCGGGTCGCCGGCGAAACCGCCCCGCTGCTGTTCACCGCGCTGTCGAATCAGTTCTGGAGCCTGAGCCTCAACAAGACGATGGCCAACCTGCCGGTGACCATCAACAACTTCGTCCAGAGCCCCTATGCCTACTGGAAGCAGCTGGCCTGGAGCGGCGCCCTTCTCATCACTCTGACCGTCCTGGCCCTGAACATCGGCGCGCGCATCCTTGGTGCCGAGAGGAGCTCGAAATGACCGACATGTCCGTATCCGTGAGCAGCCCGACGGCCGCCATTCCTCCGAAGTCGCTCCCCGAGGCGCCGGCCAAGGTGACCGCGCGCAATCTCAACTTCTATTACGGCGATCACCACGCGCTCAAGAACATCAATCTCGCGCTCGGCACCAACCGGGTGACCGCGTTCATCGGCCCGTCCGGCTGCGGCAAGTCGACCTTGCTGCGCATCTTCAACCGGATGTACGATCTTTATCCGGGCCAGCGCGCGGTCGGCCAGCTGATGCTGGACAACACCAACATCCTCGACCCCAAGCTCGACCTCAACCTGCTGCGCGCCCGGGTCGGCATGGTGTTCCAGAAGCCGACGCCGTTCCCGATGACGATCTACGAGAACATCGCGTTCGGCATCCGACTCTACGAGAAGATCTCGAAGTCCGAGATGGACGACCGCGTCGAGAAGGCGCTGCGCGGCGGCGCGCTGTGGAACGAGGTCAAGGACAAGCTCAACGCGTCGGGCCTGTCGCTGTCCGGCGGCCAGCAGCAGCGCCTGTGCATCGCCCGCACCGTGGCGGTCCGGCCGGAGGTGATCCTGTTCGACGAGCCGTGCTCGGCGCTCGATCCGATCTCGACCGCCAAGGTCGAGGAACTGATCCAGGAGCTCGCGGAGAACTATACGATCGCGATCGTCACCCATAACATGCAGCAGGCGGCGCGCGTCTCCGACAAGACCGCCTTCATGTATCTCGGCGAGTTGATCGAGTTCGACGAGACCAGCAAGATCTTCACCTCGCCGAGCGATCGGCGGACCCAGGACTACATCACCGGCCGGTTCGGCTGACGCCGACGACATTGCCTTCAGGAGATCATCATGGCCAGTGAACATACCGCCAAGGCGTTCGACAGCGATCTGCAGGACCTGACCCGGCTGGTGTCGGAGATGGGCGGCCTTGCCGAGCGGCTGATCGTCGATTCCGTCGACGCGCTGGTGCGGCGCGACGTGGCGCTTGGCCAGAAGGTGGTCGCCGCCGACGCCGAGGTCGACAAGCTGCAGCGCACCATCGAGGAGCGCGCGGTGCTCACCATTGCACGCCGCCAGCCGATGGCCGTCGACCTGCGCGAGATCGTCGGCGCGATGCGTGTCGCCACCGATCTGGAGCGCATCGGCGACCTCGCCAAGAACATCGGCAAGCGCGTCGCCGCGCTGGAGAGCGACTTCCATCCGCTCAAGCTGATCCGTGGCCTGGAGCACATGACCGACCTGGTGCAGTCGCAGGTCAAGACGGTGCTGGACGCCTACGCCGCGCATGATCTGCCGGCGGCGATGACGGTGTGGAAGGGCGACGAGGAGGTGGATGCGATCTGCACCTCGCTGTTCCGCGAGCTCCTGACCTACATGATGGAAGACCCGCGCAACATTTCGTTCTGCATCCATTTGATGTTCTGCGCCAAGAACATCGAGCGGATGGGCGACCACGCCACCAACATCGCCGAGACGGTGTTCTATATGATCGAGGGCCAGCAGATCATGGACAAGCGCCCGAAGGGCGACATGACCAGTTTCGCGGCCACGATCCCCGGCAACTGAGAGAAACGGGTCAGACATGAGCGCGCGAATTCTGGTGGTTGAGGACGAGGAGGCGCTGACGACGCTGCTGCGCTACAACCTCGAGGCCGAAGGCTACGAGGTCGAGACCGTGGCGCGCGGCGACGAGGCCGATACGCGGCTGAAGGAGCGCATTCCCGATCTGGTCGTGCTCGACTGGATGCTGCCGGGCCTCTCCGGCATCGAGCTGTGCCGGCGGCTGCGGGCGCGGACCGAGACCAAGCAGCTGCCGATCATCATGCTCACCGCGCGCGGCGAGGAGAGCGAGCGCGTGCGCGGGCTCGCCACCGGCGCCGACGACTACATCGTCAAGCCGTTCTCGGTGCCGGAGCTTCTGATGCGCGTGAAGGGCCTGCTGCGGCGCGCCAGCCCGGAGCGGCTCGCGACCGTCCTGGCCTATGGCGACATCGAACTCGACCGCGAGAAGCGCCGCGTGGCGCGCTCCGGCCGGCCGATCGATCTCGGTCCGACCGAGTACCGCCTGCTCGAGTTCTTCCTGGAGCATCCCGGCCGCGTGTTCAGCCGCGAGCAGCTGCTCGACAGCGTCTGGGGCCGCGACATCTATATCGACGAGCGCACCGTCGACGTGCACATCGGCCGGCTGCGCAAGCTGCTCAACCCCGGCCGCGAGCAGGACCCGATCCGCACCGTGCGCGGCGCCGGCTATGCACTGGATGACCGGTTCGCCAAGAGCGAGCAGGCGTGAGGAGGACCGAAGCGTGAGGGCCGACGAGGCGTGACGCGCCGGCGGTCCCGATTATGGAGATCGCGGTCCGCTTTCCGCCACGCCGTCGCCGTCTTGATCGAGTCTGCTGAAGAGCCCGTCACCATGTTTCGGCCCAGCGGACGCCCTTGATCAAGACCATCCTCATATGTCTGGCCGTGCTGTTCGGCAGCGCGGCGAGCGCCTCCGCCGCCGAGCTCGAGGAGGCCGTCGCGGCGGCCGGCAATGGTCAGCACGCCATCGCGCTGCGCCGCCTGCTGCCGCTGGCCGCCAGAGGCGATGCGCGGGCGCAATTCGACGTCGGCTTCATGCAGGCCTTCGGCTGGGGCCAGCCGCGCAACCCGGTCGAGGCGCTGGCCTGGTACCGCAAGGCTGCCGATCAGGGCCTCGCCGTCGCCCAGCACTATCTCGGCATCGCCTATGTCAACGGCGAGGGTGTGCCGAGCAACTACGGCGAGGCCGGCCGCTGGTTCAGCCGTGCCGCGGCGCAGGGCTTCGCCCAGTCGCAATACATGCTCGGCCTGATGATGCTCGACGGCCGCGGCGTGCAGCAGGATCCCGTTCAAGGCTACGCCTGGCTGGTGATGGCCGGCCGCAACGGCGTGCGCTCCGCCGGCCGCGACGTGCAGCGGGTCAGGCTGAGCAAGGCGCAGCGCGCCCAGGCCGAGACGGTGATCGCGAGCTGGAAGCCGAAATTCGAATCGGCCGATGCCGGCGTGGCAGGTCCGCGTGCCGAGCAGTTGCTCGGTCTCGACCGACACATCGGCGAGGTCGTCGATCCGACCTCGTGGCCGGCGTCGTCGATCGGCGTGGTCACGGTCGCGCAATACGCGACCGGCGGCTGGTGCACCGGCACCTTGGTGGCGCCGCGCGTGGTGCTCACCGCCGCGCATTGCGTGTTCAGCGGCATCGCGCAGGTCAGCCCCGGCAATGTCCGCTTCCTCGCCGGCATGAACCGCGGCACACCCGCCGCCTCGTCGGCCGCCGAGCGGCTGATCGTGGCGCCCGACTTCGTCCCGACACAGCACGACAAATGGTCGCTCGATCGCTCGCCGGCCGATTGGGCGCTGATCATCCTGAAGGATGCGCTGCCCTCGAGGCCGGTCGCGGTGAAGGCCGTGAGCCGCGAGGAGCTCGCGGCCGCGACCAGGGCCGGCACGATCTCCGAGATCGGTTACGGCCAGGAGCGGCGCTATTCGCCGACCGGCCAGCGCAATTGCACCGCCGGCATGACCAAGGACGCGAGGCTGCTGACCGTGCATTGCCTCGCCAATTTCGGCTATTCGGGGTCCCCCATCCTCGCCGAGATCGGCGGCGAGCCGGCCGTGGTCGGCATCTTCTCGGCGTTCCACGAGGAGACCCGGCTGATGTTCGCCGCACCCGCGAGCCAGTTCGAAGCCACGGTGCGGCGCGAGATCGCGGCGCAGAGCGCGTCGGCTCGGTGAGAGGGGGGGAGAGGTCGCCAGCCGCTGGTCAATGTTTGTGCGCGACCGGATAGCGGATTGCCAACGGACCGGGCCGGTCCGGGACGCGCGCTCCGCGGACGGTTGGATTCGCAGCGACTTTCGGCGGTGACCACCGCTCTTGCCGAATGGCGCGGGTCTTGCTCTCTTGGTGAGTATGACAATTTTCCCAATTGATCATCCTCACCCCGCCCGCCGGGTTCCAGCCTGGCTGACCAGCAGGTCCGGCGGCTCGACCGCGGCGCTGCTCGCCGGCCTCGTGATCGCCAATGCGCTCGCCTGGGCCTGGGCTTTCGCGCTGTACGCCGAGCGGCCGGCGATCGTCGGCACTGCGCTCTTGGCCTGGCTGCTCGGCCTGCGCCACGCCGTCGACGCGGACCATATCGCCGCGATCGACAATGTCGTGCGCAAGCTGGTGCAGGATGGCGACCGGCCGCGCGCCGCGGGACTGTACTTCGCGCTGGGGCATTCGAGCGTCGTCGTCATCGCGACCATCGTGGTCAGCCTCGTGGCCGGCGCCGACCTGTTGCGCGAGGACAGCACGATCCGGGCGATCGGCGGCACCATCGGCACGTCGGTCTCGGCAGGCTTTCTGCTGCTGATCGCCGTCACCAATCTGGTCCTGTTCGTGAACCTCTGGCGCCGCCCGGCCCATCCGAACGCCGATGGCTCCGTTTTGGGGGGCGGCGTTCTGCTTCGCCTGCTGCGGCCGGTACTCCGCATCGTCTCGCGCGCCTGGCACATGTACCCGCTCGGCTTCCTGTTCGGCCTGGGCTTCGACACCGCCAGCGAGATCGGGCTCCTCAGCCTGTCGGCGACCGAGGCGGCGCGCGGGGCGAGCGTGGCGCATGTGCTGGTGTTCCCGGCGCTGTTCGCGGCGGCGATGGCGACGGTGGACACCGCCGACAGCCTGCTGATGGTCGGAGCCTATCGCTGGGCGCTCACCGATCCCGCGCGCAAGCGGCGCTACAATCTGGTGATCACCGGCGCCTCGGTCGCGATCGCGCTGGTGATCGGCGGCGTCGAGGCGGTCACGCTGCTGGCCCCGCGGCTCGGCCTCACCGCCGGTGGGGCCGATGCGGTGGCGGCGCTCGGCGATGATGTCGGCAGTCTCGGGATTGTCGCGATCGGGCTGTTCGGCATGATCTGGGCGGGCGCCGTGCTGCTCGGCCGTCGCCGGAGCGGTTCCGCGGACGTATCGGCCGAGGCGCTTGCCAGCGTTTGCGCCGGAGCGTTAAACCCGACGGCGAAGTAGGGCGGAACGCGCGGTTGCGGATGATGGCCGGTTCGGAGGACATGACCAGGATGCTGTGGCTGCAGGGCGCGAGCTGCGGCGGCTGCACCATGTCGATCCTGGAGAGCGGTGCGTCCGGCTGGTTCGACGAGCTGCGCCAATCCGGCATCGACCTGATCTGGCATCCCTCCGTCAGCGAGGAGACCGGCGACGAGGTCGTCGACCTGCTCGAGGCGATCCGCGACGGCCGCGAGCGGCTCGATCTGCTGGTGCTCGAAGGCTCGGTCGCCCGCGGTCCGCATCTGAGCGGTCGCTTCAACATGCTCGCCGGCACCAATCGCTCGATCTACCACTGGCTGCTCGATCTCGCCCCGCTCGCCGACTACGTCGTCGCGGTCGGCAGCTGTGCCGCCTATGGCGGCATTCCTGCGGCCGGGATCAATCCGACCGATGCCGTCGGCTTGCAGTTCGAGGGCAGCGATCCAGGCGGTGCTCTCGGCGCGGGTTTCCGATCGAAGCGCGGGCTGCCTGTGATCAATGTCGCCGGCTGCGCGCCGCATCCCGGCTGGATGATGGAAACGCTGCTGGCGCTCACATCAGGCGATCTCATCGCCGACGGCCTCGACGCCGTGGGCCGTCCGACCTTCATCGCCAATCACCTCGCCCACCACGGCTGCTCGCGCAATGAGTTCTACGAGTTCAAGGCGAGCGCGGAAACGATGTCGGAGCGCGGCTGCCTGATGGAGCATCTCGGCTGCCGCGCGACGCAGGCCGTCGGCGACTGCAACCAGCGCTCATGGAACGGCGGCGGCTCCTGCACCAAGGGCGGCTATGCCTGCATCGCCTGCACCTCGCCCGGCTTCGAGAGTGCGCAGAACTATCTGCAGACGGCCAAGCTCGCGGGCATTCCGGTCGGGCTTCCGACCGACATGCCCAAGGCCTGGTTCGTCGCGCTCGCGGCCTTGTCGAAATCGGCGACGCCGCGGCGGGTGCGCATGAACGCGACCGCCGATCACGTCGTCGTGCCGCCGAGCCGGTCCGGCGACAAGCGCAGCTCATGACGCGGATCACGGTCGGCCCATTCAACCGCGTCGAGGGCGATCTCGAGGTCCGGCTCGACATCGACAGCGGCCGCGTCGCGCGGGCCGAGGTCACCGCGCCGCTGTACCGCGGCTTCGAGCAGATCCTAGAAGGGCGCCCGCCGCTCGACGCCCTGGTGATCGCGCCGCGCATCTGCGGCATCTGCTCGGTGTCGCAATCGATCGCCGCCGCGGCCGCGCTGCGTCAGGCGATGGGCGTGGTCGCGGCGCCGAATGGTGTGCTCGCGACCAACATCGCCCACGCGGCTGAGAATGCCGCGGATCACCTCACGCACTTCTACATCTTCTTCATGCCCGACTTCGCCCGCGAGGCCTACGCATCCCACCCGTGGCACGGCGCGGCGGCCGAACGCTTCACCGCGACGAAGGGATCTGCCGCGCGCGAGGCGCTGCCGGCGCGGGCTCGGCTGCTGGAGATCATGGGCGTGATCGCCGGCAAATGGCCGCACAGCCTCGCCTTCCAGCCGGGCGGCACGACGCGTGCGATCGAACTCGGCGAACGCGTCCGGCTGAATGCGATCGCCGCCGCGTTCCGCGGCTTTCTCGAGCGCGTGGTGTTCGCCGACAAGCTCGAACACGTGCTCGCGCTGTCGACACCGGACGAACTCGACCGATGGCGCGACGGCCGCGGCGGCGACTTCGCGCAGTTCCTGCGCATCGCCGACGCGCTCGATCTGGCGCGCCTCGGTCCGGGCCCCGGCTTGCTGATGAGCTTCGGCGCGTATCACGATGCTGACGGCGCGCGCTTCCGCGCTGGGCTTCGCAGCAGCACTGGGACGATCGACGCGCTGCCGTCGGACCAGATCACGGAGGATGTGTCGCACGCCTGGATGCGCGAGACGTCGCTCGATCCGGCCGAAAGCCGCACGGAGCCGGATGCCGACAAGACGGATGCGTACAGCTGGTGCAAGGCGCCGCGGCTCGCGGGCGAGCCGGTCGAAGTCGGGGCGATGGCGCGGCAAGCCGTGCACGGACAGGCCCTGATCACGGCATTGCTTGCCGACAGCGGCAGCAACGTCCGCAACCGCGTCATCGCCCGCTTGATCGAGACGGCGCAGCTTGCGGTCTCGATCGAAGGTTGGATCAAGGCGCTGCGTCTGAACGAGCCGTTCTGCGAGACCAGCGGCGAGGCGGCCGACGGCAACTATGTCGGGCTGGTCGAGGCTGCGCGCGGCAGTCTCGGCCACTGGCTCGCGGTGCGCTCCGGCCGCATCGCGCGCTACCAGATCATCGCGCCGACCAGCTGGAACTTCTCACCGCGCGATGCCGCCGGCATCGCCGGTCCGCTCGAACAGGCGCTGGTCGGCACGGAGGTCGGCGACGCCGGCGCACGTGCCGTCAGCATTCAGCACGTCGTGCGATCGTTCGATCCTTGCATGGTCTGCACTGCGCATTGAGCATCGCGCGGCTGAGCGGAAACAAGCTTATCGGGTGCAAAGCTTGTGATTTCCGTTTCCCGCCGGAGATCGCGGTTTGATATGCGCATTGAACGCAAGCCCCGACTCCAACTCTCTGGAATCATTATGATTCAAATCCGGCAATGATGCTGGCCCGCATCTTGCTGTCCTCTTCCGCCAGATCGCGATCGGATGATCGCCAACGCGATATCAGGGGGAGGACTCATGGGCGCGACGACGGAAACTTTTTATAGCGTGATCCGGCGCCAGGGCATCACGCGGCGCAGCTTTCACAAATTCTGCAGCCTCACCGCGACGAGCCTCGGCCTCGGACCGCTGGCGTCCGCGCGCATCGCCAATGCGCTGGAGACGAAGCCGCGCACGCCGGTCATCTGGATGCACGGCCTGGAATGCACCTGCTGCTCGGAGAGCTTCATCCGCTCGGCGCATCCGCTGGTGAAGGACGTCGTGCTGTCGATGATCTCGCTCGACTATGACGACACCATCATGGCCGCGGCCGGCCAGCAGGCCGAGGAGATCCTCGAAGAGACCCGTGCGAAGTACAAGGGCCAGTACATCCTCGCCGTCGAGGGCAATCCGCCGCTCAATGAAGGCGGCATGTTCTGCATCGACGGCGGCAAGCCCTTCGTCGAAAAACTGAAGGTGATGGCCGAGGATGCCATGGCGATCATCGCCTGGGGCGCCTGCGCGTCCTGGGGCTGCGTACAGGCGGCGAAGCCCAATCCGACGCAGGCCACGCCGATCGACAAGGTCATCACCAACAAGCCGATCATCAAGGTGCCGGGCTGCCCGCCGATCGCGGAGGTCATGACCGGCGTCGTCACCTTCATCACCACCTTCGGCAAGCTGCCCGAGCTCGATCGCCAGGGCCGGCCGAAGATGTTCTACTCGCAGCGCATCCACGACAAATGCTATCGCCGGCCGCATTTCGATGCTGGCCAGTTCGTCGAGGAGTGGGACGACGAGGCCGCGCGCAAGGGCTATTGCCTCTACAAGATGGGTTGCAAGGGCCCGACCACCTACAACGCCTGCTCGACGGTGCGCTGGAACGGCGGCGTGTCGTTTCCGATCCAGTCGGGCCATGGCTGCATCGGCTGCTCCGAGGACGGCTTCTGGGACAAGGGCTCGTTCTACGACCGGCTCACCACGATCAAGCAGTTCGGCATCGAGCGCAACGCCGACCAGGTCGGCATGGTCGCGGCGGGAACGGTGGGTGCGGCGGTTGCGGCGCATGCCGCGGTCACGGCCGTCAAGCGGCTCGCGACCAAGCGCGACGACGCTAACGCCAAGCAAGATCATTAAGTCAAGTCAGGGCAGGCAACGATGGGCATCCAGACTCCCAACGGCTTCAATCTCGACAATTCCGGCAAGCGCGTCGTCGTCGATCCGCTGACGCGCATCGAAGGCCATCTGCGCGTCGAGGTGAACGTCGATAGCAACAACGTGATCCGCAACGCGGTCTCGACCGGCACGATGTGGCGCGGCATCGAGACCATCCTGCGCAACCGCGATCCGCGCGACGCCTGGGCGTTCACCGAGCGGATCTGCGGCGTCTGCACCGGCACGCATGCGCTGACCTCGGTGCGCGCGGTGGAGAACGCGCTGGGGATCATGATCCCCGACAATGCCAACTCGATCCGCAACATCATGCAGCTCTGCCTGCAGGTGCACGACCATCTCGTTCATTTCTATCATCTGCATGCGCTCGACTGGGTGGACGTGGTCTCCGCGCTGAAGGCCGATCCCAAGGCGACCTCGGCGCTGGCGCAGTCGATCTCGGACTGGCCGCTGTCGTCACCGGGCTATTTCAAGGATCTGCAGATCCGGCTGACCAAGTTCGTCGAGTCCGGCCAGCTCGGCCCCTTCAAGAACGCCTATTGGGGCCACGCGGCCTACAAGCTGCCGCCGGAAGCGAATCTGATGGCGGTCGCGCATTATCTGGAAGCGCTGGATTTCCAGAAGGAGATCGTCAAGATCCACACCATCTATGGCGGCAAGAACCCGCATCCGAACTGGCTGGTCGGCGGCGTGCCCTGCGCGGTCAATGTCGACGGCACCGGTGCGGTCGGCGCCATCAACATGGAGCGGCTCAACCTCGTCTCCTCGATCATCGACCGCTCCATCGAGTTCGTGCAGAAGGTTTATCTGCCCGACGTCGTGGCCATCGGCTCGTTCTACAAGGACTGGCTCTATGGCGGCGGTCTCTCCGGCAAGAGCGTGATGTCCTATGGCGACATTCCGGAGAACGCCAACGACTATTCGGCCAGGAACCTCAAGCTGCCGCGTGGCGTGATCCTCAACGGCAATCTCAACGAGGTGCTGCCGATCGACCACGGCGATCCCGAGCAGATCCAGGAGTTCGTCACGCATTCCTGGTACAAATATCCGGACGAGAGCAAGGGCCTGCATCCCTGGGACGGCGTGACCGAGCCGAACTACCAGCTCGGCCCGAACGCCAAGGGCACCAAGACCGACATCAAGGAGCTCGACGAGGGCGGCAAGTACTCCTGGATCAAGGCGCCGCGCTGGCGCGGCAACGCGGTCGAGGTCGGGCCGCTGGCGCGCTACATCATCGGCTATGCGCAGAACAGGCCGGAGTTCAAGGAGCCGACCGATAAGCTCCTGAAGACGCTGAACCTGCCGATGACGGCGCTGTTCTCGACGCTCGGCCGCACCGCGGCGCGCGCGCTGGAGTGCGACTGGGCCGCAACGCAGATGCGCTACTTCCAGGACAAGCTGGTGGCGCGCATCAAGGCCGGCGATTCGTCTACCGCCAATGTCGAGAAGTGGAAGCCGGAGGGCTGGCCCAAGGAGGCCAAGGGCTACGGCTTCACCGAGGCGCCGCGCGGCGCGCTCGCGCACTGGATCAAGATCAAGGACACCAAGATCGACAACTACCAGTGTGTGGTGCCGACCACCTGGAACGGTTCGCCGCGGGATCCCAAGGGCAATATCGGCGCCTTCGAGGCGTCGCTGATGGATACGCCGATGGCGGATCCGGAGAAGCCGCTGGAGATCCTGCGCACGATCCATTCGTTCGATCCGTGCCTCGCGTGCTCCACCCACGTGATGAGCCCGGACGGCCAGGAAATGGCGACGGTGAAGGTCAGGTAGCAGGAGAGCGCCATGATGGATGCGGTTGCACGTCCCGCGGAGACCGAGACGAACCTTGCCGCGATCGCGGCCGACGCCGCCGGCGAGTACGCCGTCGGCCGGCCCACGGTCTACGTCTACGAAGCCCCGGTGCGGATCTGCCACTGGGTCAACGCGTTCGCGATCGTCGTGCTGATGGTCACCGGCTATCTGATCGGCACGCCGCTGCCGACGGTGGAAGGCGAAGCGTCGGGCAGCTTCGTGATGGGCTACGTCCGGTTTGCGCATTTCGCGGCCGGGCAGGTGCTGGCGGTGTTCTTCCTCGCCCGCATCCTCTGGGCGTTCGTCGGCAACCACCACTCCCGGCAGATCTTCTACATTCCTGTGCATCGCAAGCAGTTCTGGAAGGAAGTGCTGCACGAGATCCGCTGGTATGCGTTCCTGGAGCGCGAGCCGAAGATGTATGTCGGTCACAATCCGTTGGCGCAGACGGCGATGTTCACCGGTTTCACGCTGTTCGTCACCTTCATGATCGTCACCGGCTTCGCACTCTATTCGGAAGGCGAGGGCATCGACAGCTGGCAGCACAAAGCGTTCGGCTGGGTGTTCTCGATCTGGCCGAACAGCCAGGACGTGCACACCTGGCATCATCTCGGGATGTGGGCGCTGGTCATGTTCGTGATGGTGCACGTCTATGCCGCCATTCGCGAGGACATCATGTCCCGCCAGAGCATCATCTCCTCGATGATATCAGGCGAGCGGCAGTTCCGCGAATAGGAGAGCAGCGCATGGCCGAGGCGAAGCTGGAGCGGATCCTGGTGCTCGGGATCGGCAATATTCTTTGGGCCGACGAAGGGTTCGGCGTGCGGGTGGTGGAAGAGTTCCACCGCCGCTACGCCGTGCCCGACAATGTCACGATTCTCGACGGCGGCACGCAGGGGCTCTACCTCGTCAACTATGTCGAGGAGGCCGACGGCCTGATCGTGTTCGACGCGATCGACTACGGTCTTGCGCCGGGCGAACTCAAGCTGGTCCGCGACGACGAGGTGCCGCGCTTCACCGGCGCAAAGAAGATGAGCCTGCACCAGACCGGCTTTCAGGAGGTGCTGAGCGCGGCCGACCTGCTCGGCCGCTATCCGCAGCGCCTCGCGCTGATCGGCTGCCAGCCGCTCGATCTCGAGGACTGGGGCGGGCCGCTGACCGCGCCGGTGCGCGCCCAGATCGCTCCGGCCATCGAACTGGCGTGCGCCGTGCTCGCCGAATGGGGCGTCTCGGCTGTGTTGCGCCCCGAGCCGCTCGCCGGCGACGCGCGGCTGCTGGCCAACGACCTCGATCACGCCAGCTATGAGCTGCACGTCGACCCGGCTGAATAGCCGGCGCCGCGGAGGAGACGATCATGTGTCTGGGCTTGCCGATGACGATCGTGGAGACCGACGGCGTCTCGGCCCTGTGCCGCTTCGACGGCGAGGAGCGCCGCGTTTCGGTGCTGCTGCTGTCGAACCCGCCGGTTGGCGCGAAGGTGCTGGTCTATCTCGACAACGCGGTGCGCCTGCTCGACGACGCGGAGGCGCGGCTGATCGGCGACGCCTTGCGTGGGCTGCAAGCCGCGATCAACGGCGAGAACTGCGATGACTTCTTCGCCGATCTCGTCGGGCGGGAGCCGGAGCTGCCGGAGCATTTGCGCTAGAGCTTGCCGGGGCGATCCCTGTCGGCAGAGACTGGAAATTTAGTTTCCATAAGACAAGAAACTTGCCATGCTTTGTCTGGAAACTGACTTTCCCATCTTCTTACTGAAATCTTAAGAGCCGAAAAATCCGCATTGAAACCAGTTGCTTATATAGGCAGGCGCGGTGTCGGCGTCTGGCACGTTGATTGCTGACCCGTATGCCGACGCAAACGATAAATGGTCAGGGAGGGACATCCATGGAGATGCTGCAGCGGGACGGCGCGCGCAGGACACGCGGGCTGCCGGAGGTCGATACCGGCTCGGTCGATGCTTTCCTGGCCAACGCGCATCGGGACGGTGCGGTCGCTGTGCTGCTGTCGGCTGGTGATCCTGCGCGGTTTCCCGAGGCGCTCGACCTCGCCATCGTGTTGCCGGAGCTGATCACGGCGTTTCAGGGCCGGCTGTGCGGCGCCGTGATCGCGCGCGAGGCGGAGGCCGAGCTTGGCGCCCGCTTCGGCGTACGGGTGCAGCCGTCGCTGATCTTCTGCCGCGGCAACGACGTGCTCGGCGTGATCGCCAAGATCCAGGACTGGTCCGTCTATGTCGACCGCATCTCCCGCCTGATCGATCGCCCTGTCGGAGCCGCCGCGACCGTCGTTGCCAGCATCGTTCCCGCGCATCAGCCTTCAGGAGTCGACCGATGAAGCCCGGATTCTGGATCGCGCCCGAAGGCGCCGAGCAGCCGGTCAGCGTGTTTCCGATCGGCGAGGAGGCTCTCAACACTCAGTACAAGGGCCTGACCGCGTCCGGCGCGTTGGCCAAGCTCGCCACGCTGGACTCCGAGGAGCTGGCGCGCAGCTGCCCGCGCGCGGTCGAGCTGCTGTCGACGATCGCCGCGGCGATCGCGGCGCAGACCGCCGATGGGCCGACGCAGCTGTTCCGGCTCGAAGGCCTCAACGATCTCGAGCGCCGGCTGATCGACGACGTGCTCGGAGAAGGTGAGGTCGCGGGCGTCGTGGCGCTCCCCGACGGCTCGCTCGCGCAGATCCAGGAATCCGTGCTCGCGGGGATCTGGCGGGTCCGGCTCGAGCGCGACGAGAGCCACGACTATATCGAGATCGGGGCCGTGCCCGAGATCGTCGCGCGCGCCGCGATCGATCTCACGGCCGATGACGTCGTCATCGGGCCGGCGCCGGAGGGCACGATGAATGCGTTGCCGGTACTGGCCGAGATCCGCGAGCGCGCGCTCGCCTGGCGGCCGGGCCAGCGCTCGCAGACGATCAACTTCACGCTGCTGCCGATGAGCCCTGTCGACATGAGCTTCCTGCAGGAGACGCTCGGCAACGGTCCGATCCAGCTGATGTCGCGCGGCTACGGCACCTGCCGCGTGCTCGCGACCGGCGTGCGCCATGTCTGGTCGGTGCAGTTCTTCAATGCGATGGATACGATCATCCTCGACACGCTCGAGGTCGGCGGCGTGCCGGTCGTTGCGCTCGCCGCGCCGGAGGATTTCGAGGATTCGGCCGAGCGCCTCAAGCAGATCATCGAGGCCTACTTCACATGAGCGGCGGGTTCGAGAATTTCGGCGTCCGCAGCGATCTCGCCGACGAGGTGACGCTGGAGTGCGGCATCTGCTGGACGCGCTATGATCCCGCCGAGGGCGATGGCGTCGCGCAGATCGCGCCGGGCACGCCATTCTCGGCGCTGCCCGAGGACTGGCACTGTCCGAATTGCGATGCGCCGAAGGCCAAGTTCATGGTGGTCGAGTCATGAGCGCGGCCGCAGCCGGGCAGGAGACGGATGATCTTGCGCCGGCCGTTTGGGGCGATCGGCTCGCCGCCGTCTATCGCGAGATCGCCGATCGCGCGATGCGTGGCTTGCCGATCTATCACGATGGGCTTGAGGTCGAGGCCATCGGCTTCAGCAACGTTCATGGGCGCACGATCGGCATCATCGTCACGCCCTGGTTCATGAACGTGATCACGCCGGCCGGGCAGGGCGACGTCGGATCATCGCTCGAGATCGCGCTGCCTGCCGGGGCGTTCGCGTTCACGGTCGGCGATGTCGCCGGCGTGGGTCGCATCGCGAGTTGCTCGCTGTTCTCACCGATGTCCGAATTCGAGGACATGGCGGCCGCGCGCATCGCGGCCGAGGCCGCGCTTGGGGCAATGCTGACCGCGCCCGAACACGAGGCCAACGTCGCGCGCGCCATCGATCGCCGCTCGCTGCTGCGCGGCACCTTCTCGGAGCGTCGCGCATGACGCTCGCCTTCCGCAACCGCATCGACGTGACGCTGTCGGTTGCCGACCGGCGCATCACCTGCGTCGACATTCAGCCGCGCACGCGGCCGCCGCTGGGGCGCCTCGCGGCCGGGAAGCCGGTCGAGACGCTGCTGGCGGCGTTGCCCCGGCTGTTCTCGCTCTGCGCCACGGCGCATCAGGTCGCGCTGCTCACGGCGGTCGAGGCCGCGCGCGGCCAGCCGGCGGCGCCATTGACGCGGCATCGCCGCATCAAGGCCGTGCTGGCCGAGCGCGTCGCCGAACTGCTGCGCGGACTCCTGCTCGGCCCGCTCGCCGGTGATCGCGGCACGCTGCCGACAGCTCAGCGGCTGTTGCAGGCGGTCGCGTGTCTGCAGCAGCAGTCGCGCGGCGAAGGGCCCGGACCGTCCCGCGCGGAAACCTTGTCGCAGATCAAGATGGCCCTGGGGGAGCTCGGGATAGGCTCTGCGGCGGAGAGCTTCGCGCCGGGAACTCCACTCGCAAGGCTGATGGCGGCGGCCGGCAAGGCAGCCGAAAACGGAGGATGGAGGCACATGCCATCAGCGCATGGCCTGCTGTCGGCTGCTGACGACCGCGCCGTCGTCACCCGGCTGATGGAGAACGGAGCCGCATTCGCGGACGCGCCCGAACTCGACGGCCGCATTCCCGAGACGGGTGTCTGGGCGCGGCATGCGGGCCGCAGTCCGCGTCACGCGGGCCCGGCCGAGCGGCTGTCGGTCAGGATTGCAGAGCTGGCGGCGCTGGTACGCTGGATCGAGGACGGCGAGACTGAGGACGATGTCGCCGAGGAGGACCTCGTCGCCGGCTACGGCCTTGGCCCCGGCCGCGGCGCAGCGGCGGTCGAATGCGCGCGCGGCCGGCTGCATCATGTGGTCGAGCTGGATGCGCGGGGCGACATCGCGCGCTTCGAATATCTCGCGCCGACGGAGTGGAATTTCCATCCGCGCGGGCCGGTGGCGACGAGCCTCACGGGCGCCATGCTGCGCGGCGCGGAGGATCGTGACCTCGTCCACGGTATGATCGCATCGTTCGATCCCTGCGTCGGCTTCGGCCTGACCGTGCGGGAGATGGCCGATGCATGAGATGGCGCTGTGCGAAGGCATCGTCGAGATCGTCGAGGCGGAGGCGCGCAAGGGCGCGTTCTCCAAGGTGAAGACGGTCTGGCTCGAGATCGGCGCGCTCAGCCATGTCGCGCCGGAGGCGTTGCGGTTCTGCTTCGAGGCCGTGACGGCGAATACGATCGCGCGCGGTGCGGCGCTGGAGATCATCGAGCAGAAGGGCACGGCGTGGTGCCTCGGCTGCTCGCGCAGCGTCGAGATCAGCCAGCGCTATGAGGCCTGCCCCGCATGCGGCAGTCGTCAGCTGCAGGTGACGGGCGGCGAGGACATGCGGGTCAAGGAGCTGGAGGTCGAGTGATGTGTACGGTGTGCGGCTGCGGTGACGGAAAATCGTCGATCGAATCCGGTGATCATCATCACCATCACGGCGAGCACGATCATCATCATGCCCATGATCATGACCACAGCCATGATCATGCCGGGCATCATCATCACCATGGCCATCATCACCATGGTCACGACCACGATCACGGCCACCATCATCACCACCACGACGATCATGCGCATGACCAGCACGCGCACGGTGCTGCCGATCACATCGATTGCGCGGCCAATCCGGCCGGGCAGGAGATTGCGGGCCTGTCGAGCGGACGCATCATCCAGATCGAGCGCGACATTCTCGGCAAGAACAACCGCCTTGCCGCCGAGAACCGCGCGCGCTTCGCCGCGCACGACGTGCTGGCGTTCAACTTCGTCTCCAGCCCCGGCGCGGGCAAGACCTCACTGCTGGTCCGCGCCGTCTCCGATCTCAAGCAGAGCCGCCCGGTCGCGGTGATCGAGGGCGACCAGCAGACCTCGAACGATGCCGAGAGAATCCGCGCCACCGGCGTGCCGGCGATCCAGATCAACACCGGCAAGGGCTGTCATCTCGATGCGGCGATGGTCGGCGAGGCCTATGGCCGGCTGCCGTCGCTGCGCGGCGGGCTGCTGTTCATCGAGAACGTCGGTAATCTCGTCTGTCCCGCCGCGTTCGATCTCGGCGAGGCCTGCAAGATCGTGGTGTTCTCGACCACCGAGGGCGAGGACAAGCCGCTCAAATATCCCGACATGTTCGCGGCGTCCGCGCTGATGCTGATCAACAAGATCGACCTTGCGCCGGTGCTCGATTTCGATCTGGCGCAGACCATCGAATATGCCCGCCGCGTCAACCCCAGGATCGAGGTGCTGACGATCTCGGCCAGGACAGGCGAAGGCTTCTCCGCCTTCTATGCCTGGATCAGGAAACAGGCCGATCGCATCAGGGCCGGCGCGCTCGGCGCGGTGCAGGGATGAGCATGGCTGGCCCGACATTGGCGGCGGATCGCACGCGCCTCAGGCTCCGCGTGCGCGGCGCCGTGCAGGGCGTCGGCTTCCGTCCCTATGTCCATGGCCTCGCCACGCGTCACCATCTCGGCGGCTTCGTCGCCAACGACGCCCAGGGCGTCGTCATCGAGGTCGAGGGCGAGAACGTCGTGTCGTTCGTCGAGGCGCTGCCGCGGCAGGCGCCGCCCTTGGCGCGCATCGACGACATCGCCGTCGAGACGATCGCGGCCGAGGCGACGGCCGAGTTCCGGATCAGCGAGAGCGTCGGCGGACGGGTGACCACCCGGATCGTGCCGGATGCCGCGACCTGTCCGGCGTGTCTCGGCGAACTGTTCGATCCGGCCAGCCGGTTCCATCTTTATCCCTTCGTCAACTGCACCCATTGCGGACCGCGCTTCACCATCGCCGAGCGGTTGCCTTACGATCGCGCGACGACCGCGATGAAGCGCTTTCCGATGTGCGAGGCTTGCCAGGCGGACTACGAGGATCCGAGCAGCCGCCGCTTCCATGCCGAGGCGATTTCCTGCCCGGCCTGCGGGCCGCGTCTCAGCCATGATGTCGCGGAGATTGCAGTGGCGCTCGCGGGCGGCCAAATCGTCGCCATCAAGGGGCTCGGCGGCTATCAGTTGCTCTGCGACGCGCGCGACGAGCGCGCGGTGCAGCGGCTGCGCGCGCGCAAGCAGCGCGACGGCAAGCCGTTCGCGGTGATGCTGGCCGATGCCGCTGCCGCGACCGAGATGGCCGTGATCGATGTGGCCGAACGTGCACTGCTGGAGCAGGTGGCGCGGCCGATCGTTCTGCTGCGCTCGCGCCAGCGCCTTGCGCCCTCGGTGGCTCCCGGCCTTGCCAAGGTCGGGGTGATGCTGCCGGTCGCGCCGCTGCATCATCTGATCTTCGACGCTCTGCGTGCGCATGGCGGCGACGGCGCCTCGGCGCTTGTGTGCACCAGCGCCAATCCGAGCGGCGAGCCGTTGCTGACCGACAACCACGAGGCGCTCACCGATCTCGCCGGCATCGCGGACCTGATCGTGACGCATGACCGCGACATCGTCATCCGGGCCGACGACTCCGTGGTCGCCATGGTGGCGGGCGCGCCGCGCTTCATCCGCCGTGCGCGCGGCTATGTCCCTGAGCCGATCCGCCTGCCGCGCGCTCTGCCGCCGGTGCTCGCCGTCGGCGCGCATCTCAAGGCGACGGTCACCGTGATCCGCGGCGACGAAGCATTCGTGTCGCAGCATCTCGGCGATCTCGACACGGCGGCCGCGATTCGCTTCTTCGAGGAGACGATCGCGCATCTCACCTCCATCCTCGACGTCTCGCCCGTGCTGATCGCGCACGATCTGCATCCAGACATGGCCTCGACGCGCTTTGCGCACGGCCTCGGCCTGCCGACATTCGCCGTGCAGCATCATCATGCGCATGCCGCCTCGGTCATCGCCGAGCACGGCCTGCGGGAGCCGGTCCTCGCGGTGGTGCTCGACGGCTATGGTTACGGCAGCGACGGCAGCGCCTGGGGCGGCGAGTTGCTGCTGTGCGAGGGGGCCGGCTTCCAACGTCTCGGCCATCTGGCGCCGCTGAAGTTGCCGGGCGGCGATCGCGCCGCGCGCGAGCCGTGGCGGATGGCGGCCGCCGTGCTGCACGATCTCGGGCGTGACGCCGAAATCAGTGTGCGTTTCCGGGGGCAGCCGCAGGCGCGCCATCTGCCGATGCTGCTCGACCGCGTCGATGTGCCCGTTACGACCAGCGCCGGGCGGCTGTTCGATGCGGTGGCGGGATTGCTTGGACTCAGCACGGCCCAGAACTATGAGGGAGAGGTGGCGATGAAGCTCGAGGCGCTGGTCCGAGCGCCGGCGTTGCTGCAGCATGGCTGGACCATCGTCGATGGCGTGCTGTCGCTGCGTCCGCTGCTCGCGCATCTCATTGCCAGCGACCTCGATCAAGCCGAAGCCGCCGGTCTTTTTCATGGGACATTCGCTGCGGCCTGCGTCGACTGGATTGCGGCAGCATCCCGGGCGACCGGTGTCAGCACCGCCGTGCTGAGCGGCGGCTGTTTCCTGAATGCGCATCTGGCGGAGCAGATCACGAGCGGCTGCCGTGCCGCCGGCATCGATGCGCGGCTGCCGCGCCGTCTGCCGCCGAACGACGGTGGCCTGAGCCTGGGGCAGGCCTGGATCGCCGGCCTGCAACTGTTCGATAAGAACAACAAGTCTGGAGGGATCGTCTGATGTGCCTGGCCATTCCCGCCGAGGTGATCAAGCTGCTGCCTGACGACATGGCGATCGTGTCGATCGACGGCGTCAGTAAGGAGGTCTCGGTCGCGCTGATCGAGCAGATCGCGGTCGGCGACTACGTCATCCTTCATGTCGGCCATGCGCTGACCAAGATCGATCCGGAGGAGGCGCGCGAGACGCTCGACTTGCTCCGGCAGATGGGCGCGGCAGCCGCGGAGGTGGGACCATGAAATATGCCGACGAGTTTCGCGACAAGGAGCTCGCCATCGGGCTCGCGCGCGCCATCCGCGCCAAGGCCGATCCGGCCCGCGCCTATCGCTTCATGGAGTTTTGCGGCGGGCACACCCACGCGATCGCGCGCTATGGCCTGGAGGACATGTTGCCGGAGAACGTGCGCATGATCCATGGTCCGGGTTGTCCGGTCTGCGTGCTGCCGGCGGGACGCATCGACATGGCGATCGCGCTGGCCGAACGGCCCGAGGTGATCCTCTGCGTCTATGGCGACCTGATGCGTGTGCCCGGCTCGCGCGGATCGTCGCTGCTCAAGGCGAAGGCGCGTGGCGCCGACATCCGCATGGTCTATTCGACCCTCGATGCGATCGCGCTGGCCGAGCAGAATCTGGCCCGCGAGGTGGTGTTCTTCGCCATCGGCTTCGAGACCACGACGCCGCCGACGGCGGTGATGATCCGCGCCGCGGAGAAGAAGCAGCTCGCCAATTTCAGCGTGTTCTGCAATCACGTGCTGACGCCGCCGGCGATGCGCGCGATCCTCGACAGCGACACGCCGATCGAGATCGACGGCTTCGTCGGTCCGGCCCATGTCTCCACCGTGATCGGCACCGAGCCCTACGCACCGTTCGCGCGCGACGATCGCAAGCCGGTGGTGATCGCCGGATTCGAGCCGCTCGACATGATGCAGGCGATTCTGATGCTGATCGAGCAGGTCAATGACGGCCGCCACCAGGTCGAGAACCAGTATCGCCGCGCCGTCAACGGCAGCGGCAATCAGCGTGCGATCAGGGAAGTGACCGAGATCTTCGAGCTGCGTGACCAGTTCGAGTGGCGTGGCCTCGGCAGCATTCCGTCGAGTGCGTTGAAGCTGCGTCCCGCCTTCGCGCATCTCGATGCCGAGCTGCGCTTTGCCATGCGTGAACTGGTCGTCGCCGACAATCCGGCCTGCGAATGTCCCGCCATTCTGCGCGGGCTGAAGAAGCCGGTCGACTGCAAGCTGTTCGGCACCGCCTGCACGCCGGAGACGCCGATCGGCTCCTGCATGGTGTCGTCGGAAGGCGCCTGCGCGGCGCATTGGACCTATGGCCGCTTTCGCGACCATCAGCGGAGGCTCGCGTCATGAGCGTGCATCAGCGCCGGCTCGATCTGAAGAACGGCTGCGTCGACCTGTCGCACGGCGCGGGCGGCCGCGCCATGGCGCAGCTGATTTCCGGCCTGTTCCACGAGGCGTTCGGCAATGAATGGCTGGCGCGCGGCAACGACCAGTCGGCCTTTGACGTCGCCGCGGGACGCATGGTGATGACCACCGACGGCTATGTCGTCTCGCCGCTGTTCTTCCCCGGCGGCAATATCGGCACGCTCGCCGTGCACGGCACGGTCAACGACATCGCCATGGCTGGGGCTGTGCCGCTGTATCTCTCGGCGAGCTTCATCATCGAGGAGGGCTTTCGCTTCGCCGACCTGAAGCGGATCGCCGACGCCATGGGGGAGGCAGCGCGCGAGGCGGGAATTGCCATCATCACGGGCGACACGAAGGTGGTCGAGCGTGGCAAGGCCGATGGCGTGTTCATCTCCACCGCCGGCGTCGGCGTTCTCCCCAAAGGGCTCGATCTCTCCGCCGACAAGGCGCGACCGGGCGATCGCGTGCTGCTGTCCGGCAGCCTCGGCGATCATGGCGTGGCGATCATGTCGAAACGGCAGAACCTGACCTTCGACACCGAGATCGTCTCCGACTCCGCCTCGTTGCACGGCCTCGTCGCCCAGATGGTGGCCGCCGGCGGCCACGGCATCCGGCTGATGCGCGATCCGACGCGCGGCGGGCTCGCGGCGACGATGAACGAGATCGCCCAGCAGTCCAATCTCGGTTTCCGGCTGCAGGAGGAGGCGATCCCGGTGAAACCAGCGGTCGCCGCCGCCTGCGAGCTGCTCGGGCTCGATCCGCTGCATGTCGCCAACGAGGGCAAGCTCGTCGCAGTGGTCGCGCCCGAGGTGGCCGGTGCCGTGCTGGCCGCGATGAGGGCGCATCCGCTCGGACGTGATGCCGCCGATATCGGCGAGGCCGTCAGCGACGATCATCGCTTCGTCCAGATGGCGACGAGCTTCGGCGGCGGCCGCATCGTCGACTGGCTGTCGGGCGAGCAGCTGCCGCGGATCTGCTAGGGATGGGGATCCAGGGAACCATATTGGTCGTCGACGACGAGATCCGGTCGCAGGAGGCGCTGCGCCGCGTCCTCAACCAGGATTTCGAGGTGCTGTGTGCCGGCAACACCGCCGATGCCGAGAAGCTGCTCGAAGGCGAGATCGTTCATGCCGTGATCTGCGACCAGCGGATGCCGCAGGAGTCCGGCGTCAGCTTCCTGAAGCGCGTGCGCGAGCTGTGGCCGGATCCGGTCAGGATGATCATCTCGGGCTATTCGGACTCCGAGGACATCATCGCCGGTCTCAACGAGGCCGGCATCTACCAGTACATCACAAAGCCCTGGCAGCCGGACCGCCTGATCGAGATCGTCCGCGAGGCCGTGCAACTCTACCGTCTGCAGAAGGAGACCGAGACCGCCGGCGTCGACGTCAAGGCGACGCCCGAGCACATCAAGAAGGTCGTCTCGGTCAAGCGCGGTGCGGCGAAGAAGCTGTATGATTTCGACCGCATCGTACATTCGGCGGCGAGCCCGATGCGCAACGTGATCGAACTCGGCCGCCGCGCCGCGGACTATGACATCTCGGTTCTGATCACCGGCGAGTCCGGCACCGGCAAGGAGCTGCTGGCGCGCGCCATCCACTACGGCTCCGGCCGCGCCAGCAAGGCGTTCGTGGTCGAGAACTGCGGCGCGCTGCCGGACGAGCTGCTCGAGAGCGAGCTGTTCGGCTGCAAGAAGGGCGCGTTCACCGGCGCCTATCAGGACCGCATCGGCCTGTTCGAGGTCGCCGACGGCGGCACCATCTTCCTCGACGAGATCGGCGAGACGTCGCCGGCTTTCCAGGTGAAGCTCCTGCGCGTGCTGCAGGAGAGCGAGATCCGGCCGCTCGGCGCCCAGCGCGTGCGCAAGGTCGACGTGCGCGTGGTCGCCGCCACCAACAGGGACCTCGAAGCCGAGGTCGAGGCTGGCCGCTTCCGCCGCGACCTGTATTACCGGCTCGCCGCGTTTCCGGTGCACATGCCGTCGCTGCGCGAGCGGCCGATGGACATTCCCCTGATCGCCGAGGGCGTGCTGTCGGCGGTGAAGACGTCGTTCAACCGGCCGCACCTGCGCTTCGCGCCGGCGGCGCTCGACGAATTCTCGAAGTATCACTGGCCAGGCAATGTCCGCGAGCTGCAGAACGAAATCCAGCGCATGGCGGTGCTCGCCGACGCCGACGAGCTGCGCTGCCCGCCCTTTTCCGGCCGGCGCAGCGCCCGCCGTGCGGCGCCCGCCGCGGTCGGCGGCAAGCTGAACGGCAGCGGCAGCCTCAAGGATCGGGTCGAAGATCTGGAAAAGGCCATCATTGTCAGCTGCCTCGAAAAATACGAGGGTAACA
>NZ_CAFJ01000137.1 GCF_000239795.1 Bradyrhizobium sp. STM 3809 | reverse complement strand
GGCCGATCATCGCCTGGTGGTGTCCTCCGAGCGGCTGTCGCTGTCGGCGCGCGCGCTGCTGCACCGGCGGCGCGAGCGCTTCGAGGCGCTCGACGCCCGCTTCAAGGCGTCGCGCCAGGCCTATGCGCAGGCCAAGCGGCAGGCGATCGCGCGCGAGCGTGACCGCACCGAGCGGCTCGCCGATCGCGCCAGCCGCGCGCTGGCCACCTCGATCCTGCGGCTGCGGGCGCGGACCGATCACGCCGGCCAATTGCTGTCGGCGCTGTCGTATCGCAGCGTGCTGGCCCGCGGCTTCGCGCTGGTGCGCGACGAGGCCGGCCATCCGCTGCACCAGGCGGCAGGGATCGAATCGGGTGCGGCGCTGTCGATCGAGTTCGCCGATGGCAGGATCGCGGCGACGGCCGGCGCGGGAAGCCCTGTCCCGGCATCAGCTCCCGCCGCGCCGAAGCCTGCGCGGGAGAGCAAGCCGGCGGCGCCGAAGCGCACGCCCGATCCCGCCGATCAGGGCAGCCTGTTCTGACGGCGCCTTAGCGCGCCAGCCAGTCGGCCACGAGCTTCTGCGCATCGGCGCGGGCTTCGGGATCGGAGCCGACATGGCCGCGTTCGGGGGCGGCGGCATCGGCGCCCGCCACCTGATGGACCGGCAGATTGAGCCGGTCGAAATCGTGATAGGCACCGGGATAGACCACGATGCGCGTCAGCGCGCTGCGGCCGCGGGCGCCGTCGATCATCTGCCGGCAGGCCGGCGGCGAATAGACGTCGTCGAGACCGCCGATCAGGATCAGCGTCGGCACGCGCGCGCTCCAGCCCAGGCCCGACGAGGCGCGGCAATCCGGATAGAAGGCGATGGCCGCACGGAAGTCCGGCGAGACATGGTCGGGCAGTTGCGGCCGCACCGCCCAGAGCAGCGCGCTGGCGCCGCTCGCCCAGCCGACCAGGCTGATGCGGTCCGGCATCGCCCAGGATTGCTGCAGCAGCCATTTCTGCGCGGCGACGATGTCTGCGACCCGCTCGCGCCGGCCGCTGATGCGACGCTCCTTGACACGGCATTGCGGGCCGAGACCGCGCGAGCCGTAGCTGTCCGGCAGCAGCACCGCCTTGCCGTCCTTGACGAGGTCGAGCGCCCAGTCGCGGTAGCGCGGCAGCACCGGCTCGGTGCGGCCGGCCAGTCCGCCGCAGCCATGCAGCGCGATCACGGTCGGAAAAGGGCCCTTCCCCACCGGAGTATAAAGCTGCGCGTGCAACACGTAGCCGCCGGAGGGAATCTCGACCGCGACCGGCAATGGCTCCGCGGCGGCCAGCGATGCCGTGGCACAGAGCAGGACAGCGACGACGGTGGCGAGGAAGCGCATCAAACCAGCCGGACGAGACAAGCGGCGGAGACCCAAAATCCTAGCTAGCACGGTCCTTTGAGGCACCGCATCACAAATCAGTGGGTTTGCGGAAGCGACAGTCCCCCCTATCTATGCTACGAAAACTGCCTGATATCGTCGGGTTGTGCGCGCGGCGGCGGCGTACATGGATTGGAGATCGCGGACGTGCTCAACAAGTTCGGTCCCTCGGGCCAGGGGGAAGCGCAGGTGCAGTATCTGGATGGTGATTTCCGCGTGATCTCACCGGGAAGCTACGTGCGCTGCGCGGTGACCGATGCACGGATTCCGCTCGACGAGCTGAAATACTGGAGCGTCGACCTCCAGGAGGCCTATGCGCTGCCGAGCGCGGTCCTGCAGCGCCACTATCCCGGCGCGCTGAAGGCGAACGGCTAGGGCCGCCGCGACGCTGACAGCCGCTGCGCCACCAAGGCGCGGACCGCCATGTCATCATCGAACTGCAAGGTCACCGGAAAGGCCGTCGGCGCAAGCTCCGGATGATCCCATCGGCGGCCGCGCAGCCGCGCGAGATCCTTCTCGGTCGTGACCAGCGTCAGCCCATCGCGCGTGGCCGCCTGCACGAGCGCCGCGATGTCATCGGCGCTGAAGGGGTGGTGATCGGGGAACGCCCGCTCCGCCCTGATCTCGAGCCCGCTTACCCGCAATGTTCTGAAGAAGCGCTGGGGGTCGCCGATGCCCGCGAAGGCCAGGATGGGCCGTCCGGCGAGCGCCGCGACCACGCGCGAATCCGGCCGCAGCTGCGCCCTGAGAACGGGCTTGCCCGCCGCCGCCACGCGGGATGCGACAGCCTCCCCGGCCTCACCACGGCCGATGACCATCAGGGCGTCGGTCCGCGCCAGCTGCGGCGGCAGCGGCGCGCGCAGCGGTCCGGCGGGAAACACCTGGGCATTGCCGAGACCGCGGCCGCCGTCGATCACGATCAGCGCGAGATCCTTGGCGATCGACGGATTCTGAAAACCGTCATCCATCAGGATGACGGACGCGCCTTGCGCCTTCGCCAATCCGATCCCGTCGGCGCGCGCACGCGACACCACCACAGGGACGGAAGCTGCCATCATCAGCGGCTCGTCGCCGACATCGGCGGCGACATGAGCGGCCGGGTCGACCAGTACCGGTCCCGGCAGCCGGCCGCCATAGCCGCGGCTCAGCACCACCGGATGCTCGCCGAGTTCGTGCAGCAGGGCCGTCAGCGCCAGCACGGTCGGCGTCTTCCCGGCACCCCCGACGTGGAAATTGCCGACGCAGATCACGGGCACGCCGGCCTTGATGCCCGGCTGGGCCATGCGGCGCGCGGCGACGGCGCCATACAGCATCGAGAGCGGGGACAACAATCGCGATTGCCAGGTCGGAGGCCGATGCCAGAAGGCCGGCTCACGCATCGCCGGCAGCCCCCATCTCCAGCCTGACCTGCAGCAGATAGGGCTCGAGCGCCGTCATCGTCCGCTCCAGCGCGCCGCCGAGCTGGTCGACGACGCGCGATCCGGCCGCGACCAGCGCGTTGCAGGCCTCCGGCTCGGCCAGCAGCTGCCGGAGCTGCCGCACCAGCGCTTCCGGATCATGGGCGAGCCGGGCGCCGGCGGCCTTGTCGAGCGCGTCATAGACATCGGTGAAGTTGAAGACATGGGGGCCGTGCACGACGGCCGCGCCGAGCTTGACCGCCTCGATCGGATTCTGGCCGCCATGCTCGACCAGCGATCCGCCCACGAAGACGACCGACGCCAGCCGGTAGAACAGGCCGAGCTCGCCCACGGTGTCCGCGACGTAGATGTCGGTGCCGGCGAGCGGCTGCTCCTCGCGCGAGCGCAGCGCGCCTTGCAGCCCCGCGCCGGCGATGAGCTCGGCAACCGCCGGACCGCGATGCGGATGCCGCGGCACGATCACCGTGAGCAACGAGGAATGCGACGCCGACAACGCCTTGTGGGCGGCGATCAGGATCTCCTCCTCGCCGGGATGCGTGGACGCCGCGACGAACACCGGACGACCGCGCGTCATCGCGGTGAGCCGGTCGAGCTTCGCCGCATCGGCCGGCGGCGCCGGCACGTCGAGCTTGAGATTGCCTGTCGTGATGACGTTGCGGGCGCCGAGTGCCGAGAACCGCTCCGCATCCGCCTGCGACTGCGTCAGGCAGAGATCGAAGCGTCCGAGCAGCGCGGAGATCGCACCGGCCATCCGGCGCCAGCGCGGGAACGAGCGCTGCGACATGCGGCCGTTGATCACCACCATCGGCACCCGCCGCGACGCGCCGGCGAGGATCAGGTTCGGCCACAGATCAGATTCGATGAACAGGCCGAGCGACGGCCGCCAATGATCGATGAAGCGCTCGACGAAACGCGGCGTGTCGTAGGGGACGTATTGGTGGATGACGTCGGGCGGGAAACGTTTGGCGACGATCGCCGCGGACGTCACCGTGCCCGAGGTGATCAGGATGCGGATGTTGAGCGCCCGCAGCCGCTCGATCAGCGCCGCAGCCGCCAGCACTTCGCCGACGCTGGCCCCGTGTATCCAGACCAGAGGTCCCTGCGGGCGGGTGTCGTGGCTGAGGCCGCGCCGCTCGTCGCTGCGCTCCGGATCCTCCTTGCCGCGCTTGAGCCGCTGCCTGATCAGGGCCGGAGCAAGCGGCACCGCCGCCGAGGACAACCCGCGGTAGACACGCAGGGCCATCGGCAGCGGGCTAGCCATTGGATGCTCCCAAAGAGTCCGCTCCCGAAGAGCCGGCTCCCAAGGAGTCGGCTCCCGAATTCACCGGCGGCGGGCAGGCTTCGGGCCGGCCGACGATCGCATAGGCGCGGCGCATGCATTCGTTGAGCGTCGCCTCGAGATCGAGGCGGGCCTGCTCCATGGCGGCGGCATCGGCATCGCGCGGCACGCTGATTTCCTTGATTCCCACCAATGCGCCGCGGCCGAATGGCAAATTGATGGTGGTGCTGTCCCAATTCTTCAGACGGATGAAGCGGCTCGTGACCATTGCGAAGGGCATGATCGGACGTCCTGACTCACGCGCGAGCATGATGATGCCGAGACCCGCAATCCGCGCGCGCTTCGGCACATCGGCGGTCGATGCAACGTTATAGTTGTCTTCGAGCGCTTGCACCATCTCCCTGAACGCCCCGACCCCGCCTTTCCGGTGGAAGGAGCCACCGTGATCGCCCGAGCCGCGGATGGTTCCGATACCGAGCCGCTCGGCGGCGATCGCGTTGAACTCGCCGTCGCGATGCTTGGAGATCAGCACCTTGGCGCGATAGCTCGGCTTGTTCCTGATGAACGGCGTCAGCAGATGCTGGCCGTGCCAGAACGCGAAGATCGCGGGCATCTGCGGCTCGACGATCTCGTAGACGTCGGGCGGCTCGAAGGTGAAGCGGTTGGTGAGCCACACCAGACGCAGGTACTCGGCCGCGAGGAACCCGACGGCGCGCTGGAACCAGCCGCTGCGCAGCGTATTGCGGATCAGATGTTTCAAGTCGAAAGCTTCGCGTCTTACTTCGCGTCCTGGCCGGGATCGAGCAGCCGGTGCAGGTGAACGATGAAATAGCGCATGTGGGCGTTGTCGACCGTCATCTGGGCCTTGGCGCGCCAGGCGGCGTGGGCCGCCGCATAGTTCGGATACACGCCAACGATGTCGACCTTGTCGAGATCCTTGAACTCGTTCTTGTCGAGGTTGACGAGCTCGCCGCCGATCACGAGGTGAAGGAGCTGCTGCGAGGCGCTATCTGTCATCGGGTCCGTTCCTAATCAACGCCTTGCAGGCGAGCTCGACCGTGAAGTCCGGAAGATGAAATCCGGAAAGTGAAGTCCGGGAGAGTGCCGCTCGGGGACCGTTCAGACCGGCGGTAATCTGCGATACTGCGCGACGATATCAGCATGTCGGTCGCGGCCCGCTGCCACCAGCACCCCGTGCACCACCTCCGGACGATTATAGTGGATCGGCTCGCCGGACAACGCGGTCATTTTACCACCCGCTTCCTGCACGATCAGATGAGCCGCCGCAAGATCCCAATCGCGGCTTTGTCCGCCTGCAAAAGCGGCATCGAGCGCGCCATGCGCGACCCGGCACAACCGCAGCGCCAGGGACCCGATACGAGGATGCAGCTCGATCGGCTGCAAAGCATGCGCTAATCTTTCAACCAGCGGTTTGGGACCGGCGACGCGTGCAAAGTCGATCGCAGTCCCTTCGCTGGCACGGACCGGCTGGCCGTTGAGCAGCGTGCCCTGTCCCCGCGCCGCAAAGAAGAACTCGGTGGTGACCGGGGCATAGACCGCAGCCAGGACCGGCACATTGTCCTCGACCAGCGCGACGCTGACGCACCAGTCGCTTCGGTGGCCGAGATAGGAGCGCGTGCCGTCGATCGGATCGACGATCCAGACCCGCCGCCGGCCGAGCCGGGCCGGGTCGTCGGCACTCTCCTCGGACAGCCAGCCATACTCCGGTGTTGCCGATCGCAGCCGGTCTTCGAGCAGCGCGTTGACCGCCATGTCGGCTTCGGACACCGGCGACGAGGCGCCCTTGGTCCATTTGCGCAGCTCGGTGCCGAACATCGCGTGCGCCAGCTCGCCGGCCTCGCGCACCGCCTCCTTCAGCAGCCCGGCATCAGCCGCCGGGCCGGTCTCGCCGGATGTCTCGAGCTCACCGTCCGCCAAGCGTGAGCCCTTCGATGCGCACCGTCGGCGCATTGACGCCATAGCGGAATTCGAGATCGCTAGCCGGGGTCATCGACTTGAAGATCTCGAACAGATGGCCGGCGATCGTCACCTCGCTCACGGCATAGCCGATCTCGCCATTCTCGATCCAGAATCCGGAGGCGCCGCGGCTATAGTCGCCGGTGACGCCATTGACGCCGGAGCCGATCAGGTCGGTGACGTAGAAGCCCTGCTTGATGTCGGAGATCAGCTCCTTGGCCGTCACGACGCCGGCCTCGAGATGCAGATTGAACGGGCCCGGCGACGGCGAGGACGAGACGCCGCGATGCGCGTGGCCGGTGGTCACGAGACCCAGCTCGCGCGCCGTCGCGGAATCCAGCAGCCAGGTCGTCAGCACGCCGTCGTCGACGAGCGCCGTCTTCTTCACCTTCACCCCCTCGGCGTCGAAGGGCTGCGAGCGCAGGCCGCGCCGACGCAAGGGATCGTCGATGATGCGGATGCCCTTGGCGAATAATTGCGCGCCGAGCTTGTCCTTGAGGAAGCTGGTCTTGCGCGCGATCGAGGCGCCGTTGATGGCGCCGACGAGATGGCCGACCAGCGAGCCCGACACGCGGGGATCGAACACGACCGGGACCTGACAGGTCGCGACCTTGCGCGGATTGGCGCGCGCCACCGCGCGCTCGCCGGCGCTGCGGCCGACGGCCGTGGGTGCCAGCAGGTCGGCGCCATGCGGTGCGGCCGTGTAGTCGTAGTCGCGCTCCATGCCGGTGCCTTCGCCGGAGATGGCGGTCGTCGAGATGCTCTGGCTCGAGCGCAGATAGGCGCCGTGAAAGCCGCTGCTCGTCACCAGCACCATGCCGCCGATGCCGGCCGAGGCCGACGCGCCGCCCGACTTGGTGACGCCCTTGACCGCGAGCGCCGCAGCCTCCGCTTCCTGGGCCCGCCGCTCCAGCTCCGCAGTCCCCGGGATGTGCGGATCGAGCAGGTCGAGCTCCGGAATCTCGCGCGCCAGCAGCTCTGGATCGGCGAGCCCGACATATTTGTCATCAGGCGCCACGCGCGCCATCGCGACCGCGCGCTCCGCGAGCCGCGCGACGCCGTCGCCGCTGACGTCGTTCGTCGACACCACGGCCTGGCGCTTGCCGACCAGCACGCGCAAGCCGACATCGTCGCCTTCGGAGCGTTCGGATTCCTCGACGCGCCCGTCACGCACCTCCACGCCCTGCGAGATGCCACGCACGGCGATCGCATCGGCGGCATCGGCGCCGGCCTTCTTCGCGGCCTCGACCAGCCGCTCGGCGAGCGTTCTCAGGGCGGACTGATCGAGCAGATCTGAATGGGCGGAGGTCGATGATGCGGCAGCTGTTGGGGAAGAGGTCACGAACACGATCCGATCGATGTCAGGTGGCGGCTAAGACGGCTCAATCCAGACGAAATGTGGCCTGATCACGCCGACTTCAAGCAGCAGGTCAGACACCACATCGGATTGTCGGCAAATCGGCAAGGTCTCGTCAATCATGCTGGGCAAGCGCTTGTCAATCATGACGGTAAGAGGGTCGGGCGTGAGGACTGATTAACCAGGCTTCTTAAGCTGATACGGGCCGCTCGCGTGGCAAGGTCTCACGTATCGACCGGGAACATAATCCCGGCGGGGAGACCGAGCCGTGAGGCGTCAAACAGCAACAGGCGGAAGCAATTCCGCTGGGTCGGGCCGCGTCCTGCGGCTCGACCCTCTTTCCCTGCCCGTCTCGTACAGCGCGCACGACACCCGTGCCGATGGCGGGATCCGGCAGATCGAACTGCACCGGGAGCGCGTGGTCCTGCGCCGTGCCGTGAGCGGCATGCGCATGGCCCTGAACCTCCGGGTCAGCGATTTCCTCGGCATCGCGCTGCGCGAGATCGACGACACGCAGATGATGCTGATCCTCGCGCACCGCGACCCCTCGCTGAGCATCCCGATCTGCGTCAGCGACGACCAGGACGAGATCGTGACCGCCTGGGCGATGTGGAGCGAGACCTTCGCGCTGCCGCAGCTTCAGGAGCCGAAGCGCGACGCTGCGCCGCGGCGCCGGCGCCGCAATGCCATCCGGTCGCGCCGTCCGCGTTTCCTGATGCGCCGCCGTGTCGGGCACCTTCTCAATCCCGCCTCGGTCCATCGCGGCGAACGCGAGATCATCGCGCGGAGCTGATCAGCTCGCGCGCAGCACGGCGTCGACCAGGAGAGCGGCGAACAGCAGCAATCCAGCATCGCGGTTGGACTTGAAAATCCGCAGGCACAGCGCGGGATCCGCGGTGTTCAGCCTGCGGACCTGCCAGGCGAGATGCGCGGCGAAGCAGGCGAGGCCCAGCCACGCCGCCACGTGCACATGAGCGGTGGCGAAGGCTGCTCCGATCAGCACGACCGCGAGCGAATAGAACACCACCAGCGCCAGATGCGTGCGCTCGGCGAACAGCCGCGCCGTCGACTTGATGCCGATCAGCGCATCGTCCTCCGCATCCTGATGCGCGTAGATCGTGTCGTAGGCGATCACCCAGCAGATCGAGCCGGCGTAGAGCAGCAGCGCGGTCGCATCGATGCGGCCGAACGCGACGGCAAAGCCCATCAGCGCGCCCCAGGAGAAGGCCAGCCCCAGCACCGTCTGCGGCCACCAGGTGATGCGCTTCATGAAGGGATAGATCGCGACGATGAGCAGCGAGGCGATGCCCGTGCCGATCGCGAAGCGGTTGAATTGCAGCAGCACCACGAGGCCGACCAGGGCCTGCGCCACCAGGAAGGCGAGCGCCTGCTTCACGCCCACCTGCCCGGCGGGGATCGGCCGGGAGCGCGTACGCTCCACCTTGGCGTCGAGGTCGCGGTCGGTGATGTCGTTCCAGGTGCAGCCGGCGCCGCGCATCGCGAAGGCGCCGACGAAATACAAGCCGACCCAGAGCGGAAGCATCGAGAGGTCGCCGGAAATCCCCGCAGCCAGCGCGGCCGACCACCAGCACGGCATCAGCAGCAGCCACGACCCGATCGGGCGATCGTAGCGGGCGAGCCGCAGATACGGCCGGCTCCACACCGGCGCCAGCGTGTCGACCCAGTTGCCGGTCGCGTCAGCTACGCGGACGGCGCTGTCGCTCATCGGGTGAGCGGGTTGCCGGTGAGCGAATCGAAGGTCGAGCCGCCCTTCTTCGTCGCATTCGCCTCCGGCAGTGCAGCCGACGTGCCGAGCACGTCGCTCAGGCCAGGCTGGGCGGCCGGGCCGCCGCCCTTCTGCATCTGCTCGGCGACGGTGCAGACCTTCTGCTGAATGCCCTCGGTGCCCTTGTGGTTGGTCTTCAACTGCTCGGCGATCTGGCCGGGAATGCCGCAGCGTGCCGAGTTGGCCTCGATGTATTTGATCATCTTGACCTCGGCCTGGCTGAAGCTCTTGAACAGCTTGCAGGCCTCGACCGGGGTCGCCTTGCGCTTGCTCGCAGCCTGGATCAGCTTGCCCCGGCGCTCGGCCTCCTCACGCAGCGGCACGAACTCCTTCATGCAGCTTTCGCCGGGGCCGACCTGCTGCGGCGGCGCCGCGAAGCCACCGCCGCCGCCACCGAAAGCCGCCGGGCCGGCAGGGGGAAATGCATTGGCGGGCGCCGCCATCGGCGCAGGCGCGGGCGCACTGCCATTGATGGGCGGAAACGGTGAAGCGTTGCTCTGCGTCTGGGTTTGAGTCTGGCCCGGCAGCGGCGCGGGAAACGCGCCTTGCGCCATTGCATGGCCGCCATTGGACAGCAGGGCAGCAGCGACGACGAATGGCACGATGGGATGGCGGCTGATCAAGGCTGGTTCTCCGGCAAGACCAAGAATCCTCAACACTTCCGGACGAAAGCGCGATCCAATCCGGGGCTTTTACGATTCTCGCCCGCCCAGCACAACTGCGGAGTTGGCCGCCCCCGCGGCGCAGGGACGCAGCCGCGGTTCCATGCCGGTGAACCCACGGGCCGCTGATTTGCATTCCGAGATCCAGCCTCGGATTTCGTTCATCTCCGCTTCCGCTCGGTGACGATGTCCTCGCGCCGGTCGGAAGCCTTCGCTCAACCGGGCTGCTTCGGTCCGGACGCGGAGAGGAACGAGCCCACGCCGGGCGCAACGTTCCATGTCACGGTGCAGACCTTACGCATCACGGTCAGGGTGTTTTCGTGATTCGCCTTGAGCTGGTCGGTGATTTTGGCCGGGATGCCGCAGGTCGAGGCATGCGCGACGGCGTATTCGAGCATCTTGGTCTGGGCGAGCTCGTAATCATGCACCAGCCGGCAGGCCTCTCCTGGCGCGAATCGGTGTCCCGGCGCCATCTTCAGCAATTGGGCGCGGCGGGCGGCCTCGTCGCGCAGCGGCGTGAATTCCTTCAGGCAGCTCTCGGGCGGACGAAAGTTGCCCACGCTCGTGCCGTTGGAGGCCGCCGGATTGGCCGCCTGCGGCGCGCCGACGCTCTTGTCATCGGCCCGAGCGGGCACGGCGGGCAGCAGCACGGTGGCCGCGGCGAGGGCCAGGACGGCCCAAGTGGAACATCTGTTGATCACGGCTGTCTCTCCTCGCCGGGGCATGAAGCCGAGGCTGCCGGCGTCGCCCCGAGGTGCAGCGGGACGCAATCGCCAGTTTGGACCACATCCAAACGGTAAAATCTGTCGACAGCACGGCCAAAACGGGCCATCGCCGATGCACGCAGCCACCAGGCTCCGGCTTTCCGTCCGGGGCCCGGTTCGATAAGCAACGTCACTGACCTCACACTCGCCGCGCCATGCCCGACTACGACTCCAACGCCCCGCGCCTGTACGTCGACGCCCCGCTGCTGGAGGGCGGCGCCGTCGCACTGGATCGCAACCAGAGCAACTATCTCGGCAACGTGCTGCGCCTCGGCGCCGGCGACCGGGTGCTGGTGTTCAACGGCCGCGACGGCGAATGGCAGGCCACGATCGCCGGCCGCAAGCGGGCGGACCTGCTGACCGTCCAGCAGCGCCTCCGGCCGCAGGACCGGCTCCCCGACATCGCCTACGTGTTTGCGCCGCTGAAGCACGCGCGGCTGGACTACATCGCGCAGAAGGCGGTCGAGATGGGCGCGGCCGTGCTGCAGCCGGTCGTCACGCGCCACACCCAGGTGTCGCGGATCAACGGCGAGCGCATGCGCGCCAATGTGATCGAGGCGGCCGAGCAATGCGGCATCCTCAGCCTCGCCGAGGTCAGGGACCCGGTGCCGCTGGAGCGCTTCCTGCGCGAGCGGCAGGCTTCGCGCCTGCTGGTGTTCTGCGACGAGGCGGCCGACGTCGCCGATCCCGTGCAGGCGCTGCGCGGCGCCGGCGCGCATGCCGGCATCGATCTCCTGATCGGCCCCGAAGGCGGCTTCGCCGCCGAGGAGCGCGAGCTCCTGCTGCGGCAGCCGCAACTGGTCAGGCTGGCGCTCGGGCCACGCATCCTCCGGGCCGATACCGCGGGGGTGGCGGCGCTGGCCCTGCTGCAGGCGACCCTGGGGGATTGGCACGGCCAAGGCCGTTAAGGCCCGCCGGCGATTGTCGCGCGCGGCGACCATTCGGTGTCGAAACCGCGCCATGAGCGTGCTAAGGGGCTGCCGCCGCCCTCCGGGCGGCACGACTCCCTGTTTGGAACCAAGATTGACATGACCGGACCCGCTCCGACCGGACCCGCCGCGCGGGCGGACACGCTGCTGCAGTCCTTCGCCGAGGCCGGCTATGCCCGCGCCGAGCCGGCGATCCTGCAGCCGGCCGAGCCGTTCCTCGACCTCTCCGGCGAGGACATTCGCAAGAGCCTGTATCTGACGACGGATGGCGGCGGCGAGGAACTCTGCCTGCGTCCCGACCTGACCATTCCCGTCGCCCGCGACTATCTGGCGTCGCCGCGCTCCGGACAGCCGGCCGGGTTCAGCTATCTCGGCCCGGTGTTTCGTTACCGTGACGGCCGCCCCAGCGAGTTCCTGCAGGCCGGCATCGAATCCTTCGGACGCCAGGATCGTCCTGCCGCCGATGCCGAGATGCTGGCGCTGGCGATCGAGGCGACAGCCGCGGCCGGTCTCAGCGAGGTCGAGATCCACACCGGCGACGTCGCGCTGTTCGCAGCCCTGATCGACGCGCTCGATCTCTATCCGGTCTGGCGGCGCAGGCTGCTCAAGGACTTCAACCGCAAGCGGACGCTGGCCCAGGACCTGGAGCGGCTCGCGATCGCCGAGTTGGCGCCGCGCAACGAATATGAGGGCGTGCTCGCGGCGCTGGCCGGCTCCGACCGCAAGGCCGCGCTCGCCCTCGTCACCGACCTGATGTCGATCGCCGGCGCCAGCGCCGTCGGCGGCCGCACGGTCGCGGAGATCGCCGACCGGTTCCTGGAGCAATCCACCCTGAAGAGCGGCGCCCTGCCGCGCCACGCCCTCGACCTGATCAAGCGCTTCCTCGTCATCGCCGGCACTCCGACCGAAGCCGTCCAGCAGCTCCGTGCGCTCGCGGCCGACGCCAGGCTCGACATTGCAGCCGCGATCGACGCGCTGGAGGCGCGCGCCGGCTTCATGGCCCAGCGCGGCATCGACCTGACCAAGGTGCGCTTCGCCACCGCGTTCGGCCGCGGCCTCGACTACTACACCGGCTTCGAGTTCGAGCTGCATCACCCCGGCAATGGCGACGAGCCGCTGGTCGCCGGCGGCCGCTATGACGGCCTGCTGAGCCAGCTCGGCGCCGCCTCGTCCATTCCGGCCGTCGGCTTCTCGATCTGGATCGAGCGCCTGGCCCAGTCGAGCGCCGCGAGCCACAGCCCGCGCGGGAGAGCATCATGAGCGGCCCCCTCGTCCTCGCCGTTCCCTCCAAGGGCCGCCTGCAGGAGAATGCGGAAGCGTTCTTCGGCCGCGCCGGGCTGAACCTGTCGAAGCCCGGCGGCGCACGCGACTATCGCGGCACGATCTCCGGGCTCGACAATGTCGAGATCGCCTATCTCTCTGCGAGCGAGATCGCATCGCAACTGGCGCGCGGCACCGTGCATCTCGGCGTCACCGGCGAGGACCTGGTGCGCGAGGAAATCACCGACGCCGACAAGCGCGTGCTGCTGATCGACACGCTCGGCTTCGGCGGCGCCAATGTCGTGGTCGCAGTGCCGCAGGCCTGGATCGACGTCCGCACCATGGCCGATCTCGACGACGTCGCCACCGGCTTCCGCGCCCAGCACAATCGCCGCATGCGCGTCGCCACCAAATACATCAACCTGACGCGCGGCTTCTTCGCGCATCACGGCATCGTCGACTATCGCATCGTCGAGAGCGCCGGCGCCACCGAGGGCGCACCCGCCGTCGGCACCGCCGAGCTGATCGTCGACATCACCTCAACCGGCTCCACGCTGGTCGCCAACGGCCTGAAGGTGCTCGACGACGGCGTCATCCTGCGCAGCCAGGCCAATCTCGTCGCCTCGCGCGACGCCGACTGGTCGGATGGCCCGCGCGAGAGCGCCCGGATCATCCTCGACCACATCCACGCCCGCGCCCGCGCCAGCAAATACCGCGAGGTCCGCACCCGCTTCAAAGGGTGCGACGCAGCAATGCTGACCGAGGCGCACAACCGCTTCGGCGTCGTCGCGCCGTTCGGAGGCCCGACCTCGTCGGGCATGCTGACCCTGCACTGCCCGCCGGCGCAGATCTACGCGCTCGGCAGCTTCCTCCGCGCCCATGGCGCGGAGACGGTGTCGGTCGCCTCGCTCGACTACGTGCTCGACCGCGAGAATCCGCTGTTTGCCCGCCTCGAAGCCTTCCTGCGATCATAAATCGCCGTTCATCGTAGCGACAGGCAGCGGCAGCTACCATATGTTGGCGGGCGAACGAGGATCTGAGCAATGCTGGGAACTGACGTGTCCGACCTGACCACGACCGCGGCCGACGCCGCGTCGCAGGGCCTGTCGATCGTTATCCCCGTCTACAACGAGGGCGCGGGACTGACGGCGCTGCACGAGCGCTTGAACACGCTCGCCCGCACCCTGCGGCAGCGCTTCGGGCTCGCCTGCGAGCTCGTCTATGTCGACGACGGCAGCCGCGACAACACGCTCGCGATCGCCCGCACCTTGCAGGCCGATGCGCTCGACGTCCAGGTCGTGTCGCTGTCGCGCAATTTCGGCAAGGAGGCGGCGCTGATGGCCGGCCTCGACCATGCCCGCCGCGGCGCCGTGCTGTTCATGGATGGCGATGGGCAGCATCCGCCGGCGCTGGTCGAGCAGCTCGTCACGCATTGGATCAAGGACGGCTACGACGTCGTCTACACCGCGAAGGCGCATCGCGACAACGAGCCGTTCCTGCGCCGCGTCGCCGTGCACGGCTTCTACGCGCTGATCAATTGGGGCGCGCGGCAGAAGATTCCGGAGGATGCCGGCGACTTCCGCCTGCTGTCGCCGCGCGCGGTGGCGGCACTGCGCCAGCTGCCGGAGCGCAACCGCTTCTTCAAGGGCCTCGCGAGCTGGATCGGCTTCCGCCAGATCCGCGTCGACTACGAGCCGGCGGCGCGCGCGCACGGCGTCACGACCTTCAACGTCACCAGCCTGCTCGGCCTGTCGATCGAGGGCCTCACCTCGTTCTCGGTCGCGCCACTGCGCTTCGCCAGCCTGCTCGGAATCCTGCTCGCCTCGGCCGCGTTCCTGTTCGGACTGTCGATCCTGTGGGAGACCTTCACCACCGGAAAGTCGGTGCCCGGCTATCCCTCGCTGATGGTCGGCCTGATGACGATCGGCGGCGTGCAGCTGATCATGATCGGCATCATGGGCGAATATATCGGCAAGATCCTGTCCGAGCTGAAGGCACGGCCGATCTACTTCGTCGCCGAGCACAGCGAGAAGCGCGCCACGCTCGACGCCCGCAGCGACGGCACCGAACGGAACGCCGCCGAATGAGCGAGGCGCCGCACCGGCGCATCTGGCTGTGCGCCGATGACTACGGCCTCAGTCCCGGCGTCAACCGCGCGATCCGCGACCTGATCGCGCGCGGCCGCCTGAACGCGACATCGGTGATGACCGTCGGCGCGGCGATCGGGCGCGACGAGGTGACGGAGCTGACCAAGGTCGCGGCCGACAGCCCGCGCTGCGCGATCGGCCTGCACGTCACGCTGACCGCGCCGTTCCGGCCGCTGACCATGCATTTCCGCCCCGCCGAGGGCGGCATGTTCCTGCCCTTCCCCAAGCTGCTGCGCGCCGGGCTGCTGCGCCGGCTCGACCCCGAGATGATCCGCGCCGAGGTGGCGGTTCAGCTCGCCGCGTTCGGCGAGCTGTTCGGCCGCGCCCCGGATTTCGTCGACGGCCATCAGCACGCCCAGCTCTATCCGCAGGTGCGCGAGGGTTTCCTGGCCGCCGTGAAGGAGGCCGCGCCGTCGGCCTGGGTCCGCCAGGGCGGCCGGAATGCGCCGCTGATGCAGCGGCTGGGCGCGCCGAAGGCGCTGCTGCTCGACGTGCTGAGCGCGCAATTCCGCCGCCACGCCGCGCGCGCCGCCATCACCTTCAACCCCGCGTTCGCCGGCGCCTACGACTTCACCAAGGCCGCCGATTTCGGTTCGCTGATGGACGGCTTCCTGGACGCCCTGCCCGAACACGGGCTCGTCATGTGCCATCCCGGCTTCGTCGACGACGTCCTGATCGAGCTCGATCCGCTGACCGTGCAGCGCGAGCATGAGCATGCCTATCTCGCCGGCGAGCAGTTTCCCGGCCTGCTGGAGCGTCGCAAGGTGACGCTGGCCTGAACCGATCTTTCGCGCGCCAGACCGAACAAAAAGCCGGCTAACCGCGTTTCTCCCTCCAGTCGGGCGGCGTGGAGATCGACAGCGATTCGCAAGCCCCGCAGACGTTCTGTCGCATACGGAAATTTAATCCGCAGCCCGACTAGCCGCACCACAAAGGTCCCCTAAATCTTGGCCGCGCTGAGCCGGAACCGGCAAGCGGCAGGAGAAGCACATGACACCGCAAGAACGCCAACTCATCGACGACCTGTTCGACCGGCTTGCCAAGCTGGAGAGTGCGCCGCGTGATCCGGAGGCCGCCGCCGCCATCGCCCGAGGACTGCAGCAGGCCCCCAACGCCGTCTATGCGCTGGTGCAGACCGTGCTGGTGCAGGACGAAGCCTTGAAGCGCGCCAATGCCCGGATCGAGGAGCTGCAGCATGCGCAAAGCGCGCCGCAGGCGCAGTCCGGCAGCTTCCTGGATTCGATGCGCGACAGCATCTTCGGATCCAGCGGCAACCGCGGCTCGGTCCCGCCCGTGCCGCCGCCGTCCACCAGCCGGCCGGTCTGGAACAGCGGTCAGGCCATGCCTCCCGGCTACCAGGGCCAGCCCGGTTATCCCGGCCAGGGCGGTCCCTATGACCAGGGCGGCTTCGGCCAGCCGCGCGGCGGCGTCTTTGGCGGCGGAGGCGGCTCGTTCCTGGGCACGGCAGCGGCCGCGGCGGCCGGCATGGTCGGCGGCTCGCTGCTGCTCGGCGGCATCCGCTCGATGATGGGCGGCGGCTCGCACCAGGCGTTCGGCGACACCACGATCATCGAGGAACGCGGCGGCGGCGCCAGTCCATGGGGCGGTGACGCGTCCAGCGGCTCGCTGGCGCGCGATGCCGGCCTCGACGACATCGGCCGCTCCGGTGACGCCGGCGGCCGCGCCGGCCTGTTCGATCAGGCGAACTATGACGACAGCGGCAACGACAACGACGCCGCCGATTTCGATGCCGACGACGGCTATGGCGGCGATGACGACGGTGGCAGTGACTACGCCTGACGAGCGTGCCGTCTCGAGCCCAACCCGAATGGAAAAAGGCCGCCCGTCCGGGCGGCCTTTTGCATCTGATCGGCGGAACGATCGCGGTTACAGCACGATGACCCGGGTGCCGACGTTGACACGCGTGTAGAGGTCGATGACGTCCTCGTTGCGCATGCGGATGCAGCCCGACGACACGTTGGTCCCGATCGTCCACGGCTCGTTGGAGCCGTGGATGCGATAGAGCGAGGAGCCCAGATACATCGCGCGGGCGCCGAGCGGGTTTTGCGGGCCGCCCTCCATGTGGCGCGGCAGGTCCGGCCGGCGCGCCAGCATCTCCGCCGGCGGCGTCCAGTCCGGCCATTCGCGCTTCGCCGAGATCGTCTTGACGCCCGACCAGGTGAAACCGGGACGGCCGACGCCGATGCCATAGCGCAATGCGCGGCCTTCGCCCTGAACCAGATAGAGAAACTTGTTAGGTGTATCGATGACGATCGTGCCCGGCCTTTCTTTGCCGTCATAGTCAACGACCTGTTTCTCGTATTTCGGATCGAGCGGGCGCTGCGTCTGCTCATACGCTTCCTCGTCCGGATAGCCCTGCTGCGGCGCGCTGCCCGGCATCGACGGCTGCGCCCCGTAATAGGACGGCTGCTGCTGATACATCGGCTGTGCCGGCGGCGGAGCACCGCGTCCGCCCTGCGGGTCGCCGAACAGGAATTCGATGAAGCCGCCGCCCATTCGCGAGCGCTCGACATAGGCCGTGCGCACCGGCGCGCTCTGCGACGGGCCGCTATAGATCACCGTCGGCTGCTGAAAGCCCTGGGCCATGGCCTGATCCAGACCCGAATAGAAGATGCATGCGCCGGCCAGCAGCGCTGTGGAGAATGATCTGAACATCGACGTACTCTGTACTGTTTCGTCTGGAGACTGGTCGTCGCGCGAGGCCATGCGGCCGCCGCTTATCGTCAATAAAGAGCAAAACCCGATCGCTTTGGTAAACACAGGCCCCGTCGGGATTCACCATTGCCGCCGATGACCGCGGTTTTGATGGCTAGCGTTACTTTTGCGTGAAGGCCAAAGCGGCATGGTTAACCGCTCCTGACAGCGCACGCGGGCGTTGCGTGATGCGCGGTTCCTGGCGTGAACGCGATGTTAAATGCCTCCGCGTAGAACTGTGCTCAGTAAAAGGTCAGGGATACTCTCATGCCGGTTCGCAAGCGTTTCCGTATCGAAGAAGCAATCGTCGGCCATATGCCGGAGCCCGACTTCGTGGGCGGCGAGATCGGCCCCAACCACAAGGAAATCATGGACGAGCTCCGTGCGATCCGCGCCCAGATGGCTAACGCCATTCGCGGCGGCGGCGGACACAGCACGACGAATGCCGCCATCGAGGAATCCGCGCAACGCGAAGTCGCCGAGGCGCGCGCCCTGCTCGAGACCTATCGCGCGCAGATCGAGCAGTGCGAGAAGCTCAAGGTCGAGCTCGACCTGATTCATGACGCGATCAACCGCACCAAGGGCGAGATCGCGACCCTCCATGCCAAGAGCTTCAACGGCGAGGAGATGGCCAAGGTCAATGGCGAGCTCGGCGCGGTCGTCGGCGGCACCGAGCAGGCGACCCAGCAGATCCTCGAAGCCGCGGAGGCGATCGACAACGCCGCGAGCGCGCTCGGCAAGGTCGACTCGGCCGACCAGCAGAAGATCCTCAGCGAGGAGATCCAGGAGCGCGTGGTCTCGATCTTCGAGGCCTGCAACTTCCAGGACCTGACCGGCCAGCGCATCAACAAGGTCATGACCACCATGAAGTTCATCGAGCACCACATCGTGGTGATGATGGACATCTGGGGCGGCGTCGACGCGATCAAGGCGCATGTGCCGCCGATCGTCGATACCCGCGAGGGCGACGCCAGGCTGCTGAACGGCCCGAAGGCGGAAGGCGATGTCGGCCACGCCTCGCAGGACGATATCGACGCGATGTTCAACTGAGCCGCGATCGGCCTTCACGCCAAACAAAAACGCCGGCGGTCAGCCGGCGTTTTTCGTTCGTATCGTCGCCTCTCGATGCGCGTGCCGATCTCAGGCGCGCGGTCCGCAGCGGACATAGACCATGGTCTGGTATCGGGTGGCCGCATCCTTGTCGACGAAGCGGGTGATCAGCACCCGTCCGTCGAACGAGATGACCTCGCGATCCTGCTCGCCGCCAGGGGGGCCGGCGGGACCGATATAGTTCTTGCCGCCGGCGGACCCCTTCAGCCGCAGCTCCTGCGGGGTGGCCTGGTCGGCGAGGTGCATGATCACGCCGCCGGATGTTCCCTGCCCGATCGTGTAGGGCTGCTTGCACTGCGCCAGCGCCATCTTCTCGGTGCGCGCGCGGTCATTGGGATTGTTATAGGCGGCCAGGCCCCATTTGCCGACGAGATCCTCGGGACGGATCGTCGACGGCACCTCCGGCTCGACGGGCGCCTCGGACTGCATGGGAGTCGACGGCGACAGGCTGAAGCCCGTGCACGCTCCCAGAAGCATCGTGAGCGCCGACGCGACACCGAGATTGGCGATCGACCGCGCGCACCGTGAACTCGTCATGGCATCCCCTTAAGGAACAAAATCGTGGCTGCCCCGTCCGGCAACCAAGCGCAAAACGCGCGTCAGAGCAACGACGTCGGACGACGGCGCCGCTCCACTAACATGTCTGGCCCGGTTCAACATCCCCTTAACAGCCTGAACAAGGGCTTAACCGCCGGCCTTTGCTTGACAGGAACAGCGCCAAGCCATATTTCCGGCAGCGGTCTTTAGCACTCGGAGGGCACGATTGCTAAAGCTGCGCGCCGGTTGGAGGCCCAGTTGGGCGTCAATTGTGGCCGCATTCAGATTCCTCCGACAGCAACCTCTACCAAAGCACCCGCAAAGGGATCCGTCATGGCCAAATCGAAGTTTCGTCCCCTGCATGATCGCGTCGTGGTTAAGCGCATCGACGCCGAAGAGAAGACCAAGGGCGGCATCATCATCCCCGACTCCGCCAAGGAAAAGCCCTCGCAGGGCGAGGTCGTCGCCGTCGGCCCGGGCGGCCGCGACGAGAGCGGCAAGCTGATCCCGATCGACGTCAAGGTCGGCGACCGCGTGCTGTTCGGCAAGTGGTCCGGCACCGAGGTCAAGCTGGACGGCGAGGAACTCCTCATCATGAAGGAGTCCGACATCATGGGCGTCGTCGCCTGATCCGAACCGCGTGATCCGAACAGCTCTGGGCGGCCTTGAGCCGCCCCGGGCGACCAGCGCTTTTCAACCTCGATCCGGTGACAGACGGGCGATCACGCCGCTGACCGTCGAGGTCCATTCTCAGGAGAGATTCACATGGCAGCCAAGGACGTCAAATTCTCCGGCGACGCGCGCGACCGCATGCTGCGCGGCGTCGACATTCTCGCCAACGCCGTCAAGGTGACGCTCGGCCCGAAGGGCCGCAACGTCGTCATCGAGAAGAGCTTCGGCGCTCCGCGCATCACCAAGGACGGCGTCACCGTCGCCAAGGAGATCGAGCTCGAGGACAAGTTCGAGAACATGGGCGCGCAGATGCTGCGCGAGGTCGCGTCCAAGACCAACGATCTCGCCGGTGACGGCACCACCACCGCGACCGTGCTGGCCCAGGCCATCGTCCGCGAGGGCGCCAAGGCGGTTGCCGCCGGCATGAACCCGATGGACCTCAAGCGCGGCATCGACACCGCTGTCGCCGCCGTCATCAAGGACATCGAGAAGCGCGCCAAGCCGGTCGCCTCCTCCGCCGAGGTCGCCCAGGTCGGCACCATCTCCGCCAACGGCGACGCCGCGATCGGCAAGATGATCGCCCAGGCGATGCAGAAGGTCGGCAACGAGGGCGTCATCACGGTCGAGGAGAACAAGTCGCTCGAGACCGAGGTCGACATCGTCGAAGGCATGAAGTTCGACCGCGGCTACCTCTCGCCGTACTTCGTCACCAACGCCGAGAAGATGACCGCCGAGCTCGACGACGTCTACGTGCTCTTGCACGAGAAGAAGCTGTCGGGCCTCCAGGCCATGCTGCCGGTGCTCGAAGCCGTCGTGCAGTCGGGCCGTCCGCTCTTGATCATCGCCGAGGACGTCGAGGGCGAGGCGCTGGCCACGCTGGTCGTCAACCGCCTGCGTGGCGGCCTGAAGGTCGCCGCCGTCAAGGCGCCGGGCTTCGGTGACCGCCGCAAGGCCATGCTCGAGGACATCGCGATCCTGACCGGCGGTCAGCTGATCTCGGACGACCTCGGCATGAAGCTCGAGAACGTCACGGTGAAGATGCTCGGCCGCGCCAAGAAGGTCGTGATCGACAAGGAGAACACCACGATCGTCAACGGCGCCGGCAAGAAGGCCGACATCGAGGCGCGCGTCGGCCAGATCAAGGCGCAGATCGAGGAGACCACCTCGGACTACGACCGTGAGAAGCTGCAGGAGCGTCTCGCCAAGCTCGCGGGCGGCGTCGCGGTGATCCGCGTCGGCGGCGCGACCGAGGTCGAGGTCAAGGAGAAGAAGGACCGCGTCGAGGACGCCCTCAACGCGACCCGCGCCGCGGTGCAGGAAGGCATCGTCCCCGGCGGCGGCGTGGCGCTGCTGCGCGCCAAGAAGGCGGTCGGCCGGATCACCAACCCGAACTCGGACGTCCAGGCCGGCATCAACATCGTGCTGAAGGCGCTCGAGGCTCCGATGCGCCAGATCGCCGAGAACGCCGGCGTCGAAGGCTCGATCGTGGTCGGCAAGATCCTGGAGGAGAAGTCCGAGACCTTCGGCTTCGACGCCCAGACCGAGGACTATGTCGACATGGTCGCCAAGGGCATCATCGACCCGGCCAAGGTGGTCCGCACCGCGCTGCAGGACGCCTCGTCGGTCGCCGGCCTCCTGGTCACCACCGAGGCGATGGTCGCCGAACTGCCGAAGGACGCGGCCCCGGCGATGCCGGCCGGCGGCGGCATGGGTGGCATGGGCGGCATGGGCTTCTGAGCCAGGCCCAGTCCCGAGCCTCCATCACCACACCGTCACGAAGGCCGCCTCCGGGCGGCCTTCTTTTTGGCCGAGTGTCGAAGTGGGGGTGCAGTGATGGCAGTTTGGCGCTACAGCTAGCGCCGATTCCGCTCCCACAAGGATTTTCAGATGCGCGCGATTTTGGTGGCGCTGGCCGTGATTGCAGCGGCCGCGCCGGAACTCGGTTGGGCCCAGAGCAAGAGCGGCACCAAGGCCCCCGCCAACGAGGTTCGCTACTTCACCGCCCTCGACGGCCTGATGGACGGCAATGCCGACGTGATCCTGAAGGAGACGCGCCAGGGCAAGACCGTCACTGCGGCCACGCTCGACGTCTGCTATCCCGTTGCCAAGAACTCCGACCGCAAGGACCGTTTCGTCGTCAACCTCACCGTCAATGGCCAGACCCTGACCGGCGCGACCCAGAGCAACGGCGCCAAGGAGCCGGTGACGGTGAAGCTGACGCGCAAGCCGACCGGCGACAATTTCGAGTTCCGCGGCCAGATCGTCATCGGCAAGACGGTGACCGAAGTGGCGTCGACCGACAACGCCGATGTCAGCGAGAAGGAGTTCCAGGAAAGCCAGTCGAACGACGACGGCATCACCGCGCAGCCGAAGGACTTCACCGATGTTTCGCCGGAGGCCGTGTCCGTTCGCCTCAAGCTCGACGCGGTCGCCGACTTCCTGAAGAGCCTGAAAGGCGAGAACGTCGAGGTCTCGCTGTCCAGCCTGGTCGTGAGCTGCGATGCGCTGCGCGCGGGCGAACAGACCGTCAGCATGACGGTCGACCCCGAACGCGCCGGCGCCCTGATCGCCAAGGCCCGCGCCACGACCGGCGTCGTCACGGCCGGCTGGACCGCAGGCACCGTGGAAATGGATCGCACCATCCGCTTCGCGGCCGCCGACTGGCGCGACGGCGACAAGATCAACCGCGACAAGCTGGCGAACACCATCTCCGACGTGCTGGCCAAGACCTATAACGCCAAGCCGGCGAGTGCGGTCTGGAACCCGGTGACCGGCAAGCTGAAGCTGACCTTGAAGCGGCCGAGCCAGCTGATGCCCTCGCTGGAGCTGACCGATGTCATCGAGGTCACCGGCCTCGTCTCGCCCGATAAGCCGGGCGGTGCGGATGCGCTGATCCTGTGGATCAGCAGCCCGACGACGAGCACCATCGACGAGAGCTCCGCCGCCAAGCTGATCCTGTCGGACGAGTCCTCGGGCGATGAGGAAAGCGACACCCGCGACGATGGCGGCGCCATCGACGAACTGGCGAAGGTCTTCAAGGCCAAGCGCTGGGACGCCGACAACTCGGTGTGGAAGTAAGCAGGTCACGACGGCAGACGTCGCGAACCCAGTATCACCATCGCCTCGAGGATGACTTGAGGGACATGGTCGCCGGCATGTGGGAATAGGGCCCGTCCCGACGAACGAGACTTCCAGTTCGTTACGCCGTCATGCCCGGGCTTGACCCGGGCATCCACGCCCTTCTCAGGATGTCGACGACGTGGATGGCCGGACAAGCGCGGCCATGACGACGTTGAGAGAGAAAAGCGCACAATTTGAGCTGGACGCTCTTGTCTCGGCTCAATTCGTATTCAGCCGGAAGCGCAGCGTCTTCGGTCCGATGAAGGTGATCAGATCGCCCTGGCGCTTCCAGTTGGTGACCGCGCTCAGCGCGGCGATCAGTTCGTCATCGGCCTGGGCACGCGCCGCAGGACAGTTGCGGTCCTCGATGGTGCCTGCGATGAACACGACGGTGTTGCCGGCCACCGAGAACTGGCCCTTGCCGCCCTTGCACCAGAGCTCAAGCACGGTGTCGCCATTCTCGCCGATGTCGAGATCCGGCACCCGCTTGGAGCCTGCTTGCGGCAGCGCGTCGAGCGTCATCTCCATGCCGAACGGAAACTCCTCTGCCGACGCGGCGGCCAAGGGCACACCCGATATCAACAGGCTTGCAACCACGCCGGCCATGGTTCGCGTCACGGATCGCGTCATGGCTCGCTTCACAACTCGCATCGTTCCTCTCGACAGATCATCGCGCATGGGGTCCGCCTTGTAGGCGATCGGCCGGATGGCCGCCAGCACGGCTCCCGCAGAAATGTGGTCCAAACATAGCAAACCCCGCGCCGCGGTTGCGGCGCGGGGTTTTTGTCGCGTGTGTGGTGCTACTTCAGCACCATCGCGGTGAACGGATAGACATAGGCCTGCAGGGTCACGAACAGGCCGACCAGACAGGCCAGCACGATCGAGTGCAGGAAGACGTAACGCAGGATCGAGCTCTCGTGGCCGTACCAGTTGGTGGCGGTCGAGGCGACCACGATCGATTGCGCGTCGATCATCTTGCCCATCACGCCGCCCGAGGAGTTGGCCGCCCCCATCAGGATCGGCGACAGGCCGAGCTGCTCGGAGGTGATCTTCTGCAGATTGCCGAACAGCACGTTGGAGGCGGTGTCCGATCCCGTCAGCGCCACACCCAGCCAGCCGAGCAAGGTGCCGAAGAAGGGATAGAGCACGCCGGTCGCGGCGAAGGCGAGACCGAGCGTGGCGTCGACGCCGGAGAGGCGCGTCAGCGTGCCGATCGCCAGCATCGCCGAGATCGTGATCAGCGAGATCGCGCAGAGCCGGATGGTGCGGCCATATTCGGCGATCAGCTTGCCCGGTCCGACGCCCATCAGGAAGCCGGAGATGATCGCCGCGATCAGCATGCCGGTGCCGGTGAAGGTCAGATAGGTGAAAGAGAACACCGCGCCCTCCGGCGTCGGCTTCGCGGCCACCGGCGGCATCTTGTTGATCAGCTTGTCGAGCTCGGGCACCGGATAGCTCCAGGTGAAGATCGAGTTCGCCCAGCTCTTGAAGGCGCCGTTACCCCAGATCAGCATGATGATGCAGACGATGATCCAGGGCAGCAGCGCGCCCCACAGCTCGGCCTGCGTCAACGGCGTGCGGTCGAGCGGCTTCGCCGCCGCCATCGTGGCGGCCGATTCGTCGCGGCCGCGCAGCGCCGGGGAGAGCCACAGCTGCTTCGGCTGCCACACCCGCAGGAACAGGATCAGCGCGCCCATCGAGATCAGCGAGGCGCCGATGTCGACGATCCACGGGTTGACGTAGTTCGAGATCAGGAACTGCGGCACCGCGAACGAGACGCCGGTCACCAGGATCGCGGGCCAGATGTCCTTCATGCCCTTCCAGCCGGCGAACGCCCAGATCACCCAGAACGGCACGATCAGCGAGAACACCGGCAGCTGCCGGCCGACCATCGCGCCGAGGATGTAGGGGTCGAGGCCGGTGACCGAGGCGAGGCCCTGGATCGGCGTGCCGAGCGCGCCATAGGCGACCGGCGCAGTGTTGGCGATCAGCGACAGGCCGGAGGCGGCGAGCGGCGAGAAGCCGAGACCGATCAGCACGGCGCCGGTGATCGCGACGGGGGTGCCGAAGCCGGAGGCGCCCTCGAAGAAGGCGCCGAAGGAGAACGCGACCAGCAGGAGCTGCAGCCGTCGGTCCTCGGTGACGCCGCCGATCGCGCGCTTGAGCAGCTCGAAGCGGCCGGTCGAGACCGTCACCTGGTAGAGGAAGATGACGTTCAGCACGATCCAGCCGATCGGGAAGAAGCCGGTGACGACGCCCAGCACCGTCGCGCGGATCGACATGTTGGCCGGCATCGTGAAGACGAAGATCGTGATGATGTTGGTGAGCACGACCGCGATGATCGCGGCGATGTGCGCCTTCACCTTGCCGCTGGCGATCAGCACCAGCAGCGTCACCACGGGCACGGCAGCGGCCAGCGTCGACAGCGCCGGGCTCCCCAACGGATCGTAGATTTGATTCCACATCGTGACGTCTCCCCCCAATTCTTGTTGTTGGACCCGGTCCGTCATGGCGGATCAGGCCTGTCCCCACCGGCGGCCGGGCCGGATCGGCCGGCCCGAAAACCAGATCACGAACGCGGCAACGCCCCACTCTGCTCAAATTCTCGCGAAATCTGGCAGCGGCCGCGATGCCTCTTGTATGCAGCATGCTACGGTTTGCCACAGCCGACGGACAGGCCGATGGTCGCCGGGCACCTTACGACTTTCGTCTAGACAGGCGCCGAAGGGTACGGAATTCTCGTTCCACGTCAACCTGTTAAGCCCTTCTCTCAGGAGCAAGCCCCTCTGTGAACAATTTGCGCTCGACCCTCGCCATCGTCTGGCGGATCGCCATTCCCTACTTCCGCTCCGAGGACAAGGTCGCCGGCCGCGTGCTGCTCGCGGCCGTGATCGCCATCGAGCTCGCCCTGGTCGCGATCGACGTGCTGGTGAACCAGTGGCAGAACCGGTTCTATAACGCGCTGCAGGAATACAATTGGAGCAGCTTCATCTGGGAGATCGGCGTCTTCGCCGTGCTCGCGACCACCTTCATCGTGCTCGCGATCTACCAGCTCTATCTTCAACAATGGCTGCAGATCCGCTGGCGGCGGTGGCTGACCGAGACCTATATGCGGCACTGGCTCGATCACGCCAATCACTACCGGATGCAGCTCAAGGGCGACGCGGCCGACAACCCCGACCAGCGCATGTCCGACGACGTGAAGCAGTTCGTCGAGCAGACCCTCAGCATCACGGTCAATCTGCTCAGCTCGATCGTGACGCTCGCTTCCTTCGTGGTCATCCTCTGGGGCCTGTCGGAAGCGGCGCCGCTGACGCTGTTCGGCATGGAGTACAACATCCCGGGCTATCTGGTCTGGGCGGCCCTGCTCTATGCGATCGCCGGCACTGCGCTGACGCATTGGATCGGCTCGCCATTGGTGAACCTGAGGTTCGAGCAGCAGCGCTTCGAGGCGGATTTCCGCTTCAACCTGGTGCGCGTCCGCGAGAACTCCGAGCAGATCGCGCTGCTGCGCGGTGAGACCGCCGAGCATGGCCTGCTCTCGACCCGGTACGGCCGCGTGGTGCAGAACTGGTACCAGATCATGAGCCGGACCAAGCGGCTGACCGCCGTGACGAGCGGCTATTCGCAGGTCGCGACGATCTTTCCCTACGTCATCGTCGCGCCGGCCTATTTCGCCAAGAAGGTCCAGCTCGGCGGCATGATGCAGACGGCATCGGCGTTCTCGAGCGTGCAGCGGGCGCTGTCCTTTTTCGTGAATACCTACAGCACGCTGGCCGAATGGCGCTCGACCGTCGCCCGTCTCGACGGGTTCGAGATGTCGATCGCGAACGCCGCCAGGATGGCCGAGGAGCCGCAGACGATCGACGTCGTCAGCCATGCCGGCGACAGCATCGAGCTCGCCCAGCTGCTGTTGAAGCTGCCGAACGGCCTGCCGCTGATCGCGGCCGACGGCTTCAGCATCAAAAGCAGCGAGCGCACCCTGCTGACCGGCCCGTCCGGCGCCGGCAAGTCGACGCTGTTCCGCGCCATCGCCGGCGTCTGGCCGTTCGGCAGCGGCGCGATCAGCGTGCCTGGCCACGCCAAGCTGATGATGCTGCCGCAGCGGCCGTATTTCCCGATCGGCACGCTGAAGGCCGCCATCGTCTATCCGGCGGCGGCGGAGGCGTTCGGGGCCGACAAGATCAAGGACGCGCTCGCCGCGGTCGGCCTGCCGCAGCTGGCGGATCGGCTGGAGGAGGACGGCCACTGGAACCGGATGCTGTCGCTCGGCGAGCAGCAGCGGCTCGGCATCGCGCGCGCGCTGCTGCACGCGCCGCAGTTCCTGTTCCTGGACGAGGCGACGGCGTCGCTGGACGAGCCGAGCGAGGCCCGGCTGTACCGGGTGGTCGCGGAGCGGCTGCCGCAGACCACCGTGGTCTCGATCGGCCACCGCTCGACCCTGCACGAGCTCCATGACCGCAAGGTCGAGCTGATTCGCGACGGCGACCGGTTCGCGCTGCGGCCGACGGCTCAGGCGGCCGACGCCCCCGCGGGCGGGGCGGAGTAGCAGCCCGCCCGGTCGGACATTGCGGGGGACCGTGAACACAGGCGTGTCCGGCCTCCGTCGCAGGACGGCCGGGGCGGCTGCGACAGCCCGGACCATGACGAGGCGTGCGGTGTCCCGCCCCCCGCGCCCGGCATCCGCGGCCTGGAGAGGGCGCCGTGCGGCGGCATCCGCGCAAAAGCAAAGGGCGGCAGATTGCTCTGCCGCCCTCCTAAAGATTCGATCCGCCCTGGCGATGATTACTTCAGGTTGGTCATCGCGGTCAGGTCGAACGACAGCTTGGCGATACCGGTGGCGCCGCACCAGTTGGAGCTTGCGCCGAGCGGGTTGTTGCCGGTGACGGTGGTCGTGCCGGCCGCCGCGTTGAACGCGCCGGTGAAGACGCTGCAATCGCCCTTCGACAGGTTGGTGTCGGAGTAACGCAGATCCAGCGTGAAGACCTTGTAGGTGAAGCCCACGCCGATGTTCCAGGTGTTGTAGTCGGCGTAGTGGATGCCGGTCGGGAAGGCGGGCGTGCCGTAGAAGCTGTCGGTCTTTCCGAACCACTGGCGGCCAAACTCACCCGACACATACATGCCGACGCCGCTCGAACCGAACAGGGTCGACGGAGCGGTGTACTTGGCGGTGGCCGAGGTGTAGTTGCCCCAGGCGCCGGAGTTCAGGAAGCTCGGTGAGTAGAACTCGGTCACGCCGAACGCCCAGTTGTCGTTCACCGTGTAGGTGCCCTTGCCGTAGACTTCGAAGAAGCTGACGTCCTTCTTCATGGTGTTGCCGTTCAGCAGGGCGTTCGCGGCGCACTCCGCACCGACGGCGCGGCCGGTGAAGTCGGTCGGCGCGCCGTAGAAGCAGGTCCCGCCCGGATACAGGTAGCCCCACACGCCGATATCGAAGGCGAAGGCGCCGAAGGTCGGGCGGATACCGCCGTACACGTCGATCTCGGCCGCGGCGCGGTTGGTGAACGAGATGCTCTCGCCGGACACGCCGACGTAGAACTGGAGGTCCTTGTTCACGTTGAAGCGCGGCTCGAAATAGGCGGTCACCGACGGCTTGTGGTTCGACTGGGTCACGCCGCGGAACACGTAGTCGCTGACGATACCGCCGCCGAACGCGATGTCCCAGGGATCGAACGCCGGAGCAGGCGGAGCCTTCAGGGCCTTCACGGCCATGTCAGCGGCCGAAGCCGAACCCGAAAACATTGCCAGCGCCGTTGCCAACAAAGCCAACTTCTTCATGACGATCCCCATCACCCTAGTTTCAAGCAGCGATCCCAGACCGGCCCCCCAGGGCACACACAGGATCTGCTGCGTCATCCGGACGCAATTTGTGACAGGGTACCGCCGCAGGTGAAGCAAAAAAGCGCGGCATCTGCCGCCTTTTTGGGCGTTTTGACAAAACTACGGCAGGTTGTCAGCGCCTGTTGCATTTGAACAACAAATCTCCGTGTAGCAGCGCCATGCCGCGTGCAGATAGGACCGGCTGCACCCGGGCTTTTCGACCCGGCAACCATCGAATCGTCCCTGTGCCGGACCGCGGATTCGCGCGGCCGTGGATTTACGGGCAGAAGCTGCGGGAGACGATGAGCGGACGACAAGAGCAGCGGACAACAAGATCAGCGGACAGACAAAGAGGCCGCAGCGTCGTTGCGCTGCGGCCTCTGGTTGCCGTGCATCGATGATCGGATGATCAGGTCTCGGAGTTGGTGCCGTCCTCACCCTCGTGCGCATCCGCGGCAGCGGGCGTCGCCCAGCTGGTCTCGCTGGCGGTCTCGGCCTCGTGCAGTTCGGGAGTCTCGACCGGCGCAGCCTTCTTCGGCGCGCGCTTCTTGGCGGCCTTCTTGGGCGCAGCCGGCGCCTTGGAAGCCGACTTGGCGGCCTTCTTCGCCGGCGCCTTCTTCGCGGCCGTCTTCTTCGCAGCCCCCTTCTTGGCGGCGCCCTTCTTGGCCGGCGCCTTGGCGGCCTTCTTCGCGGCCTTCTTGGCCGGAGCCTTCGCGGCCTTCTTCGCCGCCTTGGCGGCCTTCTTGGCAGCCTTCTTCGCCTTCTTGGCGGACTTCTTCGTGCCCTTGGCCGACTTGGCCTGCGCCATCAGCTTGGCCTCTTTCTTCTTGTCCTTTTTGTCCTTCTTATCCTTCTTGTCTTTCTTGTCCTTCGCCATCCGAAACCCTCCAGTTGCGCCGAGCGATCGATCATCCGGCGGGACGGGCCGGCAGACCGCACGCGCCCGTCTCTCAATTCAGTCCCGGGCGCGGACCGCCCGTCGCCCAGTCGAGAAGCTCAACGGTGTGGACGACGGGGATGCCGGTGCCGCTGGCAATCTGCATCATGCAGCCGATATTGCCCGCCGCGATCACATCCGGCTTGACGGTCGCGATGTTGGCGACCTTGCGATCGCGCAGTCTCATCGCGATGTCAGGCTGGAGAATGTTGTAGGTCCCCGCCGAACCGCAACACAAATGACTCTCCGGTATATCTTTCACCACGAAGCCGGACTTGGAAAGCAATTCTTTCGGAATGCTCGTAATTTTCTGCCCATGTTGCAGCGAGCATGCGGAGTGATAGGCGACGTTGAGGCCGCGCGTCTCCGCCGTCACCTTCAATTCGAGCCCGGCGAGATACTCGCTGATGTCCTTCGCCATCGCCGAGACGGCTGCTGCAGGTGCTGCATAGTGCGGATCCTCGCGCAGCATGTGGCCGTAGTCCTTGATGACGGTGCCGCAGCCCGACGTCGTCACCAGGATCGCATCAAGGCCGCCGCGCGCAGCCTCCGCGGTCCACACGCCGACATTGGCGCGCGCCCGCGCCATCGCATCGTCGTCCTGCCCCATGTGATGGGTGAGCGCACCGCAGCATTGCTCGTCTTTCACCAGCACCACCTCGATGCCGTGCCGCGTCAGGACGTTGATCGCAGCCTGGTTGATTCGCGGCGCCAGCGCGGCCTGCGCGCAGCCCTGCAGCAGCGCGACGCGGCCGCGCCGCGCGCCCTGTGCCGCAAACACGCTGCCGCCGGCGGGCCCCGGCGGCGGCAGCGCCGCAGCGGGGGCGAGATCCAGCATCGCCCGCAGCCGCCGCCACAGGCTCGGCGTCGGGGTCGATGACGATGACGCCGGCAGCAGCGCCTTGAACGGCCGGCCGAGCCGGGCCAGGGTCATCGCCAGCCGAAACAGCTGCGGCCGCGGCAGCACATGGGCCAGCACGGCGCGCAACAGGCGGTCGGTCAGCGGCCGCTGATAGGTCTCCTCGATCCGCACCCGCGCCTGGTCGACCAGGTGCATGTAGTGCACGCCCGACGGACAGGTCGTCATGCAGGACAGGCACGACAGGCAGCGGTCGATGTGCTTGACCACGTCCGGTGTCGGCGCCTGCTCCTTCTCCAGCATCTGCTTGATCAGGTAGATGCGGCCGCGCGGGCTGTCGAGCTCGTCGCCGAGCAGCACATAGGTCGGACAGGTCGCGGTGCAGAAGCCGCAATGCACGCAGGCGCGCAGGATCTTGTCGGCGACCGCGATGTCGGGATCGGCGAGCTGCGCCAGGGTGAACTCGGTCTTCATGACGCAACGCTCCGACGCAGGCGGCCGCGGTTGAGAATGGATTTCGGATCGAACGACGCGCGCACCCGCTCCTCCAGCGCGGCGACACCGGGCGGCTGCGGGGGGAACACGTCGACCGCCTGGCGCACCTCGTCGAAGGCGCGCAGCAGGGTGGCGTGGCCGCCCGCGGCCCCGGCGAGCTTGCGGACCACGCCGGCCGAGGCATCGGCCGCCGGCGGCAGCGCCGCCCAGATCAGCCCGCCGCCCCAGTCATAGATCACCTCGCCGCCGCTCTGCCGCGCCAGCGCCTGCCCGAGCGCGCCGCCGGAGACCGGCGGGCAGACGATCCGCCACACCGTCCAGGCGCCGAGCTGGCCATGGGCCGCGAACGGCAGCACGTCGCGCACCGCGCTCCACAGCGCCGCCGAGGCGTCGTCGGCGATGGTCTCTGCCGCGCCGAACGGCGCCAGCAGCTTGGTCAGCGATCCCGCGCGATGCGCCGCCGAGGCCGTAATGCCCTCGAGCCGGACCAGCGTCACCGCCTCGCGCGGCGAGCCGACCGCGCCCAGGCCCTCGACCTCCGGCCGCAGCGACGAGGCCGGCAGATGCGCCGCGCCCGACACGTCGAACGGCGAGCCCAGCGCCGCCGTCATCGCCCGGTTGGCCTGGAGGTCGTCCAGCCCGCGCAGCACCAGGGTGCGCTCGGCCTCCGGCCGCGGCATCACCTTCAGCGTCGCCTCCGTCATGACCGCGAGCGTGCCCCAGGAGCCCGCCAGCAGCTTGCAGAGGTCGTAGCCGGTGACGTTCTTCACCACCTTGCCGCCGGTCTTGAAGCTCTCGCCGAACCCGGACACGGCATGCGCCCCGAGCAGATGATCCCGCACCCCGCCGGCCCTGATCCGCCGCGGCCCCGCCAGCCCCGCCGCGATCATCCCGCCCAGCGTGCCGCGCCCGGCCGTGCCGAGCAGCGGCCCGGTGTCCATCGGATCGAACGCGAATTGCTGGCTCTTCGAATCGATCAGCGACAGCAGGTCCGCCAGCGGCGCGCCGGCCTGCGCTGTGATGATGAGCTCGTTCGGCTCATACGCCACCACCGCGCTCAGCGCCGACAGGTCCAGCACCGCATTGGTCGCCGTCACCTGGCCAATCCCGCGCTTCGACCCATGCCCGATCACCTCGAGCGGCTGCTCATTGGCGATGGCCGCGCGGACCACCTCCTCTACATCGGCTGCGTTCCGTACTCTGAGGGCGTCCACCACTGCTCGCCTTGCTTGTTGAGTTTGACCGGCGGCGTGCGGCCACCGGCGTTGGACTCGTTCTAGAGCATGATGGGCGAAAAAGGCAGCCCGGGGTGGGGAAAAGATCGTGCGGGGACAAGGGGATGGGAGAGGCGCGGCCAGATGTGGGCAACGAGACCGAGCGGTTCCTTTCCGGATAGGGCGACGGTCTCGCTTGTGTAAGGCAAGTCGGTAGATTCATCGCGCCCTAACAACATCCGATCGGAGCTTCTGCTCATCTTCCTCCAGGTCGTCATGGCTGGGCTTGTCCTGGCTTGTCCCGGCCATCCACGTGATGCGGCAGGCCGAGTCTTATGTCCGGGACACGCCCGGGCATGACGGAGCAACGAAGCTCCACGATCGTTCGTCGCAACAGCTAGTATCCTCTATACGATAGAACTCTCTACAACGGGGGGACCATCCCACTTCGTCCATATCCAACCAGCTGACACACGTCCGCCATCCCGCAGCGCTCTCCGCCCAGGTGATACGACCGTCCGCCCTCCAAATCCATCGAGAGGGCA
>NZ_CAFJ01000138.1 GCF_000239795.1 Bradyrhizobium sp. STM 3809 | reverse complement strand
TCGCCGATCTCGCTGGCGGGCCGCGACCAGTTCTCCGACGAAAACGAGAAGATGGTGAGATAGCGGATGCCGATCTCGTGCGAGGCGCGGACGACGCGGCGCAGCGCCTCGACGCCGCGGCGATGTCCCTCGGCGCGCGGCAGGCCGCGCGCCGCAGCCCAGCGGCCATTGCCATCCATGATGATGGCAACATGGGCCGGTGCGTCGGACCGGTCCGGCGCCTCCGTCACCGGGGCCGCGGCTTTGGACATCAGGCGTATCCTTCAGACGGTGAGGATTTCCTTTTCCTTCGCCGCCAGCAGCTGGTCGATCTCCGAGATCACGCTGTCGGTCGCCTTCTGCACGTCACCGGCGAAGCGCTCCTGATCGTCTTCGGAGATCTCGTGATTCTTCTCGAGCTTCTTGAGCGTGTCGAGACCGTCGCGGCGGACGTGGCGCACGGCGACGCGGGCCTGCTCGGCATATTTGTGCGCGACCTTGACCAGCTCCTTGCGGCGCTCCTGGTTGAGCTCGGGAATGCGCAACCGGATCACCTGGCCTTCGGTCGCCGGCGACAGGCCGAGGTTGGAATCGACGATCGCCTTCTCGACGGCCTTGACCATCGAGCGGTCCCAGACCTGCACGGAGAGCAGGCGCGGCTCGGGCACCGACACGGTGGCGAGCTGGTTCAGCGGCATGTGCGAGCCGTAGGCCTCGACCTGGACCGGCTCGACCATCGAGGCCGACGCGCGGCCGGTGCGCAGGCCGCCGAGCTCGTGCTTCAGCGCCTGTGTCGCGCCCTGCATGCGGCGCTTCAGCTCGTTGAGGTCGAAATTGCCCGTGCTCATCACGCTTTCCTTTCCTGCAACCCGGTTCTCGCTCGCCGGCTATGCCGGGCCTCCCGAGCGGAGGCCTTGGGCCGGACCTGAGGAGTCCCGGACGAATTCCTGTGTCGCTTACGCTTCTACCGCAGGCATCGGACTGCTCCAACACCGGCCACCGGCGGTGACGCGTCTCACCCGGCGACCACGGTGCCGCGCCCTTCGCCCTGCAGCATCGCGCTGATCGAGCCGGGCTCGGCAATGGAAAACACAATGATAGGCAGCGACGTTTCGCGGGCAAGCGCGAATGCGGTCGCGTCCATCACCTTGTAGCTGCCCTCGATGGCCTGGGAGTGGGTCAGCCTGTCGAACCGCTTCGCGGCCGGATCCTTCTTCGGATCGGCGCTGTAGACGCCGTCGACATTGGTGGCCTTCAGCACGGCCTGGGCGCCGATCTCGGCGGCGCGCAGCACGGCGGTCGTATCGGTCGTGAAATAGGGATTCCCGGTGCCGCCGCCGAGCACGACGATGCGCCCCTCGGCCAGCGATTTCTGCGCTGCAGCGCGCGTGAACAGCTCGCAGACCTCGGGCATTACGAAAGCCGACAGCGCCTGCGCCGGCGTTCCCTTGCGCTGGATCGCGGCCTCCAGAGCGAGGCAGTTCATGACCGTGGCCAGCATGCCCATGGTGTCGCCGGTCGGGCGCGAGACGCCCTGCGACGACACTTCGACGCCGCGCACCATGTTGCCGCCGCCGACGACGACGGCGATCTCGATGCCGAGCTTCTGGGCTGCGATGAGGTCGTCGGCGATCCGATCGACGGTCGGCTGGTCGATGCCGAAGGAGTGCGGCCCCGCGAGATACTCGCCCGACAGCTTGACCACGACGCGACGATAGACCGGCTCAGCCATGTGCCAATGCTCTCCTATCCCCGCGCGTTGCGATCCGGCGCGAAAGCCGCGCCGGACCTTGACTGATGTCAGTCGTTACTTCTTGCCGCTGGCGGCGGCGACTTCGGCGGCGAAGTCGGTCTCTTCCTTCTCGATGCCTTCACCGAGCGCATAGCGGACGAAACCGGCCACCTTGATCGGACCGCCGACCTTGCCCTCGGCTTCCTTCAGCGCCTGCGCGACCGACTTGCCGCTGTCGTGAATGAAGGCCTGCTCGAGCAGGGTGACTTCCTTGTAGTAGGTCTTCAGGCCGGACTCGACGATCTTCTCGATCACGTTCTCCGGCTTGCCCTGCTGACGATACTTGTCGGCGAGCACGTCCTTCTCGCGCTTGACGATCTCCGGATCGAGACCGGCGGCATCGATCGCCTGCGGGTTGGCGGCGGCGACATGCATCGCGAGCTGACGGCCGAGCGCCGCGAGCTCGTCGGTCTTGCCCGGCGACTCAAGCGCGACGATGACGCCGAGCTTGCCGGCGCCCTCGATGACCGCACCGTGCACGTAGCTCGACACGACGCCCTCGCTCACTTCGAGCGCGGCCGCGCGACGCAGCGTCTGGTTCTCGCCGATGGTCGCGATCGAATCGGCGATCGCGGCCTCGACCGTGATGCTGCCGACCTTGGCGGCCTTGATCTTCTCGATGTCGGCGCCGACGTCGAGCGCGACCTGGGCGATCATCTTGACCAGGCCCTGGAAGTGCTCGTTGCGCGCGACAAAGTCGGTCTCGGAGTTGACCTCGACGACCACGCCCTTCTTGCCCGAGGTCAGCGCGCCGATCAGGCCCTCGGCCGCGACGCGGCCGGCCTTCTTGGCGGCCTTCGACAGGCCCTTCTTGCGCAGCCAATCCTGCGCGGCCTGCATGTCGCCGCCGGTCTCGGTGAGCGCGGCCTTGCAATCCATCATGCCCGCGCCGGTCGACTCGCGCAGGTCCTTCACCATCGCTGCGGTGATATTCGCCATTGTTGAACGTCCTTTTGCCTGTCCAAAGCGCGACGCAGCGGATGGCTCTCGCCGCCCGCTGCCAGGAAACACCTATCTCAGTCGCGATGGCCGGCGTGCGACGCCGGCCAGATTTTCACGTCGTGTCGTCTTAGGCGTCGGCCAGCGACTTGGCCTGGGCGACCCAGGCATCGGCCCGGCTCGGCAGACCGACTTCTTCGCCAATCTGGTGCGCCGTGTCGTGGTTGAGCTCGGCGAGCTGCCAGTAGTGGAAGATGCCGAGGTCGTTCAGCTTCTTCTCGATCGCGCCGGACACGCCGGTGAGCTTCTTCAGGTCGTCGGCGGTGCCGCGCGGGCCCGGCAGACCCTGGAAGGTCGAGGCGGACGCAGCCGGAAGATCCTCCTCCAGCGGCGTGGCCGAGGCGCCGACGTCGATGCCGAGTTCGCCCTGGGCACGCGAGATGCCGTCGATGGCGGCGCGCGCGATCAGGTCGCAATACAGCGAGATGGCACGGCCGGCGTCGTCATTGCCCGGAACCACGTAGGTGATGCCCTTCGGATCGCAATTGGTGTCGACGATCGCGGCGACCGGAATGTTGAGGCGCTGGGCCTCCTGGATCGCGATGTCTTCCTTGTTGGTGTCGATGACGAAGATCATGTCGGGCAGGCCGCCCATGTCCTTGATGCCGCCGAGCGAGCGGTCGAGCTTGTCGCGCTCGCGCTGCAGGGTCAGGCGCTCCTTCTTGGTGTAGGAGTTGGCCTCGCCCGAGGACAGCACCTCATCGAGGTGACGCAGACGCTTGATCGACGCCGAGATCGTCTTCCAGTTGGTCAGCGTGCCGCCGAGCCAGCGCGAATTGACGAAGTACTGCGCGCAGCGCTTGGCCGCGTCGGCAACGTTGTCCTGCGCCTGGCGCTTGGTGCCGACGAACAGGATGCGGCCGCCCTTGGCGACGGTGTCGCTGACGGCCTGCAGCGCCGTGTGCAGCAGCGGCACGGTCTGAGCGAGGTCGATGATGTGGATGTTGTTGCGGGCCCCGAAGATGTAATCGGCCATTTTCGGATTCCAGCGGTGAGACTGGTGGCCAAAGTGAACGCCAGCTTCGAGCAGCTGGCGCATGGTGAATTCAGGCAGCGCCATTGGATATTCTCCGGTTGATTCCTCCGGAAACGCGTGAGCAAAAACGGGCCGTTACGGCCCGGCTTGCCACCGGACGCCCTCTAGGAGAGCCAAGTTTCCGTGTGAGATGGCGCGCTATATAGCCGGATTTTGGCGCAACGCAAGGAAAATGGACTTATTCCGCCTGCAGGAGCTCCGCCATGGCGGTCCGGGCCTGGCTTTCCTGGAGCGGCACGAGGTCGACCGGCCCCTTGTTGTCGGCCCCGGCGGAGGCCGCAGCCATGACGCCCGCCCCGACCAGCCCGAACATGATCGCACCGCCCTGCATCGCCCGGGAGCGCTCACTGGGCTTGATCGAGAAGAAATAGGTCTTCCCAGGCTCGGTGTTGAAATCGAGCACCGTCTCGCCGGGGAACAGGATCTGGGTTGCCGTCACGTGGTGCGGCCCTGCCGGGCGGTCAACATAGGCGTAGGTGCCGGGCATCAGACGATTCAGTGCGATGCCATCGACCTTCGCGTCACAATTGGTCCGCTCGAGCCAGGAATCCTTCAGGCTCATGATGACGATCCGGGAATGGCCGGGCCGCGGCGCCCCGATCTTTTGCGAGATGACCGCGTATTCCGTTCCCTCCCTGCCCGTGACGCACCCGGCTACCACCAGCGTCAGAGCCAGTCCCACAATCGTCCGCCGTTTCATGTTCAAGCCCCCCGTAAATTCCCCGGGGCCAACGCTAGAACGGGACGTCTGGAACTTTCAATCTCCGGACCCAAAGACAGTGGAACTGTGCTCAGCGCTCCACACCCGGCTTCAGTTCGGCGCGATCGGCGTCAAGCCTGGCCTTGAGCCTGCCGACGTCGCCGATGAACGCCTGTTCGCTGCGCAGCGGAACCAGGCGCAGGGAGGGCGGCAGCAGCACGTGGGTAACATTCGGCCGGCCGGAATTGGCGAAGGCTTCGGATCGCTGCAGCGTCTGGACCGCGATCGCGACGACGAGGAGGACACCGACGACGACGCCCTTGACGACCATGTGGGTGCGCCCGACCTCGCGCAGATGCAGGAAGCAGATCGCGGCCAGAACGATCCAGGCGACCGCATAGCCGTAGGTGAAGATCCTGGTCCAGGTCAGTGCGAAGGAGGCGAACTGTGCGAACTCGCTGTAGATCCAGAACGCCACCAGGCCAGCCTCGGCGATCAGGAGATGGCGCAGGAAATGCGCCCGGGCCGAAAACAACCGCGACAGCAGCGCCCAGGCGCCCACCCATGCGATCACCACGCCGATCATGGTGAGGGTCGGCACGAGATAGTCGGACAGATGCGGCTCGGAGGTCTGGGCAAACCAGACCAGCAGCGAATTGATGGCGAGAAGCACGGCGCCAAGCGCGATCGCGGCGATGATCGGCAGCGCGCCGCGGTCAGATCCCGCGAGGCGCTCCGGCTCGACCGCGTGGGCCGCGTCACGCACCCGCAACAAGGTCTGGCCGATCCGGATCGGCTCGGTGCCATCAAGCACGAGCTGCGGCTTCCGGCTCTTGCCGCTGCCGAGATAGAGACCGTTTGCGCTGCCGAGATCTTCCGCTACGAGGCGGCCCTCCCCGTCGCGAAAGATGCGGACATGGCGCGCGGCGACATAGGGGTCATCGAGAATCACGTGGTTGTCGTAGCCGCGGCCGACGTGAATCTCCGTGGCATCGACGCGGAAGCGGCTCGTGACGTCGCGATGCCTGGAGAGGATCTCGATCCAGATCATCGGGAGACCTGCAGCCGTTCGAGGAAGCTCTCGCCGAGCCGCAGCGCATCGTCATAGGCGATCGCCTGCAGATTGAGCCGGGACACCAGCGCCTCGTCGGCGCGGTCCTGCGTCACCGCCACCAATGCGACATCGTAAAGGCCCTCGAACTCGCGATAGCCCTGGGCGCACCACATCACGCGCAGCGGCGGATGCTCGGTCGCGGGCGTGATGCCGACGAAATCCTCGTGGCAATGCTGCGGCGTGTACCATTTGCGGAACGTGCCGCCCATGGTCAGCCGCGGCTGCGCCAGCTGGGTCAACACCGTGGCAAACTGGAACTGATTGAGGTCGATCGATTTCGCGTAGGAATGATTGACCTCGACCACGCCGGTGTTGAGGTCGGAGGCGACATAGACGCTCGCCTCCGCCTTGCAGCTCGTCGAATTGATGCTGGCACGCGGCTTCGGAGATGCGCCGGCATTGGTGCTGGCCCAGCATTCGAACCAAGCCGAGCGCGTCTCCGGCGCCTGATAGGAGCCGAACACGCGGTCGCGGAAGCCCTCCTCGCTGAGGGATTTGTAGAGCGCGCCGCGCCAGCTCGCGAGCTGGGCGATGACGTCCTTGCGCAAGTCTCCGGCCGCAGGCTTCGCCTCGCGGCCGCGCGCCAGCAGCGCCGCGGCGAACCGGGCCGGCACCAGGAAGCTGATCAGCTGGCCGCCGCGCCTTGTGGCGACGTTGACGCCGACCACCTGCCCCTGCGCGTTGACCGCGGGACCGCCGCTCATGCCGGGGTTGAGCGCGCCGGTGAAATGGATGTGGTCGTTGTAGCTGTGCTCGACGAGGCCGTTATAGGTGCCCTCGATGATGGTGAAGCCGAGATCGAGCGGATTGCCGAGGGAATACAGCCGCTCGCCTTTCGGCAGCGTGCCGTCGAGCGCGGCCTTGTCGAAGGCGAAGAACGGCGCCTCCTGCTTGTCGACGCGGACCAGCGCGAGGTCGTTGGGCAGATCGACCGCAAGCAGCGTCACAGCGCCTTGCGTGCCGTCCGCCCCCGAATATTCGAGCCGATAGGTCTTCGGCTCGAGCGCGGCGTCGGAGACGACGTGATAGTTGGTGATCGCGAGCCCGTCGGCGGAGACCAGGAAGCCGGAGCCGGTCGAGGTCTGGCGGCCGGCGTCGGCCAGCAGAGTGCGGATCTGCAGCAGGCGCGGCGGCGCCGAGGCGTAGACGGTTTCGGCGCCGGGCAAGCCCTGGGCCGCAGCCGATGATATCAGGCCAGCGCAGCAAAGCGCCATGACGATGGGGCTTCGCAGCAGCGCGCGCACGGGTCGAACCAACGCTGAAATCAATGACGCCCCCGCAACACGTCGTCGGCTGCCGACGTCCTGCGCCCACGATCGATCAATCCGGCGGTTCGGCCAATATCGAAAACAGGCCCTTGTTGCAACCGTCGCGCCGCTTGCGGCGGCGCGCGATCGCTCAGCAGTGCGGGACGTTCGGCGGACACCGCTTGCCCTGGGCCGGCGGAGGCGCCGGCCGCGGCGGCGGCGCCGCTGGACGCGCCATGGCCATGGGAGGCGGAGCCGGACGCGCCATCTGCGGTGGTGGCGCCGGACGCGCCATCTGCGGCGGCGGGGCCGGGCGGGCCATCGGCGGCGGAGCGGCCGGGCGCATCGCCTGCGGTGGCGGCGGCGCAGCCCGCACCACCGGCGCAACCGGCGGCCGCGGCGGCGCGGGCGGAGGACTCAGCCGTGCGGTTGCCGGCGGCGGGGCACGACGCTCAACCGGCGGCGGTGCGGCCTGCTGGATGCGGGCCCGCCCC
>NZ_CAFJ01000139.1 GCF_000239795.1 Bradyrhizobium sp. STM 3809 | reverse complement strand
CACTCCATGCGGCGCGCCGCGCCGCCGCGGCCGGTCCGCGCTTCCGGGCACGTCCGCAGCCGCGCGGCTGGGACGCGCTGCCGGCGCTGACGCAGGAGCGGACCGCCGGGCGCCATCCGCTCGCCGATCACGCCGCAAGCCTCGCGCTGCGCCGTCGTGCCGAGGAGATCGAAGCGTCGTTCGGTGCGATCGCGCCGACCCTGCAGGCGCTCGCGCCGCGTCAATTTGCACCTGGCTTCGCGGACGAGGCGGCCGCGACATTGCACGCAAAGCTGCAGCTCGAGATCCCGCGCAAGGCGCTGGCGGCGAGCTGGACCGCGCCGCTCGACCTGCGCGGCCTGCATGCGCGCTGCGTGCTCGGCACGTTCTGCCGGCTGATCGCGCACGCCTTCGACCGCGGCCTTGCGCAATTCTCCGACGGCGAGCCCGCCGATGCGCTGATCCGCCGCTGGGGCTTTCATGCGATCGACATCACGCCCTGCGCCGACGGGCGGCTGAGCGGCCTGACCGACTACATCCTGCGGGTGCCGCCGAGCATCATCGCCTTCCGCGAGTCGCATGCCGGTGCGATGTTCGACGTCGCCCATGCCGTCCGCCATTGGGAGAGCGTCGAGCTGCGGCGCTGGCGCGACGGCTGGCCGAACGCCGCCGAGGCGCGCACGCGCTTCCTCAAGATCGGCGTGTATCATCTCAGCAGCGTCGCGCCCGGCCACGAAGGCTGCGCCGCGCATGGCAGCGACGATACACGCGCCGCCGGTGCGCTGCTGGAGCGGCTCGATCAGCTCGCACAGGCCGTGCGCGCGCTGCACGGCCCGGACGCGGCGATCGCGACCCTGCTGATCGGCGTCGACACCGATACCGACGCGATCCGCGTGCATGTGCCGGATGCCGCCGGACGGATGGACATCGGCCGTTATGCCGACAGCCGCGCGCTGTATGACGCGACCGCGCATCTGTCCCGCGACGGCGCCAAGGACGCGATCCGCGATGCCGTCGCCGCCTGCGCCGGCGTCCCGGCCGACGATACCGCGACCGAGGGGATGCGCTGGTTCTGCGGCTATCTGCTCAAGAACAATTTCGGCCAGGTCGAGGCGGTGCGCGACTGGCACCAGGGCCGCTACGCCGACGCCGGCCATACCGAGCGGCTGATCGTGGTCGGCGATCCCGTCGACGACCTGCAGCTGCGCAACCTGGCCTTCCAGGCGCAGATGCAGACGGTCGAGGAGGGCGCGGCCGATCTCGACGTCGGCATCCGCATCCTGCGCGCCCATCACGCCGCCTACGGCCTGCCGGTGCCGGTGCTGGTGCACATCCGTTTCGACCCGCGCATTCCCGGCGCCGCGGACGCGGCTGCGCAGCGCGCGCGGCGTCTCGCCGCTGCGGTCACCGCGCGTCATGGCGAGCTCGCTGCGCGCGGCGACCTCTGCGTCGCGGCCGTGCTGCGCGCCGCCGACGGCAGCGTGCTCTCCCCGATCGATCTGACGGCGTCGCATGGCGACGCGCCACCGGAGGTCCACCGATGAAGATCTGCCAAGTGGAAGGCACGCTGGTCGCCACCGCCCGCATTCCCGGGCTGCTCAACCGTCGCCTGCTCGTGGTCAAGGAGCGCGGCAGCAGCGCCAAGCAGGTCGCGGTCGATCCGGTCGGCTGCAAGCCCGGCGACTGGGTGATCGCCGTCGGCAGCTCGGCCGCGCGCGACGCCGCCGGCAGCAAGGATTTCCCGAGTGATCTGACCATCGTCGGCATCATCGACTATTGGGACGACCCGGCCGGCCGCGCCGCGCAGAAGGTGGTGGCCAATGCAGATTAGCCGCGTCGTGCGCGACCTCGTCACCACCAAGCGGGTGTTCTGGCTCGCCTCGAAATCGCTGCGCGTGGTCGAGGATCCCGCCGGCAATCTCGACGTGGTGGTCGATCCGATCGGCACCAAGCCGGGCGATTACGTCATCACCATCGGCTACTCCGCGGCGCGCGCCGCCGCAGGAAATCCGAACATCACGACCGATCTGACGATCGGCGGGATCATCGACGACTGGAGCGAGGAACGCTGGCGCGCCTGATGGAACGCCGTCGTGAGTGAAGATCAACATCGAGCGAAGCGGAGGAGACGACAGATGGCGACCGAGAAGATGGGAATTGCGCTGGGCATGATCGAGACGCGCGGCCTGGTGCCGGCGATCGAGGCGGCGGACGCGATGACGAAGGCCTCCGAGGTGCGGCTGATCGGCCGCCAGTTCGTCGGCGGCGGCTATGTCACGGTGATGGTGCGCGGCGAGACCGGCGCGGTCAACGCCGCGGTGCGCGCCGGTGCCGATGCCTGCGAGCGCGTCGGCGACGGCCTCGCGGCCGCGCACATCATCGCGCGCCCGCATATCGAGGTCGAGCACGTCTTGCCGCGGCCGGGCATGACCCGCCTCGAGGATCAGAGCATGCCGCGCATCCCCGCGGCCGAATAGCGGCGCGCGGCAGCAGACCACATCGAGATTGAACAGGAGAGGACAATGGCAAGCGAGCGGTTCGGAATAGCATTGGGAATGATCGAGACGCGCGGTCTCGTGCCCGCCATCGAGGCGGCGGATGCGATGACCAAGGCGTCCGAGGTGCGGCTGATCGGCCGCCAGTTCGTCGGCGGCGGCTATGTCACCGTGATGGTGCGCGGCGAGACCGGCGCGGTAAACGCCGCAGTGCGCGCCGGCGCCGATGCCTGCGAGCGCGTCGGCGATGGCCTTGCGGCCGCGCACATCATCGCCCGCCCGCACAGCGAGGTCGAGCACATTCTGCCGCTGTATCCGCAGGGCGAGATGCTGAGCGATGAGGTCGCCGCGCAATAGCGGCGGCTGACTCATTCCCCCAGGGAGGCCAACATGCAGACCACCATCGAGCTGCCCGACGCGTGGAAATCGGTGAGCCATCCGCCGTCGCTGTTCTGTCGCTACGAGTTCGCGTCCTACGCCCAGACGCGCGAGTTCCTCGACGCCTTGGCGGTGCTGTCCGAGGAGACGCGCCTGTTTCCGGATCTCGGCTTCGCGCGCACCTTCGTCAACATCACCCTGCGCGGCCGCGACGGCGCATCGCCCGGACCGGCCGAGATCGACTATGCGCGGCGCGCCGCCGTGCTGGCTGCGGCGTGGACCGTCAGCTGATCCGCCGACGACGGAGGCGCGCAGATGGGTTCGCCGGTCATCGATGTCGCGGTCGCGGTCGTCCGGGACGGGTCCGGCCGCGTGCTGCTCGCCGAACGCACGCCGCGGCAGGTGGCGGCCGGCTTCTGGGAGCTGCCCGGCGGCAAGATCGATCCCGGCGAGAGCGCGGCGGCCGCGGCGGCACGCGAGCTCGGCGAGGAGATCGGCCTCCACGCCACGGCGTTGCGTCCCTGGCTGAACTACGTGCATGCGTTTCCGACCAAGCGCGTGCGGCTGCACCTGTTCCACATCGAGGCCTGGCGCGGCACGCCGCAGGGCAGGGAAGGCCAGCGCCTCGCCTGGGTCGATCCCGGCGCGCCCGCGGTGGCGCCGCTGCTGCCCAGCAACAGGCGCGCGATGTTCGCGCTCGGCCTGCCGCGTCTGCTGGCCCGCATCGATGACCACGATCCCACCCGCGCGATCGCTGCCGCGGCCGCCGCGCGCGACCAGGGCGCGGGGCTGATCCTCTTGAGCGCGCCGCACTGCGCATCCGGCCAGCAGGCCAGCTTGGTGCACAGGACCATCGCTGCGGTTGCCGGCGTGCGTGTGCTGCTGCAAGGCACGGCCTTGGAAGCCCGGCGCGCCGGCGCGCATGGCGCGGTCGCCAGTGCCGCGATCCTGCGGCGCTGCGCGACGCGGCCGGCCGTGCCGCTGTGGGGCGCGGCCTGCGGCAGTGCCGACGATCTGGCGCTCGCCGCGCATCTCGGCGCCGACTTCGCGATCGCAGATGCGGCGCAGCGGACAGGCGGACAGCCGTCCGGCCCGACGGTCTTCCGCGCCGATGACACCGCCGCTCCGCTGCCGCTGTTCACGGCGGCCGACATCACCACCCGCGAACCTTCTCGCTTCCTCGGGACAACGGGAGTCCGCCGATGATGACCTCCGCGCTCTGGCTTGCCCTCTCCGGACCCGCCGCGCTGCTCGCGGCCTATCTCGCGCCGTCGATCCGGCCGACCCTCTCGCACCAGGCGATGAACCGCATCGCGGGCCTCGCGTCCGGGCTCGCCTGCGCCGTCGCCTTCGCGACCGCGCTCGAGGTCGGACTGATGGGCGCGCTGCATACGCCCGCGCTCGCGGTCAGCGGCGTCGGCTTCGGCCTGTATCTCGACAGCGTCAGCGCGACGATGTTCTGCCTCGTCTCGTTCATCGGAATCATCGTGCTGCGTTACAGCTTCACCTACATGGACGGCGATCCCGGACAGATCCGCTTCATCCGGCTGATGTGCCTGACGCTTGCGGCGGTGCTCACGCTGGCGATCTCCGGCAATCTGCTGCAGTTCACGCTGGCCTGGTCGGCGACGAGCCTCGCGCTGCATCGCCTGCTGGTGTTCTATGCCGAGCGCCCCGCGGCGGTGATCGCGGCGCGCAAGAAGTTCCTCGCCAGCCGGCTCGGCGACCTGTTCCTGGTGACGGCGATGCTGTTGCTTTACGGCGCCTTCGGCAGCCTCGATTATCAGGCGATGTTCTCCGCCGCCAAGGCGATGCATGCGCAAGGGGCGGTGCCGATGGGCATCCAGATCGCGGCGGTGCTGATGGTGTTCGCCGGCCTGCTGAAGTCGGCGCAATTCCCCGTGCATGGCTGGCTGATCGAGGTGATGGAGACGCCGACGCCGGTCTCGGCCCTGCTGCATGCCGGCATCATCAATGCCGGCGGCTTCCTGGTGCTGCGCTTCACCGACGTGATCACGCTGTCGCTGACCTCGCTCGACCTGCTCGCCGTGGTCGGCGGCTTCACCGCGCTGTTCGGCTCGGTGGTGATGCTGACGCAGACCTCGATCAAGGTGTCGCTCGCCTGGTCGACGATCGCGCAGATGGGTTTCATGATGCTCGAATGCGGCCTCGGTGCGTTCGCGGCGGCGCTGCTGCACATCGTCGCCCACTCGCTCTACAAGGCGCATGCCTTCCTGTCCTCGGGCAGCGTGATCGATATCGCCCGGGCATCGTGGACGCCGAGCCCCGGCGGCAAGCCGCATCCGTTCCGGCTGATCATCTCGATCGCCGGCGTGCTGATGGTGACACTGCTGTTCAGCGTGCTGACCGGCGCGACGCCGGCGCGCCAGCCCGGCGTGTTCGCGCTCGGCGCGGTGCTGCTGCTCGGCCTGATCCACCTCGTCGCCAACGGCATCGACGAGCGCCCGAACGCCTATGTCGTGCTGCGCACGCTGCTGCTGGCGGCGGTCGTGGCGGGCGCCTATTTCGGCCTGCAACTCGCCGCCGAGCAGCTGTTCGCCGCCGCGCTGCCGAAGACCGAGGCGCTGCGCGGGCCGCTCGGCATCGTCATCGTCGCGCTGGTCGTGCTGTCCTTCGCGACCGTGACCTTCCTGCAAGGCTTCGTGCCCAGGCAGGCGACCGAGCCGCGCTGGCAGGCGCTGTATGTGCACGTCGCCAACGGCTTCTATGTCAACACCATCACCAACCGCCTCGTGCTGCACTACTGGCCCGGTCCCGCGCCGAAATCCGCCCCGCTTGCCCTGCCCATCGTGCTGAGGGAACACCCATGAGCGATGTCATCGACCTCGACGCGCCTGCTGCCGCCGTCGCCCCGACGCCTGCTTTGGAGTCCGCGATCGCGGGCGCCTGCCGCCGCATCGCCCCGCTGTGGCCGCTGAAGAACTTCGTCGCGGTCAACCCGTTCTTGGGCTTCTGCGGCCAGAGCTTCCATGCCACCTGCGCGACCTTGCACCGGGTCGCGCGCATCGAGACGCTGATGCCGCGCGCCTTCTACCGCGAGGCGATCCGCAACGGCACGATCGAGCAGGCGGACCTCGCCGCCGCGCTCGCCGCCGCGCCCGCGGACTGGCGCCTTCCGCCCGATGTCGCCGAGTTGCTGAAGCTCGCCGGCAGCGATCAGACCGCGCGCAAGCATCCCGCCGTGGTCGCGACCGTTGCCGAGGTGCTCAACGAGCTTGCCGCCGGCGACCGCCACGTCGCCCGCACGGCCTTCATGACCGACGAGATCTCGCGCTGGTGCGCGGCCTATTTCGACGAGGGACAATCGGTGTGGCGGATGCCCTGGCGCGGCCTGCGCCCCTACGCCGCCTGGCGCGCCAGCGTGCGCTACGACCGCAATCCCGAGGCGATGGGCATCGCGCGCTTTCGCGAACTCGTCGCGGAGTTGCCGGACGACTACGTCGCGGCGATCGCCACGGTGGTCGAGCGGCTCGGGGTGCCCGACCGCGCGATCGAGGACTATCTGCACCAGGCGCTGCTCGAGATCGGCGGCTGGGCCGCCTATGCGCGCTACCTGATGTGGAACCACGAGCTCGCCGGCGATCGCGACGACACGCTGGAGCAATTGCTCGCGATCCGTGTCGTCTGGGGCTACACGCTGTTTGCCCAGCGCAACGACAGCGCGTTTCGCGAGGCCTGGCGGCGTGCGATGGAGCAGGCGGCGCTGCCGCCGCTCGACGACAGGCTCGGCGGCGATCCCGATCTCTGCATCAACATGGTGCTGCACGAGTCCTATGAGATCGCGTTCCGGCGCCGCCTGCTGCAACGGCTCGCGCAGCCGCCGGGCGGCCGCGCGGCCGCCGCGCGTCCGGAGGTGCAGGCCGCGTTCTGCATCGACGTGCGATCCGAGGTGTATCGGCGGGCGATGGAGTCGGTCAGCGAGTCCGTCGAGACCGTCGGCTTCGCCGGCTTCTTCGGCTTCCCGATCGAGTTCGTGCCGATCGGCCACGTCGTCGGCCGGGCGCATTGTCCGGTGCTGCTGCGGCCGCAATTCACGGTCTGCGAGGCGGTCGGCGGAACCTCCGAAGAGGAGGATTCCGAGATTCTCGTCATGCGCCTGCTGCGCCGGCGGGCGCGCAAGGCGTGGAAGTCGTTCAAGCTGTCGGCGGTGTCGTCCTTCATCTATGTCGAAACCGCCGGGCTGTTGTTCGCGGGCAAGATCCTCAGCGACAGCCTCGCTGTGACGCGCACGGTGCACGATCCCAACACCGACGGGCTGGACGATGCCGTGATCGGCCGGCTCGGTCCGCGGATCACGCCGAGCATCGTCGGCGGGCGGCAGACCGGGTTCGATCCGGTGCAGCGTGTGGCGATGGCCGAGGCCGTGCTGCGGGCGATGTCGATGACCGGGCCGTTCGCGCGGCTCGTGATGCTCACCGGCCATGGCAGCACGACGGTCAACAATCCGCACGCCTCCGGGCTCGATTGCGGCGCCTGCGGCGGCAACACCGGCGAGGCCAATGCGCGCGTCGCCGCCGCCATCCTCAACGATCCCGACGTCCGCGTCGGCCTGCGCGAGCGCGGCATCGACATTCCCCGGGATTCGTTCTTCCTCGGCGCCTTGCACGACACCACCACCGACGAGATCAGGCTCTATGATCTCGATCGTCTGCCGGCAACCCATGCCGAGGATCTGCGGCGGTTGCGGGAACTGCTGGCGAAGGCGACCTCGCTGACCCGGCTGGAGCGCGCGGCGCTGCTCGGCATCCCGCCGCGGGGCGACGCCGAGCAGAATGTCGTCAAGCGCAGCCGCGACTGGGCCCAGGTGCGGCCGGAATGGGGGCTTGCCGGCAACGCCAGCTTCATCGCGGCGCCGCGCGCGCGCACCCGGGGCATCGATCTCGAGGGCCGCGCCTTCCTGCACGATTACGACTGGCGGCAGGACAAGGATTTCGCCACGCTGCAACTGATCATGACGGCGCCGATGGTGGTGGCGAGCTGGATCAGCCTTCAGTACTACGGCTCGACGGTCAACAACGCCGCGTTCGGCGCCGGCAACAAGGTGCTGCACAATGTCGCCGGCACGATCGGCGTGCTCGAGGGCAATGCCGGCGATCTCAAGGTCGGGCTGCCCTGGCAATCGGTCCACGACGGCACGCGCTTCGTGCACGAGCCGCTGCGGCTGACGGTGCTGATCGAGGCGCCGTTGGACGCGATCGAGCGCGTCATCGCTGGAAACGCCGGCGTGCGCGATCTCGTCGACAATGGCTGGGTGCACCTCTACGCGATCTCGGACCAGGGCCGCGTATCGCATCGCTATCAGAGCGGCCTGCGCTGGCAGGCGCTCAACTGACTCCGGGGCTGCGGCATGTCGAGCGGATGTACGGCGAGGGCGCCTTGCAGTGAGGCTGACGGTGGCAGATGAGTGTGAGGCGCGCGGCCGAAGTGGTCGATCGTTCGAGGTCGTTCCATCTTCCCGGGCCTGCTGCGGAAGGACCTTGAAGAACACCACTGCTGGTCCTCCGCAGATGGACGCGATCTATTGAATGCGTCGGCTTTGCCGTTTCCCTGGGGAGCGCCAGTCCGCGGCGCTCGCTCCTTGGTCTTGAGCGCTCGGCGCAACTCCGCAGCCTCGCGGCGCGCTTGCGCGTCCGAGCTTTGCTCTTAGGCGCACCCTTTCAACAGAAGGGCGCA
>NZ_CAFJ01000140.1 GCF_000239795.1 Bradyrhizobium sp. STM 3809 | reverse complement strand
GCCGGCTTCACCGGTGCCGATCTCGCCAATCTGATCAACGAGGCGGCGATTGCGGCGACCCGCCGCAAGGGCCACGAGGTGACGTTCGACGACTTCACCGTCGCCATCGAGCGCATCGTCGCCGGCATCGAGAAGAAGAGCCGGGTGCTCAGCACCGCCGAGCGGCGCCGGGTCGCCTATCACGAGATGGGGCACGCGCTGGTGGCGGCCAACCTCGCCGGCGTCGATCCGGTGCAGAAGGTCTCGATCATTCCGCGCGGCGTCGGCGCGCTCGGCTATACGATGCAGCGGCCGACGGAGGATCGCTTCCTGCTCGCCGTGAGCGAGCTGAAGAACCGCATCGCGGTGCTGATGGGCGGGCGCGCCTCCGAGCAGCTCATCTTCGACGGCGACGTCTCGACCGGCGCGGCCGACGATCTGCAGCGCGCGACCGAGATCGCGATCGAGATGGTCACCAAATACGGCATGGATGCCAAGGTCGGCCAGCGCACCTATGCGCCGCGGCCGCAGGTCTCGTTCCTGCAGCCGCAGGACCAGATCGTCTCGGCGGCCGAGGACACCGGACGCGAGATCGATCTCGCGGTGCGCGACCTCATCGCCGAGGGGGGCGCGCGGGCCCGCGCGATCCTCGAGGGCCACCGCCAGGACCTGGAGCGCGGCGTGGCGCTGCTGATCGCCAAGGAGACCCTGACGGCCGATGAGTTCGCGCCGCTGCGGCCAGCCGCGGCCGCGGTCGCGAGCCCGGGTGTCGCCGCCACCGGCTGACCCGGGTTTATACGGGGGATTTTTGCAACCGAACTCTAACCATCCTCGGATCATTTGATCTGCAGCTTACCTTGACAGATCGATGCCATCGATCGGGGATCGGCGGAGTTCGCGCGTGCTGCTCAACAATATGAAGATTGCACCCAAGCTGGCCATCGTGGTCGGCGTGGCCTTGCTCGGCCTCGCCGCGGCGGGCACATTTGCCGGCAATCTCATTCAGAAGGAGATGGTCAACGCGCGCATCGAGCAGTGCCGGGCCATCGTCGAGACTGCGCGCAACATGGCGCTCGGCCTCATCAAGGAGGTCGACGCCGGCAAGATGACGAAGGAGGCCGCGATCGACGAGTTCGTCAAGCGCGGCAGCACGATGACCTTCGACAAGGGCACGGGCTATCTGTTCGCCTACACGATGGATGGCAATGTCGTGATCTCGCAGGACCCGAAGCAGCGCGGCTCGAACGTCATCGACTTCGAGCTCAACGGCCGCAAGCTGGTCGTCGAGCTGCGCGACGGCGTCGCCAAGAATGGCGAGGTCACCCTGCATTACGAATATCTGCGGCCGGGCCAGGAGCAGCCCACCCGCAAGATCTCCTATGCGGTCGCGATCCCCGGCTGGAATACGTTCGTGGGCACCGGCGTCTATGTCGACGATCTCGACGCCAAGATGCAGCCGCTGAAATGGATGATGTGGATGGCCTGTGCCGGCATCGCGATCGTGGCCGGCGGCATCGCCTGGCTGATCAGCCGCAGCATCAGCGTGCCGCTCGATCGTCTCGGCGTCCGCATGCGCGAGATCGCGGACGGCCAGCTCGACGGCGAGATCCCGGGGGTCGGCCGCGGCGACGAGATCGGCGGCATGGCGGCCACGGTTCAGATCTTCAAGGACAATGCGCTGCGGGTTCGCGAGCTGGAGCAGGCGGAGGCTGCGAACAAGCAGCGCGCCGATGCGGAGCGGCGCGCCGCCATGCAGAATTTGGCGGCCGACTTCGAGCGCAGCGTCAACGGCATCGTCCGCTCGGTGGCCTCGGCGGCCGAAGGCATGCAGCACACCGCGGAATCGATGACCTCGACGGCGAGCGATGCGAGCTCGCGCGCCTCCACCGTCAGCGCGGCCACGCAGAGCGCCAACGACAATGTCGGCACCGTCGCCTCCGCAGCCGAGCAGCTGTCGAGCTCGGTGAATGAAATCTCCCGCCAGGTCGCCCGCTCCAGCGAGATCGCGAGCAAGGCGGTCGGCGATGCCGAGCGCACCAACGCCACCGTGCAGGTGCTGTCGTCCGGCGCCGAGAAGATCGGCGAGGTCGTCAAGCTGATCCACTCGATCGCGGCGCAGACCAATCTGCTCGCACTGAACGCCACCATCGAGGCCGCCCGCGCCGGCGAGTCCGGCAAGGGCTTCGCCGTGGTCGCCTCCGAGGTCAAGGCGCTCGCCAACCAGACCGCGAAGGCCACCGAGGAGATCTCGGCGCAGGTCGCGGCGATGCAGACCTCGACCCAGGATGCGGTGGCGGCCATCAGCGGCATTACCCAGACCATCGCGCAGATGAGCGAGATCACCAATTCGATCTCGACCTCGATCGCGCAGCAGGGCGACGCGACGCGCGAGATCGCGCGCAACATCCAGTCGGTCGCCGCCGGCTCGAACGAGATCAGCGCCCATATCGGCGGCGTCACCAAGGCGGCGGAGGCCACCGGCATGGCGGCGTCCGAGGTGCTCGCCAGTGCCCGCGAACTCGACAGCCAGTCCGGCCTGCTGCAGCAGGCGGTTGACGGCTTCATGGCCAAGGTGCGCACGGCCTGATCGCGGCCGGCGCCGACGTCGCAACGCCGGCGCCGCGAGGCCCGAAGGCCGGCTATCTGCTGCCTACTTGGCCTTGAGGAAGTCGCCGGCCTCGAGCAGCACGAACTCGTTGTCGTCGGCCTTGTTGGGATCGCGGCTCGACGAGAACGGCAGATTGTTGTCGTTGCCGACGATGATGTGGGTGTCGTCGACGCGGTCGACGTTCTCGATGGTGAAGAACGGGAAGGTGAGCACGCCGTCGTTGAGCGGCTTGCGCGCCTTCTTGTCCGGATCCCTGATCTTCATCAGGTCGATATAGGCGATCTTGCGGACCGGCTTGCCGACATTGGCGTCGGACAGCTCGATCTTGTAGACGCGCTTGAACCTGGCGATGTCCGGGAAGCAGTTGTCGCCGCGGGTGCCCTGCGGGCAGGCCCTGTCGCCGGTGCCCTCGCCATTGTCGCGCTCGATGATCAGGCCCTGAGCCGGATCGATCATGTTGAAGTCGCCGATCGCGTTGCCGTTCTGCTCGAACACATACTGCCAATAGCGGCCGGTGAACTTCTCCGCGGCGACATCGAATTCGAGAATGCGCGAGGCTTCCTTGCCGTCGACCCGCTCCCAATCCTTCTTGTCGGCGTCCCACAGCGGACCTTCGAGCAGCCCGTAGATGAACTTGCCGTCGGGCGACGAGGCGAAGCCTTCAAAACCCTTCGAGCGCCGCAGGTTGACGTTGGTGTAGGTCGCCCCGGGGGCGCCGGGCGACTGCGCCGCCCAATGGTCGGGCGAGCGCACCGGCTTGCCGTCGGCGACCGTCTCGAACACCGCGAGCACCTTGCCGCTCTTGTCGGCCTTGATGATGTAGGGACCGAACTCGTCGCCGATCCAGAGAGTGTCGCCGATGATCTGGAAGCCTTCGGTGTCGAAATCCGAGCCGGTCAGATAACGCTTGGCGGTGTCCTCGTGGACGATACGGAACGGCACCTTCCTGTCGGGGTCATGCAGGAAGATCGTCTCCAGCCGCTCGACCTTGCCGTTCGCCCAGTCGATCTTGTAGCGGTTCAGGTACAGCATCGAATCCGGCGAGTTGTAGCGCGAGCCCATGCCATTGTCGGTGAGGACCCAGAAGCTGCCGTCGGCCATCTTCTTGATGCCGGAGTGGCCCTGCAGCGGCTGCCCCTTGAACGGCAGCGAGACGCCGGTCGGACGCTCGAACGACTTGCCCATGACGCTGCCGATGGTGTCGACGCGCTTGCCGGTGGTGTACTTGCCTGAGGTCTTGAGATCGTCCGGCGCGTCGGCGGGTGCCTCGATGAAGGATTCGGCGGGCATCACGGCGTGACCCGCCAGCGTGGCGGGGAATTCACCTCCGCCTTGCGCGCGCGCCACGCCGGTGCCGAGCGCGAGAATCGCGACGGTGGTAAGCAGATATCGGTGCATGGGGAAGCCTCCTGAGCTCGAACCATGCGCGTTGTGGCCAGGACGCCTGACGCGACGCTGACATTTCGATGACAACCGGATGATGGCGGCTGGCTCCGTCGGCGCGTCTTGCCGCATGCTCACGGCTTGGGCGCGGACTGCGGCTGCCGGAGCGGGACGCGCGAGGCGATGATCACGCCGGCGATCACCAGCGCGTAGCCCGCGAGGTGGAACGGCTTGAGCTCCTCGCCGAGCAGGAGGATGGCCAGCACGGAGCCGAACAGCGGCACCAGGTGCAGGAAGGGAGCGGCACGGTTCGGCCCGATCAGGCCGATGCCGCGGTTGAAGAACAGATAGGCCAGCGTCGAGGCGAACACGACGACGTAGCCGACCGTCAGGACCGACAAGAGGTCGAGCTGCAGCACAAAGCCCGAGCCGTATTCCCACGCCGCCAGAGGCAGCAGCAGCAGGGCGCCCAAGGCGGTGCAGGACGAGATCAGCGACAGCTGATGCACGGCCGGCCGCCGCGTCATGACGGCCGAGTAGATCCCGAACACCAGCAGCGCGCCGGCAAACATCAGGTCGCCGCGGTTGAACTGGATCGCAGCCAACGCGCCGAGATCACCACGCAACAGGATCACCAGGACGCCGGTCAGCGACATCGCAATGCCGGCGAACTGCGCCGCCGTCAGCCGCACCCCGAACAGAACCAGCGACCACAGCGCCACGAACAGGGGGGCGGAGGATTGGATCAGCAGCCCGTTGAGGGCCTGGGTATACTGCATCGCCCAATAGGACAGCGCGTTGTTGATGGCGAAGCCGGTCAGCGCCAAAACCAGCAGCAGCGGCCAGCTCGCCAGCAGCGTGCGCCAGTCGCGCACGAGATGCGCCCGCGCGAACGGCCATAGCATCAGAAAGGTTCCGATCCAGCGGATGCAGGACAGGGTGAGCGGAGGCACATGGCCGGCGACATAGCGTGCCAGCACGATGTTGCCGGCCCAGAACAGCGAGGCCAGTGTCAGCAGCAGATAGGGCTGGTTGTTGAGCCAGGCCAGCGGCGTGGCGGGATGTGATGCGGTGGGCACGGGAGGCTCGGGCGTCAGGCCGTCCATGGTGAGACAATTCGCGTCGCGATACAATGAATAGCGACGTATTGGTGCCATGCAGCGCCGCTGTTTCGCGGCATCTCTTTCAAGTCGCCTGCTTGCGCGAGGCCGCGTAGACGCCGGACAGCACCAGAGCGAAGCCGATGACGTGGAAGATCTGCGGACGCTCGCCGAGGAAGACGAAGGCCATGATCGAGCCGAACACCGGCACCACGTGGAAGAACGGCGCGGCGCGGTTGGCGCCGATCAGCAGGACGCCGCGGTTGAAGCAGAGATAGGCGATGGTCGAGGGGAAGATCGCGACGTAGAGCAGCGACAGCAGGTTCTGGGTGTCGAGCGCCATCACCGGGCGGGTGTTGAGTTCCCAGATCAGCAGCGGGATCAGGCTGGCGGCGCCGCAGCCGAAGGTGAAGGCCACCATCGACAGGCCATGGATCTGCGGCCGCTTGATCGTCAGCACGGAGTAGAAGCCAAACACCGCCATTGCGACCAGGAAGATCAGGTCGCCCTTGTTGAAGCTGATGTCGGCGAGCGCGGCCGGATGGCCGCGCGTCAGGATCAGCAGCACGCCGACCATCGACAGCACGATGCCGATCGCCTGCGCCAGAGTGAGATGCACGCGCAGCAGCAGCATCGACCAGAGCGCCACGATCAGCGGCCCGCCGGATTGCAGCAGCAGCGTGTTGAGCGCCTGGGTGTATTCGAGCGACCAGTATTGCAGCGTGTTGAAGGCGCCGATGCCGGTCACCGACAGCGCGATCATGATGCCGAGCTTGGAGCGGATCGCCGGCCAGTCCTGGCGGAGCTGCTTCCAGGCCAGCGGCAGAATGATCAGGAACGCCAGCGACCAGCGCAGGAACGACAGTGTCACCGGCGGGATGTGCCCGGCGGCGAGCCGGCCGACGATCGCATTGCCGGCCCAGCACAGCGCGGTGATGCTGAGCAGCACATAGGGTTGATTGGCGATCCAGGCGCGCGCGGGCGCTGGGGACGCGGTGGGATCGGCGGCAGACATGCGGCGGTGTTGGCCCCGGTTCTTGCGCCGCGGCATCCGGCCCGGTCATCCCGGCCGCTGGTCCTCCCCGGCCTCGTCGAGAGACACCAATTGCCGCTGCCCATCAAGAGGGCAGATGCATCGCGACTATGCAGCGGCGGTGGTCATGAACGCGGGTGCTGATGCCGCCTGTGAGATCGTCCAGTCCTGGATTGCACAGCGACCGATTTGAGACCTTCCGCGCAGACCAGATAGGTGGCCACGAGGGCCGCGATCGCGGCGAGCATCATGATCGGCGGCGCCACGAAGCCGAACCAGGCGCCAGCCGGCGTGAACGGCACGATCATGGCGACGCCCAGCGCGATCAGCGATGACGCCGTCAGCATCGGATCGGCGCGGTTGCTCCAGGGACGACCGTTGGTCCTGATGATGAAGATGACGAGGATCTGCGTCGCCATGGATTCGAGGAACCAGGCGGTGCGGAACTCGTCGGGCGTGGCATGGAACAGATAGAGCAGGGCGCCGAAGGTGAGAAAATCGAACAGCGACGACAGCGGGCCCATGATCGCGGCGAAGCGCAACAGCCGCCTCATGTCCCAGCGCTGCGGCCACGCGGTCGCCTGCGGGCTGACGCGGTCGAAGGGAATGCCGAGCTCGGAGAGATCATAGAGCAGGTTGTTCAGCAGGATCTGGGTCGGCAGCATCGGCAGGAACGGCAGCATGATCGAGGCCACCGCCATCGACAGCATGTTGCCGAAATTCGAGCTCGCGCCCATCCGGACATATTTGAGGATGTTGGCGAAGGTCCGTCGTCCCTCCTCGACGCCGTTGGCGACGACCTCGAGGTCGCTGGCGAGCAGGATCATGTCGGCGGCCGATTGCGCCACGCCGGTAGCGCCGTCGACCGAGAGCCCGATGTCGGCGGCCTTCAGGGCCGGGGCATCGTTGATGCCGTCGCCGAGGAAGCCGACCACCTCGCCCGAGGCCTGCAGCGCCTTCACGATCCGCGACTTCTGATCCGGTGCGAGCCGGCCGAACGCGTCGGCCGAGCGCACTTGCACCGCCAGCGCATCGTCGCTCAGCTCGGCGATGTCGCTGCCGGACAGCACGCGGTCGGCCTTCAACCCGACCAGCGCTGCCAGACGCTTGACCACGACAGGATCGTCGCCGGACAGGATCTTCAGCGCGATGCCGGCGCGGGCGAGCTCCGCGATCGCGGCGGCCGCCGTGGGCTTGGGCGGATCGGCGAAAGCGCACAGGCCCTCGAAGATCAGCTCCTGCTCGTCCTCGGTCTCGACCTCGCGTGGCGTACCGCTCCAGGGTTTCGACGCAATGGCCACGGTGCGCAGTCCCTCGCGCGCCAGCGCATGGACGCGTTCGCGCATGTCGCCGCGGCCGTCCTCGTCGAGCGCGACGATGGCGCTCTGCCTTTGCTGCGTGCACAGCTCGATGACAGCCTCCGGCGCGCCCTTCACGATCAGGATCTGGTCCGTCCCGCGCACCGCCAGGACCGAGCCGAGCCGTCGCGAGAAGTCGAAGGTCTGCTGGCCACCCAAGGTCCATCCCGCCGCCGCATGGTCGGCGCCCGCGACCAGCGCCGTATCCAGCGAGCCGCGATCGCCGCCGAGCGCGGCGGCGATCGCGCCGAGCTCGGCGGGGCGCGGGTGATCGCTGCCATCGGGCGCGATGCTGCGCGCCAGGGTGATCTCGGCCGACGTCAGCGTTCCCGTCTTGTCGGTGCACAGCACCGACATCGCGCCGAGATCATGGATCGCCGCCAGCCGCTTCACGATCACCTTGCGCTTGGCCATGCGCAGCGCGCCGCGCGACAGCGTCACGGTGGTGATCATCGGCAGCAGCTCGGGCGTCAGCCCGACCGCCAGCGCCACCGAGAACAACAGCGAGTCGAGAACGTCACGGCCGAACAGCACGCGAAAGGCGAGCACGATGACGACGAGCGCCAGCGTGAGCCGCGCGATGACCAGGCCGAACTCGTGCAGGTCGCGCTCGAACGGCGTGCGTCCCTGCGCTTCCGCCAGCGCGGAGGCGGCTGCGCCGAACATCGTGTTCGGCCCGGTATTGACGACGAGCGCGACGGCCTCGCCGGTCTGCGCCACCGAGCCGCGGAACAGCGCGTTCGAGGTGTCGTTCTCATCGGCGGCGGGACCGGCCTGCTTCGTCACCGGATAGGGCTCGCCCGTCAGCGCCGCTTCGCCGGCCGTAAAGGCCTTGCTCTCGATGATCAGCGCGTCGGCCGGCACGATGTCGCCGGCGCGCACGCGCAGGATGTCGCCGGGCACGACAGCGTCCACCTCGATCTCGCGATAGGCGCCGTCGCGCTTGACCTCGGCCTTCAACGCCACCGATCGCCGCAGTTCCTCGGCCGCCTTGACGGCGTGGCCCTCCTGCACCGTGTCGAGCCCGATCGACAGCGTCAGGATCAGGACGATGATCGCACCGCCGATCACGTCTCCCGTGACCATCGAAATGAGACCCGCGACGAGCAGGATCAGCGACAGTGGCTCGAGCAGCCGGCGCAGGATGGCGCGCAGCGGTCCGACGACGTGGGAGGGTGTGTCGGCATTGCGGCCGTAGCTCACCAGCCGCTGCGCAGCGCCGGCTTCGTTCAGGCCATCGAGGTCGCAGCCGAGCCGCTCGGCGGCCTGTGCCGGAGAAAGGCGCCAGAACCGGTGCAGGCTGGAGGTCGTTTCAGTGCTCACGGGCGCCCGTTCATGTTCGTGGACAAAGCTTCATGGCGTTCTCGCTTGATTTGCATGAACGATCGCGCCGCGGTTGACCTAGCGCAACATCCTGATGCGCGCATGACCTAGCCTCCCGGAGAACGGGCCGTGGGGCTGACGGCTGAAGATTCACGAGGACGACATCCCGCCCGGCTCGCCGGGTGCCATTGCAATGACGGACATGGTCGATCAAGCCGCAGCCCTCCCGCGCCAGAGCAGCAAATCCTCGTCGAAGGTCTGGTCCGCACTTGCCGCGCATCGGTGGTTCATTCTCGCCGTGATCCTTCTGCTCGGCCTCGGCGGCTGGCAGAGCGTGCGCGTCATGCTCGGCCCGGCGATCGTGGTCGATCAGGTGCGGCGCGGCGACCTCGTCGAGACGGTCGTCGCCAGCGGCCATGTCGAGACGCCGTTCCGCGTCGAGATCGGCAGCCAGATCACCGGCACGGTCGATGAAGTCCTGGTGCTCGAAGGCCAGCGCGTGACCAAGGGCCAGCCGCTGATTTCGCTGGAGGCGCGCGAGCTGAAGGCTGCCGTGGTGCAGGCGCAGGGGCAGGTGGCCCAGGCGGAGGCGCGCATGCGCCAGCTCGCTGAACTCACCCTGCCGTCGGCGACGGAGGCGCTGCGCCAGGCGCAGGCGACGCTGCTCAATGCACAGCAGACCTACGACCGCACCTCGCAGCTCACGACCAACGGCTATGCCACCCGGGCCTCGCTCGACGAGGCGCAGAAGACGCTCGACATCGCGCTGGCGCAGAAGCGCGCCGCCGAATTCCAGGTGTTCACCGCGAGCCCCGGCGGCAGCGACTACGTCATGGCCGAGACGCAGCTGAATCAGGCGCGCGCCAATCTCGACACCGCGCAGTCGCGGCGCGGCTACGCGACGATCTCGGCGCCGCGCGACGGCGTACTGATCACGCGCAATGTCGAGAAGGGCACCGTGGCGCAGCCCGGCAAGGCGCTGCTCGTTCTTGCGCCCGCCGGCGACGTCCAGCTCGTGCTGCAGATCGACGAGCGCAACCTCGGCAAGCTGACGCTGGGGCAGACCGCGCTGGCCTCGGCCGACGCCTATCCTGACAAGCGCTTTCCTGCCGTGCTCAGCTACATCAATCCGGGCGTCGATCTCTCGCGCGCCTCGGTGCAGGTCAAGCTGATCGTCAAGGACCCGCCCGACTATCTGCGTCAGGACATGACGGTCTCGGTCGACATCGAGGTCGCGTCCCGCAAGGACACGCTGGAGCTGCCGGTACGCTCGGTTCATGATCTCACCTCCGGGCAGCCCTGGGTGCTCGGCGAGAAGGACGGCCGCGCGGTCAAGCGCCCGGTGCGCGCCGGCATCCGTGGCAACAGCCATGTCGAGATCGTCGATGGGCTGAGCGCCGGCGACATCGCGGTGCCCGCCAGCTCCGGCCTCGTCACAGGGCAGCGCTTCCGTCCGGTGCTGCCGTGAACCGCTGGTTGCCGTTCGAGTGGATCGCGGCGGTGCGCTTCCTGCGCGAGGGCCGGCTGCAGACCCTGTTCATCATCGGCGGCATCGCGATCGGCGTCGCCGTGATCGTGTTCATGTCGGCGATGCTCGCAGGGCTCGAGGCCAACTTCATCAAGCGCGTGCTGACCTCGCAGCCGCAGATCCAGTTGCTGACGCCGGACCAGGTCGCGCGTCCGCTGCGCAACGGCAATGGCGTGATCGAGGATGCCATCGTGCAGCGGCCGAGCCAGCGCGTGATCTCGATCGACCAATGGCCGAAGATCCGTGCCCAGATGCTGGCGATGCCGGAGATCACCGCGGTGTCGCCGACCATCTCCGGCTCGGCGCTCGCCATCCGCGGCGACGCCAGCCGCGCCGTGACGCTGTCCGGCATCGAGCCGGAGAGCTATTTCGCCATCGTGCGCGTGCCGGACTACGTCGTCGCGGGCGAGCCGCGGCTGAGCAGCGAGGACATCATCATCGGCATCGAACTGGCCAAGGATCTCGGTGCCGTCGTCGGCGACAAGCTCAATGTCCAGGCCGCCTCGGGCGCCAACCGCGTGCTGACGGTGACAGGCCTCGTCGACCTCGGCAACAAGGGCGTCAATCAGCGCGCGGCCTATGTCGCGCTGCGCACCGCGCAGTCGCTGCTCGGCATGATCGGCGGCGTCACCACCATCGATATCACCGTGCAGGACATCTACGCGGCCGAGGATATTGCGCAGCGGATCCAGGCCGCCAACCTCGTCAAGGCCGACAGCTGGATCAAGACCAATGCGCAGTTCTTCGTCGCGGTGCGCGCCCAGGAGACCTCCAACACGCTGATCCGCGTGTTCGTCGCAATGTCGGTCGCCTTCGGTATCGCGGCCGTGCTGATCGTGTCGGTGATCCAGCGCTCCAAGGAGATTGGCATTCTCCGGGCGATGGGCACCTCGCGCGGCCAGATCCTGCGCGTGTTCCTGCTGCAGGGCGGGCTGCTCGGCTTCATCGGCTCGCTGTTCGGCGCGGCGCTCGGCGCCGGCGCGCTGATCTATTGGCATGCCGTGCAGCGCCAGGCCGATGGATCGGAGTTGTTTCCGCTCATTCTCGAGCGGCGATTGTTCATCATCACAGCCTTGCTCGCGACAGTGACGGGATTGCTCGCCGCAACCGCGCCCGCGCTGCGCGCGGCGAAGCTCGACCCGGTGGTGGCGATCCGTGGCTGAGGCAATCCTGCGGCTGGAGAAGGTCTGCAAGGCCTACAATGTCGGCCTGCCGACCGAGACCGAGGTGCTGCACGACATCGATCTCGAGGTCGATCGCGGCGAGTTCGTCGCGCTGATCGGTCCGTCCGGCTCGGGCAAGAGCACGCTGCTCAACATCGTCGGCCTGCTCGACCGGCCGACCTCCGGCCGGCTCACCATCAAGGGTCATGATACGGCCTCGCTCTCCGATACCGAGCTCACTCACCTGCGCGGCCACACCATCGGTTTCATCTTCCAGTCTCACCTCCTGATCTCCGCCTTCACGGCCAAGGAGAACGTGATGATGCCGCTGCTGGTCGACCGCGGTTTCCCGAGCCCGGAGATCGAAGCGCAGGCCGGCAGGCTGCTCGACCAGGTCGGCCTGGCGAAATTCGCAAGCCATCTCGCGAGCAACATGTCGGGCGGCCAGCAGCAGCGGGTCGCGGTTGCGCGATCGCTGGCGATGAACCCGGATCTGGTGCTGGCGGACGAGCCGACCGGCAATCTCGACACCCGATCGGCCGAGGCGGTGTTCGAACTGATGCGGGAGGTCAATCGGAGGGCTGGTACCAGCTTCCTGCTCGTCACCCACAACCTCGATCTGGCGCGGCGTTGTGATCGTATCATTGAGGTTGTCGACGGGCGGATCCAGCGCTGAGACCTGGGCGGTCGATGCGGCCCGGAGGGCAGGTCCTGCAGGCTCGATCGCAGATTCGCCGTCGTTCCCGTGCTCAATGTCGTGGCCGGGGTCGTCTGGCCGTCAGACGCGTGGGCTCCGGAAGACCGTCCGCAGCCGGGGCGGCATGAAATTTTGGGGCATATCAAAGGCTTGGTGGCGCTGTTGTGTGCTCCGGGGGCCCGTTCTTGCTTGCCTAGCCCGGCGGCTTCCTTTATCCGGTGGGTCGCCTCGCAAGCGAGCGGTCCCGGCCGCGATTTGGGCTGGGCGCATGGTTGGCCAGGCTGGCCCCTCATCGGAAGCGATATCGACCGAGCCGATCGTGCTGTTTTGGATCTTGGCAGAGGAAAGAGCTGCGAATGGCTAACGTGGTCGTCGTCGGCGCCCAGTGGGGTGACGAGGGGAAGGGCAAGATCGTCGACTGGCTGTCGGAGCAGGCCGACATCGTCGTGCGCTTCCAGGGCGGCCACAATGCCGGCCATACCCTCGTCATCAACGGCGCGACCTACAAGCTCGCGCTGCTGCCGTCCGGCGTGCTGCGCGCCGGCAAGCTGTCGGTGATCGGCAATGGCGTCGTGTTCGATCCGCAGGCCTTTCTCGATGAAGTCGGCAAGCTGCAGGCGCAAGGCCTGACCATCAGCCCGGACAATCTGCGCATCGCCGAGAACGTCACGCTGATCCTGCCGCTGCATCGTGAGCTCGACGCGCTGCGCGAATCCGCCAGCGCCGCGACCGCCATCGGCACCACCCGTCGCGGTATCGGCCCGGCCTATGAGGACAAGGTCGGCCGCCGCGCCATCCGGCTGATGGACCTCGCCGATCTCGACACGCTGCCGCACAAGATCGACCGCCTGCTCGCCCATCACAACGCGCTTCGCCGCGGTCTCGACCTGGAACAGATCGACGGCAAGGTCATTCTGGACGAGCTGACGGCGCTGGCGCCGAAGTTGCTGCCTTATGCGGAGACGGTGTGGCGCCTGCTCGACATCAAGCGCCGCGAAGGCAAGCGCCTGCTGTTCGAGGGCGCCCAGGGCGCGCTGCTCGACGTCGATCACGGCACCTATCCCTATGTGACCTCGTCGAACACGGTGGCGGCCCAGGCCGCGACCGGTGCGGGCCTCGGCCCGGGTGCGATCGGCTACGTACTCGGCCTCTGCAAGGCCTACACGACCCGCGTCGGCCAGGGGCCGTTCCCGACCGAGCAGGACAACGAGATCGGCCGAAAGATCGGCGAGCGTGGCCGTGAATTCGGAACGAATACCGGCCGGCCGCGTCGTTGCGGCTGGTTCGACGCCGTCCTGGTCCGCCAGGCGGTGCGGACCTGTGGCATTAACGGTCTTGCGTTGACCAAGCTGGACATTCTCGATGGTTTCGACACCATCGAGGTGTGCACCGGCTACAAGCTGGACGGCAAGGAGATCGATCACTTCCCGGCCGGCGAAGGGGCTCAGGCCCGGGTCGAGCCGATCTACGAGACGATCGAAGGCTGGAAGCAGCCGACGGCGAACGCGCGCTCCTGGGCCGACCTGCCGGCCCAGGCCATCAAATACGTCCGGCGCATCGAGGAACTGGTGGGTTGCCCGATCGCACTGCTTTCCACCAGCCCTGAACGCGAGGATACTATCCTGGTCCAGAATCCCTTCGAGGCGTGACGGGACCCGACAGCGCAGCCCGCGAATTGAGTTGATATGGCCGACTACTACCCGCTGATAGCCCGTGCCATTGCCGGATTGGACCCCAACGCTCCCGGCGAAAGCCGGCGCGCGCTTTACGAGCGGGCTCGCGCAGCGCTGATCGCGCAACTTCGCAGCGTCCAGCCGCCGCTCAGCGAATCCGAGATCACCCGCGAGCGGCTGTCGCTCGAAGAGGCGGTGCGCAAGGTCGAGGCGGAAGCAGCCCAGCGGGCCCGTGAGGCGCAGCGCGCCTCCAGCGGTGCGGCTCGTCCTGGCGATGCG